>JAJSLI010000027.1 GCA_021272315.1 Methylacidiphilales bacterium | reverse complement strand
CTACCCAACCTAGTCCGAGCCACCCGAAGGAGGCACCGTCGCCCGGCGGTCGACGGCTACCCAACCTAGTCCGGGCTACCCGAAAGAGGCCCCCACTTACGGCGTCAGTTCGCCGGCCTGGCGGTGGGCGGCGATGATGTCGTCGAGGGCGCGGCGGAACTCTTCCAGGCCGGTGGCGGGTATGACGATGGCGTCCCGGCGTCCGTTGGCGTCTTCCGTGATGCGGAGGAACCGGCCCCGGGGGTTTTCGCGGAGGTCGAAAATGAAATTTTTCCGTTCGACCGCGATGTTTTCACTTTTCAAAATGGCGTCCATCCGTGAACCTCGTGTTAGTGCTGATCAATGCAAACTAATCACGGCAGACCGGCTGTCAAACCACGGAGCTAAATTTTAAAATTTGTAATGCTGCCATGAAAATAGTTAACTTCGGTAAAACGGATCTTCGAGTCACCCGGCTTTGTTACGGGGCCATGCGCCTCTCCGGAACGTGGGACAAGGACAAGGTGGACGCCGCCGCGATTGAGCGCGGCATTCGTTCCCTGGAAAGCGCGGTGGAGGCGGGCTACACGTTCATCGACCACGCCGACATTTACGGCGACACCACCTGCGAAATGATCCACGGCCTGGCGCTGGACCGTCATCCGGACTGGCGCGACCAGCTGGTCGTCGCGACCAAATGCGGCATCCGCTGGGAGGATGAGCCGCCGGGCACGCCGCATCGCTACGATTTCAGCGGCGAGCATATCCGCGCGTCGATCGACGGCTCGCTCCAGCGGCTGAAGCTCGAGCGGGTCGATCTCTACCAGTTGCACCGGCCCGACTGGCTGGCCGATCCGGACGATATCGCCCAGGCGCTGGTGGACATCCACAAGGCGGGCAAGGTGCGCTATTTCGGCGTGAGCAATTTCCGGCCCTCTCTTTTCAGCGCGGTGCAGAGCGCGGTCCCCTTCCCGCTGGTTTCCAACCAGGTTGAAATCCACCTGCTGCGGCTCGCCTGTTTCGAGGACGGCACGCTCGATCAATGCCTGGAAAAGAAGCTGGTGCCGATGGCGTGGAGTCCGCTCGCGGGCGGGCGACTCGCCGCCGCTTTCAACGACAAGGCCGAGTTGCCGAAGGACGAGTCCGCCGCCGCCGCGGTGCAGCGTCTACGCCCGGTGCTGGCCGATGTCGCGCAGGCCTACGGCGTGTCGCCGCTGGCGATTGTGCTGGCGTGGCTGATGCGTCACCCAAGCGGCATCATCCCGATTTACGGCTCGACCCGCGCGGAGGCGATCAAGGAATCTACCCAGGCCGACGGGATCACGCTCGACCGGGGGAGTTGGTACCGCATTTTGCTCGCCGCGCGGGGGCAGAAGCTGGCGTGATGTCCGATGGCGTTTTCAAAAATATCGTAGCCGCCCTTCTGCCCTTTGGCCCGGAGGGCCAACGGAAATTAGCCGGTGGTGCCAACCACCGGTGTAACGCAACAAAAGAACCCGCGCCGGAGGTGCGGCGGAATCTCTGAGCGGTAAATTCATCCACCGCCCCATCCGGGGCGGTTGACCTTGTGGACCAAACCGGTGGCTTGCGCCACCGGCTAATTTCTTTCCGGCCCTCCGGGCCTCAACGCGCCGACGGTGCCGCCAACCACGGGCGCAGGAGAATTTTGGGCGGCTCGCCGTCCCGGGCCGGGTCGAAATGGACGTCGACGGCGCCGGTTTCGTCGAGGGGCCAGACTTGGCAGAGATCGGCGAAGTCGGCGGGAGAAATTGCCGAGTTGGCGCGCGGGTCGCGCGGCGGAATTTGCAACCAATAGCGCACCCCGAGCGCGCGGAGCCAGTCCCGGCTGGGCGGCGGTTCCGTGCCCATGACGAGGACGTCGGCATGCAGGCCGGGGCAGGCGGCGAGCACATCGGCCTGCGCCTGCGGCCCGAGCCGGCCCGCCCAGAGGAGCGTCTGGCCGCCCGCGTGAAACAGGAGCGCCAGCGCGCGGTCCCCGGCCAGGGTTTCCGGACTGTCGGGCGCGGGATGGAGCACCTCGACGCTTACGCCGGGGGCAAGCTCAAGGCTTTGGCCGCGCCGCCACGACTCGAGGCTTGTGCCCGACATCGCCGCCGCGTCGGGGACCAGCTTTTCCATCGGCGAACGGGTGCCGAGAAGCGGCACGATGAATTGGCGCGGACGATAATCGCGGGCGATCACTTCCATGCCGCCGTTGTCGGGTTCGCTCAGTTCGGCGAGAACGAGGCCGTCGAGCCGGTTGACGCCGTAGAACTGGAGCAGGTGCCAGGTCGCCGCGCGGGCGAGTTGCTCGCGGCCCGTGTTGAAAAGCCAGGCGCGTCCGCCGGCCCGCACGAGGAGACAGGCGCTGTCCTGCAACGGGGCGGCGATGAAGGAGGGCGTCGGCGAGGAGAACGCGCGAAGGTCGGGCACGTTGATGGCCGCGCCCGGCTTGTGGGCGAGAAATCCGACAAAGAGGATGAGTAGCTTGGTCAAGAGCCAGTTCGAGTTGTTGATCAGCGCGGCCAGTTGCGTGTTGAGAAGCGAAACGGCCACGCCGATGGCGCCGACGATGGTGATCAGTCCCGACAACGGCACGACAATGAGATTGGCGAAAACCAACACGGGCGTGAGTTGATGGAAATCGATCATGACGATCGGCGCGCTGACCACCATCGCGACCAGGGACGCGGCGGCCAGCATGCCGAGCCAGCGCCAGCCGATCTCCTCCCACTTCTGAACGTTCGAAACCAGGGTGCGGGGCAAAAACGGGTCGGGAGCGAGGGGCCGGACGAGCCAGCGCATGAGCGGCGGCGCAATCAAGATGAGCCCGAGCACCACGCCGAAGGAGAGCTGCGCGCCGGGATCGAGCAGCGTCGCCGGGTTCCAGACCAGCATGGCCAGGAAGGCGAGCGCCCAGCAGCCGAGCGCGTTGAACGGGCGGCCCAACCGCAAGGCCGCCAATACCGTCAGCGCCATGACCGTGGCCCGGACCGCGCTGGCAGGCGCGCCGGTGAGCAGGCAGTAAATCAGCATGAGCGGCGCCAGCAGCCACGCCCAGCGCCAGCGGATGAGGCCGCTGAGCTGAAGCAGGATCATCCCGACAATGAAGATGTCGGCGATCTTCTGGCCGCTGACCGCGAAGACGTGGAGCGTGCCCGTGCGGCGGAAATCCTGCTCGATATCGAGCGGAATCTCCTGGCGGTAGCCGATGAGCATCCCGGCGAGCAGATTGGCCATGCGCGGGTCGTCCTCGAGGCCGATCTGGAGCCGCCGGTAGGCCCAATCGCGCGCGACGAAGGGGAGGTTTTGCCACCAGCCGCCCGCGCCGGTGGCGGTCGGGTTCCAGTCCGCGGGGGGAAGCGTCGCGTGATAATAGACGCCCTGCGCGGCTTCCATGGCCCGGTAATCGAGCTCGCCGGGGCAAAGCGGCGGCGCGACGGGCGCGAGGGCCCCGGCCCACTCGAGCCGGTCGCCGCACTGGAGTTTTCCCGACGGACCGACAACCATGCACTGGACCCGGCCCCGCGCCGGCTGCCACGGCGTGTCGATAACGGCGCCGAAGCGGCGGCCTCCGGTCGGACGCCACGCCTCGACGGCGACGAGGAACGAGGTGCGGTCCAGCGTCCGGCGCGAGGGGTGGGCCGGGAGCTGCACGACCGGTTCCTCGACGATCACGCCGCGCCACTGCGTGCTGTCGAGGCTCTTTTCGTCGGGCAAACGGCGGAGGTCGTCCACCGCAATGGTCGAGCCGAGCAGCAACGTATGCGCCAGCCCGGCACAGGCGGCAAAAACGTAGAAGGCGGCCAGCGATGCTCTTTCAAAGCGGGCCAGCGGCCACCAGGCCGCCCCGGTCACGGCCAGCGCGACAAGGGCGACGCGCAGGCTGATCCAGCCGTCCAGGCCCAGCAGGCAGCCCAGCGCAAAGGCGAGGCTGACCGAAAAAAGCGGGGCGCGCAGCGAGAGCATGCCTCTCTTTGACTAGAGACTCTTGGGGAAATAAGCGAGGTTTCGTGAAATTGCGGATTACGTTTGGAGCTTGGAAGAGTTAGTTGCTTTGTTACCGTCGGGGTATGTCGGCCTTTAGGCGCGGATCATTCTTTGCGCTTTGGATTATCCTTTTCGGATCATTTTATTGGTCGCACTGCTTATTACAAAAGAATTGGGAGCCCCCCTGGCCTCCTATCGAGCCATACGTTCTACTAACGGTACCTCTCGCTTATTTCGGGCTGTGGGCATGGGTGGCCATTTGCAAGAAAGTAGAGCCTAAACTAGCTCGACTATCCGTAATATTTCTCATCCTTTTTTTAGCTATGGTTATCTGGGACGGCCCGATCACTGAATAATGCCCGTCTGTGAAGTGAGTGCTCCCGACACATTCAAACTATACCGCTACCGGAATTGTCCCTTCCCGCGACAACATCGACTTGTGCCGCCGTCAACCGCTGGTAAAACCTTAGTGGTGAAAATAAAGACAAGGATCGTTTTCGCTTTGGCTTTGGCCGCGCTGTTTTCCGCAAACGGCGCCAAGGCGATGTCGTTCGATGATTTTGCGCGAATGAACAATGACGATGAAGCCGGGTTTGTCACTTTTTTGATTGAAACGTCCGCGCAAATGCTCAAGACCAACGGGCACCCGGAGCAGGCGGACAAGGTCGTCGCCTTTTTTAAGGACCCCAGCCCGAACGGCGGCGTGCATCAGTTGGCGTCGCAACTCAGGAGCATGAACAACATCAATATCAGAAATTCCACGAACCCCAACAATCGCGCCTATGTGTACCAAGTCGAGGACGCGATGGCCTCTACCTTGAAAGACGACGGAATTATCGTTCCGGCCAGTTACCTGCTTGCCGCCAGCCAGAATTTCCAGCCGTCCGGCCCGCCGCGCCAGCATAATCCTGGGCCGTGAGCCACGGGCCCTGATTGCTACGAAAGCCGGCCTTCTTCCAGATCGCAGGCAACTACTCCGTCACAGCTACAGCAAGCCGGAGGCTTGGCAGCGAAATAGCCGGTGGTTGAGCCCGCGTCTGCGGGTGATACCATCGGAATAGATTCGCATAAGACCGCACCCCGGCAGGGTGCCAGCACGCTACGACCCCTGCCGGGGTCGGCTTTTGGGGAATGCGTTCCGGTGGTGGCGACCACTTCGTGGTCTTACCACCGGCTAATATACTGCCATCCCTTTGGGATGGCCGGCGGCCCACCGCGCCAGCATAATCCTGGGCCGTGAGCCACACCGAGAAGGCAAATTCGAGCGACGGTTCCTTCGGCAGGCTCAGGACAGGCGCTGACCGCCGCTACATCAAGTCAGCCGGTCTTCCTCGAGGTCGATGAGGTCGTAGTAGGTTTCGACCTTCTTTTTGGTCGGGGCGCAAACGGCCCGGCGCTGCTCGAACGCGGCGAGCTTCTCGGGCGTGTCGGGCCGGCGGTTGACGAACTTCTGGTTGAAATCGGTGATGGCGTGGTCGCTGGGCCAGGCGGGCCCGAGCTTTTCCTTGAGCGCGTTGAGGACGCCTTCGTCGGTCGGGTTCTTGGCCACGATCTGCTCGAAGACCGCGCCCTCGAGGCAAAGAAAATCGAGCAGCGTCTTGTCGAAGCCGAAGGTGAGATAGTTGTAGCCGGGCAGTTTGCCGGCGGGGAAGAGCCGGGCCTTGTCGATCATGCGCGGCAGGTGGTGGAGGCCGCCGAGTTTATCGTGCGGGCTGCGCGGCGGGACTTCCGGCGCGGTCGAAACGGGCAGGTTCTGCTCCTTCCAGCCGCGGAAGCCGCCGTCGACCGAAACGACGTTGGTGTAGCCCATTTTCTGGAGATTGTCGGCGGAAAGGGCGGAGCGGAAACCGCCGCCGCAGTAGAGTAAAATCCGCGCCTCGGTGTCGGGGATGCGCTGTTCGATATCGCGCTCGATGATTCCCTTGCCGAGATGGACCGCGCCGGGGGCGTGGCCGGCGTGCCACTCGCTCTCCTCGCGGACGTCGACCAGGTACACGCCCGGCTTCTTGGCCTCGACGTAGGCATCGTGGACGCTGATTTCCTTGATGCGTTTTTTTGCTTCGGTGACGAGTTGGAGGAATTGGGGGCTGTGCAACATGTGAAAGGTCAATTCTGCCGCAGATTTCGCGAGGTTCAAGTCCTACCTCGATTCGGTCCAGATGCGACCCGTCGCGCGGCCTGCCCTATTTTGAAGACACGCCCTAGCCAAAAGCGCGGGGAAATGGCATTTTAGGAGTGACCTCATGTCCGTTCATGCCTGGAAACTGAAAAGCAGGACCCTGAAGTGGCAGGAACGCCCGCTGCTCATGGGCATCCTGAACGTGACGCCCGATTCGTTTTCCGACGGCGGGAAGTATCTCGACCCGGAAGCGGCGCTCGACCGCGCCCTGGAGATGGAAGCCGAGGGCGCCGACCTGATCGACCTGGGCGGGGAATCGACGCGGCCCGGCGCAAAGCTGATCAGCGCCGAGGTCGAGCTGGCGCGCATCCTGCCCGTGCTGAAGCGCCTGCAGGGACGCCTGCAAATTCCCCTCTCGGTCGACACGTGGAAAGCGCCCGTGGCCGCCGCGGCGCTGGAAGAGGGCGCGGAGATCGTCAACGACGTCAGCGCGGGGCGCTGGGACCCGCCGCTCTGGGCGACGGTGGCGCAGTATCGCGCCGGGTACGTCCTGATGCACGCGCTGGACCAGCCGCACGCGATGCAGAAGTCGCCCCGCTATGCCGACCCGGCGGCGGAAATCGCCGATTTTCTCGCGAAATTCCTCGCCCGGGCAGAGGAAAACGGCCTGGCGCTCGAGACGATCGTGTGCGATCCGGGCTTCGGTTTCGGGAAAAATCCCGCCCACAATCTCGCGCTTTTGCGGGACCTGGACGCCTTCGGCGCCCTGCGCCGCCCGCTCCTGGTTGGGCTCTCGCGGAAATCTTTCCTAAAATTAATTGGAGGTTTGGAGCATTTGGAGATAACAAACGAGTTGGCCCACATGTGGGCGGCGGCACAAGGCGCGGCGATCTGGCGGGTGCATGACCTACCGGCGGCGTTTCGCGCGGCGCGCCTCGCCGGAGCCTTCGCACGGGGAGCCGATACGGCATGACGAGCTATCTACACGAACATTTTGCGCTGGCGCTGGAAATTGTCCGGTCGCTGATCGAGATTTTGATTCTCACGACGGTGTTTTATTACACCTGGAAACTGTTCCGCGGCACGCGCGGCGCGCGGGTGCTGGCCGGGTTCGTCTTTGTCCTGGCCACGTTGTCGCTTCTTTCCGTCGCGTTCCACCTGAAGGTGATCGAGACCCTCCTGGGCGAATCGTCCACGTTTCTCCTCGTCGCCCTCGTCATCATTTTTCAGCCCGAATTGCGCCGCATGTTCGCCGAGGTCGGCAGCCGCCCGCTTTTCGGATCACACCGGCAGCAGACCGAGGTGATCGAGGCGGTGATCAGCGCGATCGAGCGCCTGCAGCAGGACGGCCACGGCGCGCTCATCGCGTTCGAGCGGGAAATCAGCTACGAGCCCGCGCGGGAAACCGGCACCGCGATCGACGCGGCGGTGAGCGACGATTTGCTGGCGACGATTTTCTTTCCCAAAACTCCCCTGCATGACGGCGGCGTCATCATCGCCCAGAACCGCATAGCCGTGGCCGCGGCCATCTTTCCCCTCACCCAGGCGGAGGGCCTGCAGCGCGCGCTCGGCCTGCGGCACCGCGCCGCGCTCGGCCTGAGCGACGAAACCGACGCGGTGGTCGTGGTCCTTTCCGAGGAAACGGGCATCATTTCCCTCGCCTACAACGGCGAACTGCGCCGCCCGCTCACCACCGATGAATTGCGCTCGCAACTGATCGCCATTCTGCTTCAGGATAAGGACGATGAAAAATCACTTGTTGCACAACTGGCAAGCTAAGCTGGTCTCGTTTCTGATCGCGCTGGTCATTTGGGCCTACGTGAAGAACCAGCTTGATCCGAGCCTGTTCGACCAGTTGTTGACCGGGACTTTCTTGACCGGACATTAGCCTACGCTGTTATTTGCAGAGCCGGTAGTTTATGCGAGGGTAACTCTGCCATGAGCACAGCAATGGAGACCCCAATCCAATCCGGACAGGAGCCGCTGACTTCCGAGCGGTATCCGATGCTCCTCTTTTTCGACGGCGAGTGCGCCTTCTGCAACCTCTGGGTCGCCAAGGTCAAGGACGCCGACCGCGCGCGGCGGATCCGTTACGGCATCAAGCAGGGCCGGACCTTTCAGCAGGTCGCGCGGCTCCGTCCCGATTTGGCGAAGGTCGAATCGGTCGTGCTTTTTTCCCGGCGCGCCGACGGCACGGAGGAGGTCACCGTGCGCAGCCGCGCCATCCGCGAGGTCATCAAGGGCCTGCCCGAGTTCCGCTTTTTCGAGTTGATGCTGCAAATTTTCCCGACGCCCGTTTCCGACCTGGGCTACCGCATTTTTTCCAAGCTGCGCGCGCCGCTCTTCGGCAAGTGGGCCCATTGCCGCCGGCCCATCGAGCAGGACAAGGAATTGTACGTCGAGTAGGTAGCCGGCGTTCCTACTGACCATCTGATCGCGTTAAGTGGCGCGTGCCAATGTTTTTTTGCCAGATGGAGTAACACCGCGACGGCGGTTGAAGTAGGCCAATTCCTGGGTCGGGGTCATCTTGGCAATCTTGCGGCTGACGCGCTCGCGCCACTTGCGCGATTCAACCAACGCATCAAAAACTTTTGTTTTAGGGTGCATAGATCAGCTCCAACGGACTCACTATACGGACGGAAGCGTAGCCCTGCAACAGATTGATGGCGTTAAATCCAGCCTCCCGTTCAACATTGACCAGGTGCCGGAAGTTCCAACTAACCAAGTGAGTGATCCCAGCCACCGCGCAAACCGCCACATGCCGGGCATCGGAAAGGTATTTGGGCGTTACGACTCCCTGTTGCACATAAAGTCCAGCCAACTCGATGGCCACCATCGACAGAGCCAACCGATTTTCTTCGGGGAAGGTTTGTGCGTAGAGACGTCGCACCTGTTCCGGAGCAGGCTCGATCTCCTCTTCCACCACGACGGAGGAAACGAAGCGGTACCGCCCTGTCTTCCATAAATCCCAAAGTTGGCGGGTCTCCTTCTGGTATTCTTTGTCGAAATAACCACCAACAACCGAGGTATCGAGATAAAGCGTCCGTAAGCTCACAGGAGTATCCTAGCCTTCAGGGGCGAAAAAATGAATCCTCAAAAGCCACGGGATTCATTCTTACCTCTCGCGGGGAGACCCGGACAACAAGTTGTCCGGGCCACTCGAAAAGGCACCGTCGCCCGGCGGTCGACGGCTACCTCTGAACAATTCCGTTACTGTCTTCCGCAGCCTACTTCTCCAAAAAACGCTCGGCTTCAATCGCGGCGGCGCAGCCGGTCCCGGCGGCGGTGACGGCCTGGCGATAGACCGAATCGGCGACGTCACCCGCGGCGAACACGCCGGGCACATTCGTCCGGGTGCCGCCGTGGAGCTTGAGGTAGCCCTGCCCGTCGGTTTCGAGCGCGCCGCCGAACACTTTCGTATTCGGCACGTGGCCGATGGCGACAAAAACCCCCGCGCAGTCCAGGGTGCTTGTTCCGCCGGTCGAAATGTTCTTCAACTTCACGCCGGTGACTTTCTTTTTTGCGACGTCGAGCACTTCGGTCACGACGCTGTTCCAGACCGGCTCAATCTTGGGATGTTTCAGCGCACGTTCCTGCATGATGGCGCTCGCCCGGAGGGAATCGCGGCGGTGGATGAGGTAAACTTTCGAGGCAAAACGGGTCAGGTAGGTCGCCTCTTCCACGGCGGAATCGCCCCCGCCGACTACGACGAGCGGCTGGTTGCGGAACTGGGGCAGCGCGCCGTCGCAGGTGGCGCAGTAGGTGACGCCGAATTTTTCCAGCGCGTGTTCCGAGGCCAGCCCGAGGCTGCGCGGACTCGACCCCGTCGCGACGATGGCGGTGCGCGTTTCAATCGGGTCGCCGTCGACGATCAGCTTCAACGGTTGGCCGGAAAAATCGACGCTGTCGAGGTTGCCGAATTTGACCCGCGCCCCGAAGCGTTCCGCCTGCTTCTGCAGCTTCTGCATGAGTTCGAAGCCGTCGACGCCCTCGGGGAAGCCGGGGAAATTCTCGACGATGCTGGTGGTGGTGAGCAGTCCCCCGGGCATGACGCCCGTAAGCACGAGCGGGGAGAGATTGGCGCGCGCGGTGTAGATCGCGGCGGTGAGTCCGGCGCAGCCGGTGCCGATGATGACGACTTGTTCCATGGGAAGATTACCATGCCACGGGTTTGGCGCTTGTCGACTCCTGCGCCGCTACTGAGGGAAGACAGTTTTTGACGGGATTAACAAGATTTACAGGATTGGAAGGCAGGCGGATTTTTAGACAGGAGAAACATGAGTGACATGAGGAAAACTTTCCTTGTCGCAGGTCTGTTTTTCATGTCCTTCATGTTCCTCCCGTCAAATTCTGTCCCCTCATCTTGTAAATCTTGTTAATCCTGTCCAAAGAGGAATAATCGGCCCCATGAGTGAATCGCCCAAAGACAAATTCGAGGAACTATTCCGCATGCAGCAGTCGCTGAATGAACGCATCGGCGTGGTCACCCGCGGGATGAGCGAGGAGGAGCAAACCAAGTGGATTCTCAACTACACCCGGGCCATGACCCAGGAGATCGCGGAACTGACCGACAGCGTGCCGTGGAAATGGTGGGCAAAATACCAGAAGTTCGACGCCCAGAACGCCCGGGTCGAAGTGGTCGACCTGTTTCATTTCCTGATCTCGCTGGCGCAGGTGCTGGGCATGTCGGCCGACGACGTCTTCAACGCCTACGTGAAGAAGAATGAACTCAACTTCAAGCGCCAGGATTCGGGCTACGCGGTGAAGGACGAGTCCGACACGAAACATATTTAGGACCACCATGAAATTTACGGCGATTGCCGGGTTTCTTGTGTTGGCCGCAATAACCTGCCGGGCCGACGACGCACCACCGGGGTTAAAGGCGATTGAGGCACGCTATAACCAGACCGATCTCGCCAATAACGAGGCGATTCGCGAAAAGTATATCATGGAACTGGCCAAGCTAAGATGGCGGCTGGTTCAGGAGAACAAACCGGGCTGGCAAGCCGTGGATGCGGAAATCGAACACCATCCCGCTCCGGCGGACTCGGACGGGAAAGCATTTTCAAAAACGCTGGTCGGCGTGTGGCACTCGCCCCGACATGACTACCGTTATCGGGCGGACTATACATGGGTCATGGCTGACGATCCCAATGACCCCGCGGCAACGAACGGGACATGGTCGATCCGGGGAAATCAATATTCTGACAAAGACGCCAGCGGAACCGAGACGACCTATACGATCATTCTTCTCGATCCGGAAAACTTCATTTTTACCGAGCCCGGTTCACCAGACCTCTTCTTTCAAGTTCGGTCGCTGGATGGAGGGTTGCCCATCCGACGCTGACCGGGATTTGGGCAGCACAACCCACCGTCACGAAATAGCAACCGGTCGTTAGCGCGCGGCCGGGTTTTACGGCATGATATTGATCATGGCCAATTCATCCACCCTGCACGATCAGTCCCTGCCCACCACCGCAGCGCCCGCCTGGCGTCGCCTCGGTTACATTCTTTTGGTCCTGGCCGCCCTGCCCGTCGTCGCCATTCTTGTCTGGCAGGGGCTCACCTCCCACGGCAACCCCGATCCGACCGTGCCCAACACGAGTTACTTTTCGGCCATCCTCGATATTTCGGTGCTCGTCTTCCGCGAAGGGCTGGAAAGCATCCTCGTCCTCGCCGCCATCACCGCCAGCGTCAGCCGCAACCAGGGGGATCGCGCCAAGCCCATTTTTCTCGGCGCCAGCACCGGCTTTTTCGCCACGCTGGTCACCTGGTTTTTCGTGCGCGGTATCATCCAGGATATCAGCGTCAATATTTCCTACCTCGCGCTCCAGGCCCTTACCGGGCTCGTGGCGGTGGTTGTCCTGCTCATCGTGATGAACTGGTTCTTCCACAAGGTCTATTGGGGCGGCTGGATCATCGCCCATAATCGCCGCAAAAAGGAACTGCTCGAATCGGCCGAGGCCGGCAAGCCGCCCGGACTCGTTTTCTGGGGACTCGTTCTTCTCGGGCTCACCTCCGTTTACCGCGAGGGTTTCGAGGTCGTCCTCTTCCTGCAAAGCTACTACCTGAAGCTTGGCGGCTGGACCGTTCTCTACGGATCGCTTTTCGGCCTTGGCCTCACGCTAATCGTCGGCGCTCTCACGTTTGTGGCCCACCGGCGCCTGCCCTACCGCAAGATGCTCATCTTCACCGGCATCATGCTTGGGGTCGTGCTGCTCGTCATGGTCGGCGAGGAAATTAATGAGATGCAGGCAGCCAACTGGCTCTCGACGACAAATATCCCCTCGCTTGCCCCCTACATGCCGGATTGGACCGGCGTCTGGTTCTCGCTCTTCCCGAATTGGGAGACGATTCTCGCGCAGGTTTTGTCCGTCGTGCTGGTGGTCGGCTCCTATCTCATCTCCGGCAAGCTGATGGCCGCGCGTCCGGTGGAAGAGCAGGTCTAATTTCTTTTGGGTGGGCCGGCTACGAAATTCAACGTTTTGCCAGCGATTCCGAAGGTTTCGCACGGAGGACGGAAGAGGGCTGAAAAGGTTTTTCTCCGTGGCCTTTTTGGCCCTCCGTGCGAAATCAGCGACGGTTCCTTCGGCTTTGCTCAGGACAGGCGCCGACTGACGCTATATTGAAAGCAAAACGGCGATCCCTTGCGGAGACCGCCGTTTGCGTGATTGGATCGAAAAGACCTAGTCCTTGGATTTCGGCGCTTTGGATGCCTTTTTGGCAGGCGCATCGACCACTTCGACTTCGACGCTTTCAGCCTCTTCAGCCTTCGCGGGCTTGTCGGCCTTGGGTTTATCGGCCTTCGGGGCCTTTTCCGCCTTTGCAGTGGGCGCTGCCTCGACTTCAACGACATAGTCGACCCACTCCAGGAAGGCGATCGGCGCGGAGTCGGATGCGCGCGGCCCGAGCTTGATGATGCGGGTGTATCCGCCCTTGCGGTCCTTGAAGCCCGGCGCGATTTCGGCGAAGAGTTTCGAGACGATGTCGCGCTGGCCGATCTTGGCGACGGCGAGGCGGCGGTCGTGCAGCGTGCCGCTCTTGCCGAGGGTGACGAGCTTTTCCGCCAGCGGACGAGCGGCCTTGGCCTTGGCCAGGGTGGTTTTGACGCGCTTGTGCTGGATCAGGCTGGCCACGAGGTTGGCCAGCAAGGCATCGCGATGCTGCGAAGTGCGTCCGAGTTTACGGGTGTTTTTCTGATGGCGCATGGCGTTTTATTCGGCTGCTTTCTCGTCGGTGGCGGGCAGTTCGACGAGTCCGGGTTCCAGCTTCATGCCGAGGCTGAGGTTGAGGTTCTGGAGCTTGTCTTTGATCTCGTTGAGCGATTTCTTGCCGAAGTTGCGGTATTTGAGCATTTCGGCCTCGGTCTTCATGGCGAGCTGGCCCACGGTGGTGATGTTGGCGTTGTTGAGGCAGTTCGCCGCGCGGACGGACAGCTCGATCTCGTTGACGCTCATGTTGAGGAGCTTCTTGAGCTTGCTGTTTTCCTGGCTGACCTGCGGTTGGCTTTCCTCGAACTCGATGACTTCCTTGTCGAAATCGACAAAAAGGTCGAGGTGATGGCGCAGGATCGCGGAGGCCTGCAGAAGCGACTCGTCGGGCGTGAGGCGGCCGTCGGTCCAGATTTCCAGGATGAGCTTGTCGTAGTCGGTGCGCTGGCCGACCCGGGTGTTCTCGACGGCATACTTCACCTTGAGCACGGGCGAAAAGAGCGAGTCGATGGCGATGACGCCGATGGACTGCTCGGGATGCTTGTTGAATTCCGCGCTGGCATAGCCGCGGCCCACCTTGACCTCGAGTTCAGCCTCGAAGCGGTGCTTCTTGTCGAGCGTGGCAATGACCTGATCGGGGTTGAGCACCTCGACGCCGGCGTCGAGCTTGATGTCGCCCGCGGTGATTTCGCCTTCCTTCGAGACGTTGAGGAAAAGCACGCGGGGATCGCGGTTCGGGAGCTTGAAGAGGATCTTTTTGAGGTTAAGCACGATGTCGGTGACGTCCTCGACGACGTGGGGAAGCGTGCCAAACTCATGTACGGCGCCTTCGAGCTTGATGCTTGCGATGGCGGCGCCTTCCAGCGAGGAAAGGAGCACGCGGCGCAGGGTGTTGCCGAGGGTGTGACCGTAACCGGCTTCAAAGGGTTCGGCGACGAACTTGGCGTAGTTGCCTTTGGAAACGGTTTCGTCTTTGGCCAGACGATTGGGCATTTCGAAACGACCGAGGCGGATGGGCATTGTCTTTCTCCTTGGCTGGGTTTCCCGAAAGCCGCGATATGCCATCGCAACCCCGGACCGACAGCCGGATGGCGGTGTTTTTCTTCTGCTGCCCTCCGCCGCACCGCCGGCCGGAGAGGGTCAGGCGACCCCGCACAGCGGGACCGCAAAAAATTTAGTTACCGGGAATAAAGCTCGATCACCAACTGTTCGTTGACGATCGGCGCGATCTCCTCGCGGGTGGGAATTCGCTTCACTTCACCCTTGAAATTGTCCTTGTCGAGCAGGAGCCAGTCGGGCACGGCGATGATCTGCGTGGCGTTGAGGCCGCGGGTGCCGAGCTGCCGCGAGACGGCGTTGTTGCGCACTTCGATCACATCGCCGACTTTCGTGTTGTAGCTGGCGATGCTGACCCGGCGTCCGTTGACGTTGACGTGGCCGTGGTTGACCATCTGGCGCGCGGCGCGGCGGGAGTTGGCAAACCCAAGGCGAAAAACGATGTTGTCGAGGCGCGTTTCGAGGAGCTGCAGCAGCGTCTCGCCGGTCACGCCGCGCCTGCGCAGGGCCGTTTCGAAATAGCGGCGGAACTGCCGCTCGAGCAGGCCGTACATGAGGCGGAGCTTCTGTTTCTCGCCGAGGGCGGTCGCGTATTCCGACTGCTTGCGACGGCCTTTGTCGCCGTGCATGCCCGGGGGATAATTGCGGCGCTCAAGCGCCTTGTGAGAGCCGAAAAGGGGAACGCCGTAGCGGCGGCTTTTCTTGGTGCGGGGTCCGGTGTAACGAGCCATGATTGTAAGGAAAGAGGGGGATTAAACGCGGCGCTGCTTGCGGGGGCGGCAGCCGTTGTGGGGGACGGGGGTGACGTCGGTGATGGAGGTGACTTCCAAGCCGATGGCCTGAAGGGCGCGGATGGCCGATTCGCGTCCGGTGCCTGGCCCCTTCACGCGGACCGAGACTTCCTTGAGGCCGTGGCCCATCGCCTGGCGCGACGCGTCCTGCGCCACGACCTGCGCGACGTAGGCCGTCGATTTCTTAGAGCCGCGGAAACCGCACTTGCCGGCGGACGACCAACCGACCACGTTGCCGTTGAGGTCCGTGATCGAGACGATCGTGTTGTTGAAAGTGGCCGAAATATGGGCGATGCCGACAAAGATGTTTTTGCTGCCCTTGGCCTTGACGATCTTGGGTTTCTCAATGTCGTTCGGATCGAGCGAGAGGCTGGTCGGAAGATTTTCCGCGGGCTTCTTTTCCGCAGCAGGAGAGGCTGCCCCCTTCTTTTCGCCGGAAGCCTTTTTTTCGGAAGCGGGCTTTTTTTCAGCCGCGGGTTTCTTTTCGGCCGGGGGCTTTTTCTCGGGGGCGGGTGTATTGGGAGTTTCGTCTGCCATGGGAATAAGAGGTTATAGAAATCAGACCTTGCCGGCTTTGGCGTCCTTGTTGCGCTGAACGCCGACCGTTTTGCGGGGGCCTTTGCGGGTGCGGGCGTTGGTGCTGGTGCGCTGGCCACGAACGGGAAGACCGCGGCGATGGCGCAAGCCGCGATAGCAGTTGATCGCCTGGAGGCGCTTGAGGTTCTGCTGAAGCTCGCGGCGGAGATCGCCTTCGATGGTGTATTTGTTTTCCTGAATGACCTGGATGATGCGGTTGAGCTGCTGGTCGGTCAGGTTTTTAGCGCGGACATCCGGGCTGATTTCGGCCTGTTCGAGGACGAGCTTGGCCCGGCTGGGGCCGATGCCGTAAATGTAGGGAAGCGCGGCTTCAATCCGCTTTTCACCGGGAATGTCGATACCGAGAAGACGAGGCATGGGAGGTTCGGCGGATGGATCAACCCTGGCGCTGTTTAAGGCGCGGGTTCTTTTTGTTGATGATGTAGACGCGGCCTTTCCGGCGGACGACCTGGCAGTCCGAGGTGCGGCGTTTGACGGAGGCGCGTACTTTCATGTGTTTATTTCTGAATAAGGGGATTTGCGCCTCTGGCACCAGAGGCAAAAATGCCTCCAAGCGATCAAGCGCAAGAGTGAGATATTATCAAAGAGCCGGGGCGTGGCAAGTGTGTTGTTGAAGTTTTTTCGTAAAAATTTGGCCGGAGAATCGTGGAATGAGAACTTTTGTCATTTCATCTACCCGATAATCCGCGCGCGGGAGAGGTCGTAGGGATGGAACTCGAGCAAGACGCGGTCGCTGGGGGCGAACTTGACGGAATCAAGCCGGGCTTGGCCCGAGGCCCGGGCGATGCAGCGATGGCCGTTGGCCAACTCGACGCGGTAGGCATCGCGTTTCAGGACGTCGATCACCGTACCTTGGACTTCGATGCTGTCTCGGGAAGGCATGTCAGGATTTCGGGTTCTTCCTCGGTGATGAGAACGGTGTGTTCAAAATGGGCCGAGGGTTTGCCGTCGGCGGTCACCACCGTCCAGCCGTCGGCGAGTTGCCGCACCTGCGCGCGGCCCAGGTTCACCATTGGCTCGATGGCGATGGTCATGCCGGGGCGCAGCTTGGCCTTGATCTCGCGGCCATAGTTGGGGACGTGCGGTTCCTCGTGCAGAGCGCGTCCGACGCCGTGGCCGACGAACTCGCGCACCACGCTGTAGCCGTTGGCGACGACGAATTTTTCGATTGCTTCGGAAATGTGGTGGACCCGGTTGCCGGGCCGGGCCTGCTCGATGCCCAAGACGAGCGCCTCCTGCGTTTTTTCAAGCAGCCGGGCCGTCGCGGCGGGGATGTCGCCGACCGGAATCGTCGTCGCCGTGTCGCCCACCCAGCCGTGGAGGATGATGCCAATGTCGAGCTTCACGATGTCGGCGTACTGGATGCGCCGCGCGCCTCCGATGCCGTGTACAATCTCGTCGTTGATTGAAATGCAGATATGGCCGGGGAAGCCGCGATAATTGAGGAAGGGACTGCGTCCGCCCCGTTCGTTGATCAGGCGCGCGGCGAGCTTGTCGATCTCCCCGGTCGATACGCCCGGCACCACGGCAAGCGACACTTCCTCGAGAATCTCGCGCGCCGCGCGACAACTCACGCGCATGCTCTCGATTTCATCGGCGGTTTTGATGGGAATGCTCACGGCTCGACCAAAATTCGGGAAAAGGGGTTAAGGGAACTTATCTTGGCGTCCGGCTCTTGCCACCTTTAACTTTCACCTACGGCTAGGTCAGCGAGAGGATCGTGGCGATGATGAAAAGAACCGCAATGGCGACGAAAAGCCAGACGTAGGCGGAGGAATCGACCGTATGGCCCTGACCGATCGCCGGCGTGGTGCTGGAGCGGCCCCGGATGCGTCCTTTTTTGAGAAAGCCGTCGTAGTGCCGCTGCAAAAGATAGGTCTCCATCTGCCGGATCGTGTCGAGCAGGACGCCGATCATGATCAGGAGGCTGGTGCCGCCGAAGAACTGGCTGGTCAGCGCCGGGACCTGGAAGCCCCGGTTCGCCGCCATCGGCAGGATGGCCAGGACGGAAAGGAAAATCGCGCCGGCCAGGGTCAGCCGCGTCATCGTGTAATCGAGGAAGTCGGCGGTCGGCGGGCCGGGCCGCACCCCGGGAATGAAGCCGCCGTTACGCTTGACGTCCTCCGCGATCTGGATCGGGTTGAACATGAAGGAGACCCAGAAATAGGAGAAGAAAAAGATCATGAAGATGTAAAAAATGTAGTGAAGGGACCCGTTGGTCAGCGACTCGGCCAGGCCGCCGAAGCTCTTGCCGAGGGGCAGAATCTGGATCATGAAGGCGGGCACGAGCAGGATCGACTGAGCGAAGATGATCGGCATCACGCCCGAGTAGTTTACTTTCAAAGGCAGAAACGAACTCTGGCCGCCGTAAATCTTGTTCCCACGCACCTGCTTGGCGTACTGGATTGTCACCTTGCGCT
The DNA here is from genome assembly GCA_021272315.1 of Methylacidiphilales bacterium. Lineage (GTDB taxonomy): Bacteria > Verrucomicrobiota > Verrucomicrobiia > Methylacidiphilales > UBA1321 > JABDGH01. The sequence goes on along the minus strand of JAJSLI010000027.1, from coordinate 11,804 downwards.
GCGCCTGCGTAATCGCAATCGTCCCGGCGACGACCGCGAAGAGGAAAAACAGGAGCGGGACAACGGTGATGGGGGGCAGACCGGGCGCACCGGTGGGTGGGTGGATCATCTGCCAGCCTTGCAGCAAACCGGCGGGAAGGCGCGAGACGATGTTGATCGTGATGACCATGGAAATGCCGTTGCCCACGCCTTTGTCGGTGATCTGCTCGCCCAGCCACATCAGCAGCAGCGTGCCGGTGAGCAAACTGACCACGGTGGTGAATTCAAAAATGGTCCCGGGATGAGGCACCAGCGCGCCATACTGGGAGATCGTCGAACCGATGTTGGGAAGAAGCTGGCTGTTGGTGGGATTCTCGAACTGCCGCGCGTAGAAAAAACCCTGGACGAGGCAGATCAGGATGGTCGCGTATCGCGTGTACTGCGTGATCTTCTGCCGCCCCCCCTCCTCGCGCGCCAGCTTGCCGAGGCTCGGAACGACCGCGGTCATCAACTGAAGCATAATGCTGGCGCTGATGTAAGGGATGATACCGAGCGTGAAGACGGCGCAGTTCTCGAGCGCACCACCGCTGAAGAGGTTGAACATGCCGACGACCGAATTGGTCTGCTGCTTTTCGATCGTGTCGTGGAAATAGTGGGAGAGTATCTCCGTATTCACACCCGGACACGGAATCGCCGCGCCGATGCGGATGACCACGATGAGCGCAAGCGTGAACAGGATGCGCTGGCGGAGTTCCGGAATCTTAAAGCAATTGGCGAAGGCGGAGAGCATAAAGAAGAAAAGGGTAGACGGAAGTGGTTAAAAAGTAGAAGCGCTAATATTCAAAACGCCGCGAAGGCGGTCTTGGTTGGCTCTCTTTTCCACGATTCCGGGCCTTCGGTCAGGTTTTGGCCGCGGAAGCCTTGGGCGCCTTTGCGCTGTTGCGCGCAGGATATACCTTGGCCGGAACGATCTCGATGGAGCCACCCGCCTTTTCGATCTTCTCGCGGGCCGAGGCGCTGATGGCATCGACTTTAAGCGCAAGTTTCTTCGTAAGCTGGCCGTCACCGAGGATCTTCACGCCATCCCAGCGACCGTTGACCAAGCCCGCCCCGCGCAGCGCTTTTTCGTCGATCGTGCCGGAGACGGTGAGTTTTTCGAGCTCACCGAGGTTCACCGGGGCGTAGGTGACCTTGAACGCCGCGTTGTTGAAACCCCGTTTGGGAATGCGTCGGATGAGCGGCATCTGGCCGCCTTCAAAGCCAAGCCGGATGCTGCCGCCGGAACGGGCCTTCGGGCCCTTCTGTCCCTTGCCGCTGGTCTTGCCGTGGCCCGAGCTTTCGCCGCAGCCGAGGCGCTTTACGCGATGCCGCGCGCCGGGACGGGGTTTCAAATTATGGAGTCGAAGGGAGGAGGACATGATATGATGGTGGGATTTGGTTAGGAAGCCAGCGCGGGATCGGAGGGACCGCTCTGGGCGGCCTTCTCGGCCTTGGCGGTTTTTGCCTTGGCCTTGCCGATCTTGGCCGGGGCTTCCTTGGTTTCTTCAGCGACGGGAGCGGCGGCCACCTTGGCCGTCTTGCCGCGCAACTGGAAAATGGTTTCCTTGGGACGGAGCTGTTTCAGCGCGTCGAGGGTCGCTTTCACGACGTTGGCCGGGTTGCCCGAGCCAAGCGACTTCGCGAGGAGGTCCTTGATGCCCGCCGCCTCGACCACCGCGCGCACGCCGCCGCCGGCAATCAGCCCGGTGCCCGGAGAGGCCGGACGCAGGAAGACGCGCCCTCCGCCGAACTGGCCCAGCACTTCGTGGGGGATCGTGTTGTCCTTGAGCGAAACCGGTTCGAGGTGCTTGCGCGCCGCGTCGGTCGCCTTGCGGATCGCCTCGGTCACTTCGTTCGCCTTGCCGAAGCCGACGCCGACCTTGCCCTTGCGGTCGCCGACCACGAGGAGCGCGCTGAAACTGAACCGGCGTCCGCCCTTCACGACCTTCGCGCATCGGTTGATAAAAACGACTTTTTCGAGCAGGTCCGACTTGTTCTCGTCGTTGCGGGGCTGGCGAGGGCCGCGATTGCCGCCGCGTCCGCGTCCGCGTCCGCCGCCACCACCACCACCACGGGGACCGCGATGGTCGCCGCGTTCGCCCGGGACGGGGACAACGGCTTCAGGAACGGCTGCGTCGGGGGTCTCAGCCAGCACGTCGGGCGTGATAGTCTCCTCGGCTATTTTCTTTTCGATTGTTTCGTCGATCTTGGGGGGCATAGGGAAGGTGTTGGTTGCTTAGAACTGGAGGCCGGTCTGGCGCGCCGCGTCAGCGAGCGCCTTGACCTTGCCGTGATAGCTGAAGCCGCCCCGGTCGAAGACGACCTGGGTGATTTTTTTGGCCTTGGCGCGTTCGCCCACGAGCTTGCCGATCTCCTCCGCGCCCTTCACGTTGGGACGCAGCTTGGAGTCGCTGAGCGATTTTTCGGTCGTGAAAACGCTGACAAGCGTCTTGCCGGCCACGTCGTCGATGACTTGGGCGCGGATGTGTTGTCCGGAAAAATTCACGGCGAGACGCGGACGCTCGGGCGTGCCTTTCACTTTGCGGCGCACACGCACGTGGGTGCGGATGCGGGAGGCTTTGGAGGTGAGTTTGGCCATGGGTTCCTTTACTTGCTTTGGGCGGTCTTGCCTTCCTTGCGGATGATTTGTTCGCCGGCATAGCGCACACCCTTGCCCTTGTAGGGCTCGGGCGGGTAGAAGCGGCGGATGTCCGAAGCGACGGCGCCGACCTTCTGCTTGTCCGCGCCTTCGACGAGAATGTTGACGTTGTCCGTGACGGTGACCTTGATATCGTCCGGCACCGGGTAGGCAATCGGATGCGAAAAACCGAGATTCAGGCTGAGGGTCTTGCCCTGCAGCGCCGCCTTGAAGCCGACGCCCTGGATTTCCAATTTTTTCTGGAAACCCTCATTCGCGCCCTGCACGAAATTCGCCAGGAGCGAGCGGGAGAGCCCGTGCAGCGCCTTGTGCTGGCGCGTGCCGCCCTTGTTTTCCACCAGCAGGTTTTTGCCCTCGAGCCGGGCGACAATCGCGTCCGGCAGCGTGTGCTTGAGCTTGCCGCGGGGTCCCTCGATGTTCACGACGGGCCCCTGGACGGCGACTTTGACTTTGTCCGGGACGGTGATGGGTTTTTGGCCGATGCGCGACATGGTTTTATTCCTTAGTAAATGGTGAGGAGCAATTCTCCGCCAAGGTTCTGCTTCTTGGCCTGGTGTCCGGCCATCACGCCGCGGGGCGTGGAAACGACGGAGACGCCCATGCCGCCAAGCACGCGGGGAATTTCCCGCGCACCGACGTACTGGCGGCGGCCCGGCTTGCTCACGCGGATGATCTCGGTGATGGCGCGCGACTTGCCCGAGCCGCGCAGTTTAACCCGCAGTTCCGGTTTGCCGGCGGTGGCTTTTTCGGAAACCTTCTCGACTTCGGTCAGGTAGCCTTCATTTTTCAAAATGTGAGCGACATCGCTGCGCATCCGCGACCAGGGCACGCGAATCTCGCTCTTGGCAGCACGGGACGCGTTGCGGATGGTGGTGAGGAAATCGCCGAGGGGATCGGTTTGCATGGGAAAAAATCAGGTTACCAACTGGCTTTCGTGACACCAGGTATCTCGCCGCGCAGCGCCAGCTCACGGAAAGCGATGCGGCTCAGGCCGAACTTGCGCATGTAGGCGCGGCGGCGGCCCGAGAGCTTGCAACGGTTATAGGCGCGCGAAGAAAACTTCGGCTTGCGTTTTTGTTTTACGATCCAGGTGGTCTTGGCCATAGGGGGGTTAGTTCAGTTTGCGGTCGGAAAAAGGCATGCCGAAGAGGGCGAGAAGCTCCTTGGCTTCGTCGTTCTTTCGGGCGGTGGTGACGATGGTGATGTCCATGCCGAGGTTGCGCTTCACCTTGTCGAGTTCGACTTCGGGGAAGATGGTCTGGTCCTTGACGCCGAGCGTGTAGTTGCCGCGGCCGTCGAAGGCGCGGGGCGACACGCCGCGGAAATCGCGGATGCGGGGCAGCGCGGTGCGGATCAGGCGTTCCAGAAACTCGTACATGATCGCGCCGCGCAGGGTCACCTTCACGCCAATCTCCTGGCCCTCGCGCAACTTGAAGTTGGCGATGCTCTTGGTCGACTTCGTTTTGACCGGGCGCTGGCCGGTGATCATCTGCACTTCGTTGAACGCGTCTTCCAGCGCGACTTTGGTGTCCTCGCTGGAGCCGATGCAGCAGTTCACGACGACCTTGTCGATTTTCGGCACCTGCATCACGTTCTTGTAACCGCGGCTCTGGATGAGGGCGGGGACGACTTTTTCCTTGTATTCGCGGACGAGCGTCGGCGGTTCCTTGGTTGGGATGGCGGCGGGCATGGCTTATTTCTTTCCTTTGGGAGCGGCTTTTTCCTTTTGGGCGCCGGGCTTGGCCTCAGCGCCTTCAACGGCCGGGGCTGCGGCGGCACCCTTGCGCGAGTCGTAGTCGGCGGCGAGCATGATCTTGGAGATGTGCAGCGCGCCTTCCCGTTCGATGATGCCGCCCTGGGGCTGCTCCTGCGATTTGCGGACGGCTTTCTTGATGAAATTGACCCCTTCGATGATGACGCGGTTGCGGGCGCGCAGGACCTGCAGCACCTTGCCGCGCTTGCCCTGCTGCGTACCGGAGAGCACGACCACTTCGTCGTTTTTCTTGACGTGGAATTTGCCCTGCGGGAAACGGGCCTTGTTGACGCGAAAGAGTGCCATAATCAGACGACCTCCGGGGCGAGCGAGATGATTTTCATGAAATTGCGGTCGCGCAGTTCGCGGGCGACAGGGCCGAAGATGCGCGTGCCGCGCGGGTTCTGGTCCTTGTCGATGATGACGACGGCGTTGTTGTCGAAACGCAGGTAGGAACCGTCGCCGCGGCGGATGGCGCAGCGCGTGCGCACGACGACCGCGCGAACCACCTCGCTCTTTTTGACCGTACCGTCGGGCGCGGCTTCCTTCACGTTGGCGGTGATCACGTCGCCGATGCCGGCTTCGCGCGATTTTTTGCCGATCACGCCGATCATCGTGGCGCGGCGGGCGCCGGTGTTGTCGGCCACGTCGACCCAGGAGCGAATCTGTATCATGGTGTTCCTTAGTGTTTCAAAATGGTGACGAGTTCCCACCGCTTGAGCTTGCTCAGCGGGCGTGTTTCCCGGATGAGGACGCGGTCGCCTGCCTTGGCCTCGCCCTTTTCGTCATGGGCGTAAAACTTTTTGTGCACCCGCACGATCTTCTTGAACTTCGCATGGGGCACGCGGCGCTCCACGCGCACGATGATGGTTTTCTGCATCTTCGCGGCGATGACTTCCCCAGTCCGTTCCTTGCGGACGTGCGGGACGGCGCCGTTCCCGGCGGTGGGTGTGCTGGTCGTTTCTTTGCTCATGACGGTCGGTTTCTGAATTTATTTCTTTTTCTTTTCGGCGGCGGGCTTCTGGACAGGGCGGCTCTTGACCTTAAGGCCCAGGCGGCGTTCGCTTAAAACGGTTTCGAGCTTGGCCACGTCCTTGCGCAGATCGTTGAGGCGGCTCGGTTTCTCGAGCGCGCCGGTTTGCTGCTGGAGCCGCAGATTGAAGTACTCCTGATGGGCGTCCTTTTTCTTGGCGGCCAATTCGGAGTCGGTGAAATTGCGAACCTCGGTAATTTTCATAAGCTTAAAATCGTCCCGCGCGGGTGATGAACCGCGTGCGGATGGCGAGCTTTGTGGCCGCGAGCCGGAGCGATTCGCGCGCCGTCGATATGGGCAGGCCGTCCAGTTCGAAGAGGATGTTGCCGGGCTTGACCACGGCCACCCAGTACTCGGGCGCGCCTTTGCCTTTGCCCATGCGGGTTTCGGGCGGGCGGGCGGTGACCGATTTGTCCGGAAAAATCCGGATCCAGAGCTTGCCCTTGCGCTTCATGTTGCGGGTCAGGGCGACGCGGGCGGCCTCGATCTGGACGTTGGTGATCCAGCCGCGTTCCAGCGTCTGCAAGGCGTAGGAGCCAAAATCGATGGTAATATTGCGCGAGGCAAAGCCTTTGCGGCTGCCCCGCTGGGATTTGCGATATTTGACGCGTTTAGGAAGAAGCGGCATGGGTGTGTCCGGTTAGTTGGTGACGGGGACGACTTCGTCCTTGCGGCAGATCCAGCATTTTATGCCGATCTTGCCGGCAACGGTCAGGGCCTCGGCGAAGCCGTAATCGATGTTGGCGCGCAGGGTGTGCAGAGGCACCTTGCCCTCGCGGTATTCCTCGGTGCGGGCGATTTCCGCGCCGCCGAGGCGGCCCGAGCAGCGGACGCGAATGCCTTCCGCGCCGGCCATGTCCATGGTTGTCTGCACAGCCTTTTTCATCGCGCGCCGCGAGGTGATGCGGCGCTCGATCTGGAGGGCAATGTTTTCGGCCACCAATTGGGCGTCGAGTTCCGGGTTCTTGATCTCCTTCACGTCGACCAGGATTTCGCGGTCCTTCTGGGTGAGGGCGCGAATTTCGTCCTTGAGCTTGTCGAGTTCCGCCGCCTTGCGGCCGATCACGACGCCGGGACGGGCGGTGTGAATGTTCACGCGCACGCGGTTGGCCGCGCGTTCGATCGTCACCTTGGATACAGCGGCCCCTTCGAGCTTCTTCTTGATAAATCTACGGATGAGCGCGTCCTCGTAGAGGAAGACCGGGAAGTCCTTCTTTGAGGCGTACCACATGGAGCGCCAGGCGCGGTTGAAGCCGACGCGAAAGCCGATTGGATTAACTTTTTGTCCCATACTTTTTAGTTCTTGGTTTCTTCAGCGGCCGGAGCGGCCTTTTTCGGGGCCCGGGTCTTCTTTTCGCTCTTCGTCTTCACCGGCTTTTCAACGGCGGGTTCGGCTTCCGAGAGGGTGATGCGGATGTGGGCGGTGCGCTTGTTGATCCGGGCGCCGCCGCCACGAGCGCGGGTGTGCATGCGCTTGAGCGTCGGGCCTTCGCCCGCGATCGCGTGCTTCACCACCAGGCTCGCCGCGCGCAGGTTGTTGTTGTTCTCCGCGTTGGCGATGGCCGAAGCGAGCGTCTTGCCGATAAGGCGGGCCGCTTTCTTCGGAATCAGGCGCACGAGCTCCAAGGCCTGCTCAGCGGGCAGTCCCTGAATCTCGCGCGTGACTTCACGCACTTTGAACGCGGAAATCCGCGCGTATTTTGTCTCAGCTTTAACTTCCATAACTCAAATTCGTTTTTTCAATTTTACCTTCTCTATCCCTGTCGTGTTTATTCTCTGTTTCAAAATTTTCGTCTATCCATCCATCCTTCACTGCGTCTGCGCCGCCGCCCGATCACCGATCTTCAGCGTGGTGTTCGGCTTGATCGTTTCGATCAACGCCGCGCTGACGAGGTCCCGCGCCAGCACCACCCGTACCGTGGCCAACTCATCGGCATTCCGGTAGATCAGGAAAGGCATCCCCTCCTTCACTCCCTGCGTCGTGCCCACATTGAGCACGACCGCATTGAGGTCGGGATTCACGTCGGCGATCCGCCCGTCGGCCAGCGTTTCCCCGATCGGGATGGCCGCCCCGCTGTGTCCCGCGAGATATTCCTTCGCGGAGCGGCAGGCGACTTCGTAATCGGCCCTGACTTTCGGCGCGTAATCGGGCGCCGTCTGGAGCAGGGCGTTGGTCGAGTCGAGGAGCTTCTGCAGGAGTTGAACCGCCTCGCGGCGTTTCATCTCGGTCTGGTAAAGTTCCTTCACCGCCTGCACCAGTTTGTCCTGGAGCATGCGCTGATCGTCCGTCAGGGCGTTGACCCCAAGCGCTTCATTGCGCAGCATGAGGTCCTGCCACTGCTTCCGGAACGATTCCGACTCGGCGTTGGCCGAGGCGAGGTTTTGTTCCAGCGTCCTGACCCGCGCTTCCAACTGTTCGCGGCTCAGACCTGAAAGGTCCGGGGCGGTGTTGGTCGTCGCAGAAGGGCTCGGCTCCGTTGCCGTTTGGTCTGCATTCAAAGAACGATCCGTGTCCGGCTGGGCGGACATGGTTCCCGGCGTGTTCAACGCCAGGACTGCGACGAGAAGGGCGAACCCACCCCGCTGCAGCCGGACCGGGCGGCCTGAGCCGTTGCGGTCCGATGGTCTGAATAAAGTCTCTTCCGTTCGCGTCTCCGGTTATTTGGCGGCCGCCTTCTCGGTGTGGGCGCCATGCTTCTTGAAGGTGCGCGTCGGGGAAAACTCGCCGAGCTTGTGCCCGACCATGTTTTCGGTCACGAACACGGAATTGAAAATTTTGCCGTTGTGAACCAGAAAGGTGTGGCTCACAAAATCGGGTGTGATGAGGGAGCGGCGCGACCAGGTCTTGATCGGCTTTTTCACGCTGGCGGCGGACATCTTCTCGATTTTCACGAGGAGATGATCGTCAACAAAGGGTCCTTTTTTGAGGCTGCGGGACATAGGCGGTTAGTGTTTTTTGTTTTTGCGGCGTTCCACGATGAATTTGTTCGACGGCTTGTATTTCGGCCTGGTCTTGAGGCCCTTGGACGGCTGGCCCCACGGAGAGACGGGGTGCTGGCGACCGCCGCCACCCTTGCTCTTGCCCTGGCCGCCACCCATCGGGTGGTCAACCGGGTTCATCACCATGCCGCGCACGTGGGGACGACGTCCGAGCCAGCGGCTGCGCCCGGCTTTGCCCAGCGACACGTTCTCATGCTCGATGTTGCCGACCTGGCCGATGGTCGCGTAGCACTTGGAGAAAATCTTGCGGATTTCGCCGGATGGCAGGCGCACCTGCGCGTAACCGGCATCGACCGACATGACCACGGCGCTGCTGCCGGCGGTGCGCCCGATTTGGGCGCCGCGACCGGGAATGATCTCGATGTTGTGGATGGCCGTGCCCAGCGGAACTTTTTCCAGCGGCAGGGCGTTGCCGGCCACCGGTTCCACGTCGGGACCGCTGGCCACCGTCGCGCCGACGACCAAGCCGACCGGGGCGATGATGTAACGCTGCTCGCCGTCGGCATACTTCAAGAGAGCGATGCGCGCGGTGCGGATCGGATCGTATTCGATCGACTCGACCACGGCCTTGACGCCGAGCTTGTTGCGCTTGAAATCGATGAAGCGGTAGCGCTGCTTGTGGCCGCCGCCGATATGGCGCGAGGTGAGGCGCCCGTAGCTGTTGCGGCCGCCCGACTTCATGAGGCGTTCGGTGAGCTTCTTCACCGGCTGGTTGCCCTTGGTGATTTCCTCGAAGCCGTTCGTCTGCGTGAAGCGCAGCGACGGGGTGATGGGGCGGAAGGTTTTGAGTGCCATGATGGTATCCGGTTAAACGAGTTCGATCTTTTCGCCTTCCTTGAGCGTGACGATCGCCTTTTTCCAGTCGGGCCGCCGCCCCATGTTGTGGCCGCCGTGGCGACGTTTGAGTTTGCCGGCGACCTGCATGGTGTTGACGCGGATGGCGGTCTTCTGGAAGAGCTGCTTTACCGCGTGCTTGATCTCCTGTTTGGTCGCGCTTGGCGACACCTTCAGGACGTACTGGTTGTGTTTTTCCGCCAAGGCGGTGCCTTTTTCGGTGACGCGCACCGATTTGACAATGAGAAGTGGATCGCGCATGGGAGGGTTATTTTTGGAGTCGCGCGGAAAGTTTGCCCAGCGCGCCGTCGGTGATGAAAATGCGGTCGTAACGGAGCAACTGCTCGGCGTTGACCTGGTCGCCCGTCGTCGTCTCGAGCCGCGGATGGTTCCGCGAGGCGAGGAAAACCTTCTGGTCCGGCGCTTCGATGACCAGGAGCACGCTCGACTTCGCGGCGAGCCCGTCCTTGAGTTTGGCCACCAGGTCCCGGGTCTTCGGTTTTTCGAGAGAAATCGTCTCAATGAGATAAACTTCGCCGGCGTTCACGCGAGAGCTGATCGCCTTGCGGAGCGCGAGCTGCTTGACCGTCTTGTTGGTCTTTTTCGAGTAATCGCGGGGGTGCGGTCCGAAGACCACTCCGCCGCCCGACCAGACTGGCGACGACCTGTAGCCGGCACGGGCATTACCGGTGCCCTTCTGGCGCCACGGCTTTTTGCCGGATCCGGCAACGGTCGCCTTGGTGAGCGTCGAGTGGGTGCCGGCGCGGCGATTGGCGCGATAGGCGACGACTGTTTCATGCAGCGCCTGGGTACCGATGCCGTTCTCGATGAGATCGACCTTCAGTTTGGACGCGGCGTCCTTGGTGGAAAGAGGAGAGAGGCTCATGATCGTTTATTTGTCGGCCTTGGCGGCTTTCGCAGGATTGACGGCCTTGACCACCTGCACCTGCTTCGGTTTCGGCTGGCCCTTGATCGCCGTGCGGACGACGACGAAGCTGCCGCGTGCGCCGGGAACAGCGCCGCTGACCAGCAGCACATGGTCGGCTTCACGCACCTGGACGACGCGCAGGTTCTGCACCGTCACGCGCTCATCGCCCATGTGACCCGCCATGCCGTGGTTCTTGTAAATGCGGCCCGGGGTGGAACGCTCGCCGATCGCGCCGGTGCGGCGGTGGGTCTTTGAGCCGTGGGCCGCGCCCTGTCCGTGAAAATTGTGTTTCTTCATCGGGCCCTGGAAACCCTTGCCCTTGGAGACGCCGATGACGTCGACGTACTGGCCGGCCTTGAACCGCGTGACGCTGAGCGCGTCGCCGGTCTTGACCTCCTCGCCGTTGATCGGGAACTCGCGCACGAACCGCTTGGGTGTGACGCCGGCCTTCTTGAAGTGGCCGAGTTCGGGGTTGCTCACCCGGTGTTCCTTCTGGTCGAAGACACCGAGCTGCGCGGCGGAGTAACCGTCCTTTTCGACCGTTTTGACCTGCAGAACCGAGTTGGGTTCGGCCAGGATAACGGTGACGGGCGTGATCGTCCCGCTGTCGTCGTAGACGCGGGTCATTCCTACCTTTTGTCCTAGAATTCCGATGCTCATGGGAGTGCTTTAAGTGCGAGAAAATGAATGCGGGGTTAGACCTTGATCTTGATGTCGACGCCGGCCGGCAGGTTGAGTTTCTTGAGTTCGTCCACCGTCTTGGCCGTCGGCTGAATGATGTCGAGGAGGCGTTTGTGGGTGCGCATCTCGAACTGGTCCATGCTCTTTTTGTCGACGTGGGGCGAGCGGTTGACCGTGTATCGTTCGATCTTGGTCGGAAGGGGGATCGGGCCGGCCACGACGGAACCGGTCCGGGAGGCCGTTTCGGCGATCTCGGTCGCGGCCCGGTCGAGGAGTCGGTGGTCAAATGCCTTGAGGCGGATGCGGATGCGGGTTTCGGCCATAAATTTATTTGCCCTTCTTTTGTTCGGTGATCTGCGCCACGATCTGCGCCGGCACCTGTTCAAAGTGTGACGGTTCCATCGTGTAGGCCGCACGGCCCTTGGACATCGAGCGGATGTTGTTGACGTAGCCAAACATTTCCGAGAGAGGCACTTCAGCGTGCACGTTTGTCGTTTTGTTCTTGCTCTCGGTGTTCATGATCTTGCCACGGCGGCGGCTCAAGTCGCCGATGATGTCGCCCTGGAACTCGTCCGGGGTGGAGACTTCGACCTTCATGATCGGCTCGAGCAGGATAGGGCCGGCCTGCTTCATCGCGTCTTGCACGGCGAAGATTGCGGCTAACTTGAAAGCCAGTTCGTTCGAGTCGACTTCGTGGTAGGTGCCGTCGGTGATGTTGATGGCCACGTCGATCACGGGCGAGCCGTTGATCACGCCGTTGAGCAGCGCTTCCTCGATGCCCTTTTTACAGGCAGGAATGTATTCCTTCGGAATGTTGCCGCCAACGACCTTGTTTTCGATCTCGATGCCCTCGCCTCGCGGGCGGGGAGCGATGTCGAGGATGACGTGGCCGTACTGG
>JAJSLI010000080.1 GCA_021272315.1 Methylacidiphilales bacterium | reverse complement strand
AGGGTGGAGGAAGAATCTGCAGTCACTTGGCGTCAGGTAAAAGTTGGCGCCCTCACGGTTCAGGGACTGTCGGCGGTGACCTGGAATTTGCCGTCCTGGATCGTCCAGATGACGAAGCTGGATTCCTTGATGTCGCCCTTTGAGTCGAAATCGATATTGCCGAGGATCGTATCGAACGTCTGGCTCTTCAGGATGGCCGCGACCTTGTCGGGGTCGGTGCTTTGCGCCTTATCGATGGCCGTGAGCAGGACATTGGCCGCGTCGTAGCCGTAAACCGAGTAGGCGCCTTCGTCGTGCCCGTAGACCTGCTTGTACTTTTCCAGAAACGGTTGGGCGGCGGGAACCTTGTGGTAGTCTTTGCCGAAGGAGAGAAAGACATTGGCCGCGTTGGCGCCCACGGTATTGATGAACGACGGGTCGAAGCAGCCATCGCCGCTGACAAAGGGAATGTTCAGCCCGGCCTGGCGCAGGGCGAGGCAAAGCGGGCCGCCCTGGCTGTACATGCCGCCCCAGAAAAAGCCTTCGGCGCCGGATCCCTTGATCACCGAGATGTTCGCGCTGAAATCGGTTTCATCCGCGCCGATGCCCTGGAACATGGTCACCGTGCCGCCCATGCCCTCGAAGGCCTTTTTGACCTCCGTGGCCAGGCCTTCGCCGTAAGCGGTCTTGTTGTGCAGGATGGCGATTTTGGTCAGCTTAAGCACGTCGTGCAGGTACTTGGCCGCCACCGGACCCTGCTGATCGTCGCGGCCGCAAATGCGGAAGGCATACGGAAAACCCTGCTCCGTATAGAGCGGATTGGTGGAGCCGGGGCTGATTTGGATCACTTTGGCGTCGTTGTAAACCTTGGAGGCGGGAATCGTGCAACTGCTGTTCAGGTGGCCCAGCACGGCCACCACGCCGTCGTCGACGAGGTTGTGTGCCACCGTGGTTGCCTTCTGGGGATTGGCCTCGTCGTCGAGCGAAATGGATTCGATTTTTTCCCCGAGCACGCCGCCCTTGGCGTTCCATTCGTCGATGGCGATCTGGGAACCCTGCAGCATGGTCAGGCCGATCTGGGCATCGCCGCCCGATTGCACCGCGGCCAGACCGACTTTGATCGTCGAGGGACTTTTCTGGCATCCGGCCAGAGTCACGCCGATGGCAAAAGCCACTGCCAGAGAAAGGAATAAATAGGGTTTGCGCACACTTATGTGTAGGTCACTTTTGCCCGCAGGGTCAACCAAAAGCTAGGGTCATTTACTCAGGCGGCGGTACGGCCCGGGAAATGATCCTGACCGGATTTTCCAATAACTGTGAATCGGCCTCCAATTGCCCGAGACGGCTGTTGAGGGCGTCGAGAAGGCCTTGCTGCTTTCGGAGATTCTGATCGGCATCGAAAAGTGCTGTCGGATCAGAGCCTGGGTTTGCGGTGGCCTTCGATCTGAGTTCGTCGACCGCAGCCCCGGCCCGGACAACAACCGCTTGTTGCTGGACGATTTGATCATGCAGGGCGTCTATACCAAGCTTATTTCTTTGTTGTTCCTCCGTTTCTCTTGCGGCTTTATAACCATCAACAACTCCATTGGCGATATCGGCGGCTTCCTGGGGTATTTCGCTTCGAGCTGTGACTCTGATGATATTGGTGCCTCTAACCAATTCGATGGTGAGATTCTTTTGCAAATGGTGCAGGGCCTCCATGATCGGCATGATGACTTGGCCGGTTTTAAAACGCTGGGCCCAGATACGGTCTAGTCCCTGGTTCTTGATGATAGGCACTAAAATATCCGGAGACTGAATGATCTTAACCTCTTTCTGGAAGGCGTCTTGGTTTTCCGGCTTGTCTGTGGCGGCGCTGTTGAGGAAACCTTGGAAGTCGGTTATGCCCCTGGGTCTGATCTCCATTTCCGCCGTGGCCGAATACAGTTCGGCTTTCCAATGGCAGCCCGAGAGCATCGCGGCAAGAATCAGGACGGCGACCAGGGAAAATGATCTCATTTTGCTTTTTTGAAAATTTGGCTAGGACTGATGAGTTCCAACGATGCAGGGCACAGGCCGGCATCTTCAAGCAGCAAATCCCTTCCACTTCTTACCATGTACCGCAGCCTCAAACGCTATTTGGCGCCCCTGTTGCCCGGACCATGGATCGACTATCTTAAATCGCGCTGCCAATCCCGGGTGAGCGACGGCGTGGCCTCGGATTTTAAGCTGGATATTTCCGATACTTCCATCCAATGCACGATCATTGGCTCCTCATCGTTTCTTATGCCTCGCGAATGCGAATGCGAATACGAACTGACGGACCTCACCACCAGTCAGGATGCCCGTTTGGAATTATCGGGTATTGCGCGTCTCGCTTCCGCCCCAGGCGGTACTTTGTTCGATATCGGGGCCAATGTGGGAATCATTTCGGCCCTTTTCTGTGCCTCTAACCCGGCCAATCGTTCCTACGGCTTCGAGCCCTCACCCAGCTTCCATGATCGGTTTCGTACCGCCTGCATCCTCAATCATCTTGAAGGCCGTATGTTCCTTCAGCCCTTCGCCATCGGCAAAGAAAAGGCGACTTTGGAAATGTTGATCGATCCCGCGAGCGGCTACGTGCAGGCGCAACGCTTTAAACATTCCATGTGGGAAACTCCCCGGCGCATCGAAGTTTCCGTCGAAACCATTCCCGACGCTTCGGACCGGCTTGGGGTCATACCCGACCTGATCAAACTCGATATCGAAGGCTATGAGTACGAGGCCATCTGCGGCGCGCAATCCTTTTTGTCAAAGCATAAGCCGGTGCTTTTGCTCGAGCTCCATCTTAATTATCTGGATGAGCGAAACCTCTCCGCAAAAGAGCTGGTGTCCATGCTGACTTCCTGCGGGTATTCTTTTTTCACCCATGCGGGAACGGCGCTGCGGCCCAGGGAAATTTACGACTCGCCGCTGTCCGATGTGCATATCCTGGCTCGCGCAACGGGATGAAAGAGTTACGGTCCTTACATCAGGACCGTGGCTGGAGAAAACGATTTCATTTAGAACCCGCCTCAAAATTGACCAGGGGTTCGCAAAATGAACTTTTGCTACTTCTCAGGAGTCGGATCGGTTGGGAGAAACGCTTCTTTTTGCAGGAGGGTCAAGCCGTTGCGCAGCGTATTCGCGCTGTGAAGATGGACCTGGGAAAAATCGGGATGATTCCGGAGTAAATCATTGACAAACCGGCGTTCGTCGACCACCGGTTGGAACTGCTCCTTATCGATCCACCGCCCCAAGCTTTTGCCCAGGTCCGTGGCGATAAAGGCCCGGTGATGGTTCTTGAGAAATTCCCGGTGCCAGACGCCCGTGTCGTGGATGGCGATAATCGCCATTTCGGAGAGGTGAGGCCGGACTAGCTCAAAAGTCTTGAGGTTAAGGATAAGATCATGCGAAGCATCGAGAAAACAGAGGTCGATTTTTCTATTTTCGATGTCGAGCGGGGAGAAATCAGCCTGCGATTTTTTGATAAACCGAAAATTTTTGAAATGGCCGAGGCAGCGTCGCGCAATTTCCTCCGCCCGCTCCGTGATGTCATAACTGAAGACCCGGCAGTCCGGGCCGGCCGCCAGCAGAAAATTGAGGGCGCTGTGCCCGTTCAGAAATCCAAACTCGACAATCGTTTGCGGATGGAGGACCCGCGTCAGGCCGAAGAGGGCCAGGGCTTCATCCCGTTGCAACGGGCCGATCTGTTCCTCACGAAAGGAGAGGAGATGCGAGTAATCGATGGGCGGGGGCCGGTCGTCAATCAACCAGGGCGTCAGGTGACGGAAAAGCTTCGAGCGAAAGTAGAGCTCCCGAAAATAGTCCCGCAAAAAAGTCATGACTTTGTTTTTTGGGCTCGAGCCAAGGCATTACGTTAGCATTCCATGACAGGACGGCTTTTTCAGACCTATTATTCCTCGAATCTCACCAAGGCATAGTTTCGCTTGCCCTTGCGCAGAAGGACAAATTTTCCAAAGAGGAGATGTTCCGGGCCGATCACCAGCTTCGCGTCGGCTACGCGCACGTTGTTCACGTAGACGCCGCCGGCTTCGATGTCCTTGCGGGCCTGGCTTTTTGAGGGACTCAGCCCCGCCGCCATAAGGACTTCCACGAGGGCCGCGCCCGGCTGGCTCAGTTGGGCACGGGCAAAAGTCGAATTTGGCACTTCGGCAATCACCTCGTCGAATTGCACCTCGGAAATGCCCTCAAGTGAGCCGCCAAAGAGAATTTCACTGGCCCGCACCGCGTCCGCCGTGGCCGTTTCACCGTGGACCAGCCGGGTCAGTTCGAGGGCCAGCTTTTTATGCGCCTCGCGCCGTTCCGGGCCGGCGGCATGTTGCGTCTCCAGCGCGGTGATTTCCTCCCGCGAAAGAAAAGTAAAATAGCGCAGAAGCTGGACCACCTGGGCGTCCTCGACTTGGACCAGGAACTGGTAGAAGCGATAGACGCTCGTTTTTTGCGGAGAGAGCCAGACCGCGCCGCCCTCGGTCTTGCCGAACTTCGTGCCGTCGGCCTTGGTCAGCAACGGGGTGGTCAGGCCGCACGCGATCTTCTCATGTTTGCGGCGGATCAGGTCGATTCCGGCGGTGATGTTGCCCCACTGGTCGGCGCCGCCCGTCTGGAGCAGGCAGCCGTATTTTTCGTCGAGATGTAAAAAGTCGTAGGCCTGGAGGAGGGAATAACTGAACTCGGTGAAGCTGATGCCGCCCTCGCCCTCCATCCGGGAACGGACGCTATCCTTCGCCATCATCGCGTTGACCGTGAAATGTTTTCCGACATCGCGTAAAAAATCGAGCACGCTGATGGGGCGCACCCAGTCGGCATTGTTGAGGAGAAGCGCCGGGTTCGTCTTGCTCCCGAAATCGAGCAGGCGGCTGAGTTGCCCTTGAATGCCCGCGATGTTCGCTTCGAGGGCCGCGGCGGAAAGCAGGTTCCGTTCGGTCGATTTGCCGCTCGGGTCTCCGATCATGCCGGTGGCGCCGCCGGCCACGGCGATCGGGCGATGACCGGCCTGCTGGAACCGGCGCAAAATGAGCAGGCCGATGAGATGCCCAAGATGCAGGCTGTCCGCCGTCGGGTCGAAACCGGCATAGAGGGTCACCGGCGCGGCTCCGGGCGCAAGGAGCCGCTCCAGCTCTTCACGATTGGCCATGTCGGCGATCAGCCCGCGCCACTCGAGATCGGGTAAAATGGAAGACGGCGTCATGGAAGCCGCTATTCAACGATTCAATTGCCCCTTCGACAAGGCGAACCTTCGGGTTATCTTCCGCCCTGCGGACGCTCGGTCGCGAACGACTTGCCGAGCCCGTGCCCGATCGGTTGCTCCACCAAGCCTTGACCCTTCCTTCTCTTCCGTTCTATTACTCCCCTTGGGAATCGCCTTGGGGGACCTCACGGATGGAATTGAATAAAATATAATGGCAACCTTGGTCATCACCGAAGTGCAGACGGCCCAGGTCTCGGAACTGGAGGCAGGCCTGATCCGCTATTACAACACGACCACGGATTACCCCGCCTTCATGACGGTCTCGGAGCATGCGTCGCTCTGGGGTGAAGTGACCAAGGCGGCCCGGGAGGTGATTGGACGAAAAGGAGGCTGCCGAATCCTGGAGGTCGGGGCTGGGCGCTCCGGCTTTGGGGCCTATTTGCGATCTCAGTCCAGCCAGGGGATGCATCTCACTTCGCAGGACATCACGCGGACCAACGTGGAGTTTTTGCAGCGGCATTCGGATGAGGTTTTGCATGATAATCTCGACAAACTCCCGGGTTCCTGGGACGTCATTTTTCATTCCTATGTTTACGAACACCTTTGTCGTCCTTCGCGCTTTATCACCTGCTTGTGGCAGGTTCTTAATTCCGGTGGGTACTTGCTGATCCAAAGCCCGCGTTACGATTTTCCGTTTTATCTGCCACCCAGTCTGAGCCATCTGACCGCCAGGCGCAGGTGGGAGATGAGATTTTATTTCCTGTTGCGGGACCTTGGATCGTTGCTGACAGGACAGCGGCAATTTCTTCTCATTTCCGACCCGGCGATTTTTCACCAACCCTTTCATCGTGATCGTGACGCCATTCACCGTGTGCGGCGGGCCGATCTCGTCCACTTGCTGGGCAAGGAAGCGATCGTACGCAATTTCCCATTGCCCGCCGGAGGCTTTAAAGATTGGTTGCTCAAGCGCTTTCTCACCCTCCGTGTGGTCATTCAAAAGAAGCCGGATCACACGAGTCAGACACTTGTCCATGATGTAGGTTCACAATAGCGCGGTTTGGGTCCGTTTGGGGGAGTTCTAAACTCGTGACAGGTGGCGGCGGCGATCCTACACTTCTACTTCGCTTTACCTATGTTGACGCAGGAATGGAATATTCAGTCGCGCGCGTTGCAGTGTGCGGCCTCGGGCCGCCCTTTCGTGAAGGGCGAGCGGGTCTACTCGGCGCTCTATTGGCGCGACGGCCAGTATGCGCGGGTCGATCTCAGCGCGGAGGCTTGGAACGCCCGCAACGAGAACATCGGGCCTCTCTCCGTCTGGCACGCCGATTTCGTTCCGCCCGCGCCGCCGCCGCCCGAGGCGCTCAAGAAAGACGACGCGGAGAGCCTGCTGCGAAGGCTCATGGCCGCGAACGAGCCCGCGGCGCGCAATGCCCGCTACATCCTCGCCCTCATGCTCGAGCGCAAACGGGTCCTGCGGCAGGTCGAGCGCCAGCGGCAGGAAGGCATCGCTATTCTCGTCTACGAGCATCTCCCGACCGGCGAGGTCTGGCTGATCGAGGACCCGGGCCTCAAGCTTGGCGAACTCAAGGCCGTGCAGGACGAGGTGGCCCAACTCCTTTCGCTGACGGACAGCGTGTCTGCGGAAAATTCCGCAAAGGAAAAGCCTCCGGCGGAAGCGCCGCCCGCGTCGTTGGGCAAATAATGCCGGGTTTCTGCCCGATTATGCCCTCGTTGTGAAGCTTGAGGGCTTAGTTCAACTCGGCGTTTTCGCTCCGCGCATCGCGTGAGCGGGGCAGCCGGGTGAGGATTTCGTTGCGCTGGTCCCGAAGCGCATAGAGGGCGCTCTTTTCCTCCGGTTTGAGCCACGCTTCGTTGAGCTGGCGCAAACCGCGTTTTGTCTGGATCAGGAGCAGGCAATTGATGATCGCCAGGAGCGAAGTCACCGTGATAAGCGCCGTGCAACTGAACGGAATCCGCACCGCTTCCTGCACGGCGAAGAGACCCTGAAAGAGGATCAAAAGCGCGATGGCCAGATAGAGCATGACGACCTGCCGCTTGAGTTCCCGGTCCGCCTTCCGCAAATACTCGGTGGAACGGAGGATATGAGTGTGCAGTTGTCGTTCGCGAATCGTGACGTCTTGCAGGGATTCCTCAAAGGTCATGATTGGTTGTGAGTATAGCACATCTTTTGCCATTAAACACGTTCGGTGGATAAAAATTTCAATAGAGTTTGTCTTGTGACCCGGAAATCGACCTGGTGCCTGGCCAAATCGACCCGGGCAACTTCGACCTGCAGAGTCTGACCGGCCTTCAGCACCACCTTGGTCCGCTGGCCGTGCAGTTCGAGACGTTGGGGATGGAAAACGAAGAGGTCGCCCTGCAACTCCGAGAGGGGCACCAACCCTTGCACCAGAAATTCTGGCAATTGCACCAGCAGACCGGATGAACGCGCCTCCAGGACCAGCGCCTGGAACGAGGTGTGCCGGGTGGCGCGGGTCTGCCGGTCGAAATACTCGAGCTTCTTGAGCTTCACCGATTCCTGCTCGGCCTCGGCGGCGGCCCGTTCGGCGGTGGAGAGATGGAGCGCGAGCCGCGACAGGCCGTCGAAACCGAAGTCACCCCCTCCCTGGTTGGAGTCGAAGAGCACCCGGTGCACGACAAGGTCCGAGTAGCGCCGGATCGGCGAGGTGAAATGGGTATAGTTGATCTTGGCGAGACCGTAGTGGCCGAGCGGCTTGGGGCTGTACATCGCCCGCTTGAGCGACTTGAGCAGGCCGATTTTCACCGCGCCCTCGCCCGGCTGGCCCCGCACGCGGTTGAGCAGCTTTTGGATTTCGCCCCGCTGGGTCAGGTCGCCGCAGGGGAAGCCCATCGACTTGGCCTGGGCGCGAAATTCCTCGAGCCGCTGCGGGTCCGGATTTTCGTGAATGCGGTAGAGGCCGGGCCGCCCGCGGCGCTTCAGTTCGAGCGCGACCACCTCGTTGGCCAGGAGCATGAACTCCTCGACCAACTGGTGCGAGAGGTCGTTCTCGGTTTTCTCGAGATGGGTGGGGATGCCCAGGTCGTCGACCCGCACCTTCACCTCCGGGAAATCGAGGTCGAGCGCGCCTTTGGCGAAGCGCCGCCGCCGCAACATCTGCGCCATGGCGTTGAGTTCGTGCAACTGCCGGCCCAGCGGCGTTGCGGCGGGCTTGCGCAGCAGGGCGAACGCCTCCTGGTAGGTGAACCGCTTGGCGCTGTGGATGATCCCGGCGGCGAAGCGGAATTTTTTGATCTCGCCCCGGGCGTCGAGCGTGACGATGGCCGTCTTGACCAGCCGGTCGACGTCCGGCTGCAGCGAGCAGATGCCGTTGCTCAGCTTTTCCGGCAGCATCGGGATGACCCGGTCGACGAGGTAGACGCTGTTGCCGCGGCCGCGCGCCTCGGCGTCGAGGGCGGCGCCGGTCCGCACGTAATGGGAGACGTCGGCGATGTGGATAAAGGCCTCGAAGTCGCCGTTGGGAGCGACGCGGTAGGAGAGCGCGTCGTCGAAGTCCTTCGCGTCGTCCGGGTCGATGGTCAGGGTGAAAATCGAGCGAAAATCCTCGCGGCGCATGATTTCGCCGGGGGGAATCTGCGCCGGAATGTCGGCGGCTTCCTGCTCCACCTTCTCGGGAAACGAGGTCGGCAGGTCGAACTTGCGGATGATGGAGAGCAGGTCGACCCCGGGCGCGTCGGGCGCGCCGAGCACCTCGGTGATCACCCCCTCCGGCGGCTTGTGCCGGTCGGTCCACTCCTTCAACTCGACCACGACCTTGTGGCCGAGCGGCACGTCGCCGGCGGGCGCGGGCACGCAGATGTCGTGCGGGATGCGCGTCTCGTCGGGCAGGACGAAATAAAACATCGGCGTCTTGCGCAGCGTGCCGACGAGCTGGCGCCGCTTGCGCTGCAGCACCTTCACCACCTCGCCGCGCAGCCGCGAATCGCGTTGCCGCCCTCCGCGCTGTTCCTTCAACCGGGCCAGGACGAGGTCGCCGTGGAAGGCCGTGCCGGTGTCCTCGGCGGCCACGTAGAAATCGGGTTCCGCGGGATCGGACGGCACCAGGAAGCCGAAGCCCCGCTCGTTCATCTGCAGGACGCCGACCGAGTAGCCGAGGCGCTTCGGCAAAACGTAAAGGCTGTGCCGCACCTGCAGGACGCGGCCCTTTTTTTCCTCCTCGGCGAGAAACGCGGTGAAGGCGGCGGCCTCCTGCGGCGGGACGTGCAATTTCCGGGCCAGCGCCTTTTCGTCGATCGGCTGGTACTGGGGCGAGGCGAGCAGCGGCGCAAGCCCTTCGCGCCAGTGGACCGGGCCGTTCGGTTTCGACGCCTGGGGCGGCGCCGGCGGCGGCCTTGGGGCCTGAGGCTTGGTCTCTTGCCTGGGAGGGAGAGGGGGGCGTTGCGGTTGGACGCGCTGCACCGGTTGCGGCTTCGCCACCTGCTGCGGCGCAGGCGGGCGCGGCTTCTGGGTTTGCGGTCTAGTCTCTTGCTTGGGAGGGAAAGGGGGACGCTGCGGCTGGATGCGCTGTACGGGTTGCGCCTGAGGCCGGCCTTGGCCCGGACGCCAGTCTTCGTCCTGGCGTCTCGATTGCTGCCGGGGCTGCTGCTTTGCCTGGCGTTGGGATTCTCCCCCGTGCTTGGGCTTGGGTTGGGATTGCGAACCGGATTGGGAATGGGATGGCGGTCGGGCGCCCGGGCGGCGATGCCGCGATCTGTTCATCTGGCCGGTATTACCGCATGCGAAGCTCATGTTGTCGAGGGAGGAACTCTCATGTAGCGGCGCTCTGTGAGCGTCGCACTTGGTTGCCTCTCGTGCCTATTTGGACGGGTGTGCTTTTAGAGAGTCGGGAGTGCCGGTCATTTCAGCACCGGTTTGATCGCATTTCCAAGCGATGCTTCCATCGGCATTGATTTGGATAATGACACCGTTGAGCGTGCCTTTGAGTGTCTGGACGCGGTCACCGATGTGGTACGAGCCGGGTTGAAGCGTTTCGCTGGTGGTGATCCCGTGCTCGATGTCGTGGAGAAGTTGTTCGAACTGGGCAATTTCCCCGGGCTCGGCGGTGCCTGCGACCATGTGGCCGGCAAGAGATTTAGCCAAGGTGATCCGTTGGGTGCTGAGCCCCGGAGCGTGGGCAATAGAGTCGCGGATAATGGCTACGAAGGTATTCCCGTTATAAAAGCAGAATGGCGCCAGAAGGTGGCATCGCCGGCAGATTTCAACGGCCTCGGCGAGCGTGAGTTCCCGTTCGTAATTTTCGATCCAGAAGGTCCTGGTTTCTTCGTAACCATCGGTCGTGGGTTTGTGCAAGGCGTTTCCGCTTTGGCAGAGTCCCGCGTTGATGGAAACAATGATTTCCCAGTCGAGATGCTTGAACCAGGCGCGCTTCATCTCTGGCGCGCGGACTTTTTCCTGGTGGCGGCGATTTCCTCGACGGTGTTGCTCTGGTAACTTCCCTTGCCCGTCGCTTTGTAAAGGGGCTCGGGACGAAACCGGGGTTGGATTCGGATGCCCTCAGCGAGAATATCCTTGAGGAGGGTTTCCCGGGACCGGGTGTCGTTGTTCATGTGCCTGGGGAAAGTCTACAGCCGGTCTGGGCCCGGCTCAAGCTAATCGGGATGACAGAATCCTAAAAGAGCAATGGCCTTGGGGGAAGGCACAGCGTGTTTTGATTACGGTTGATTGTGAAAAAATAACAGTCCTCTTTTTAACACGGAGTGTTGGATTCCTGTGTGGCCTTGAGATCAGACTCCATCAAAGCCTTTCTAAGGTCGGAAAGAAAACCCAATAAAAGGAAAATCACTTCGATGGGAAGGTAGTATAAAATGCCGCAAAATGAGTAATTCGAAGGATCGTCATAAAACAAGCAAAGCGTTGCTGCAAATACCGCCATTGAAACTGTATAAAGGCAATGGGCCGATGCTCCCCAGGAAGTTAGACGTAACCAAATCTCGTTCTTGCCTTGTTGTTGGAAGCGCCAGATTGATTCCTTTCTGGCTTTTTCAGGGAAAATCCATTTAAGCAATATTTTCTCACTGATGACCCAAGACCTTAAATTTTCTGCAATAATTGCGATGGAGTTTCTCTCCATTGCGTGAAGAAGGATACCCGTTAGACTGACAGCGATTACAATCCCTACTAGATTCACCCAGGAAATTGAGGCGTGTAGGAGATAATCGCTAACATCAAATTCCGGTTGAGTTTCCCGATAAATTATGAGGTAAAACGCAACCCCACCTATGCAATTGCGAAGGATATGATCTAGTCGAAAAAATTCCTTAAAAGCTTCCATGCACAACTAAACTTGTGAGAAAAATAGCATTTGTCACGCGTTGATATGTCTGCGTCGAGGGAAGCTGAAGCTGCTACCTCTCCTGCCATACCACCCTAATAGGGAGGTCTAAATTTTTGTCCTTGTTCCTACCGTCTCAACCTTGGCCGTTGGGGGCATTTTTTTGTAAATCCGTCGTTTTCGTATGCCATACATTTATCCGTTATTCTGCCGTGAACCCAGATGTCTCCATTTGGACGATCCTGCCACTCAACGAAAATAGTAACGTGCCAATCTCGGGCTTGAAATTCGCTTCCTACACACTCTTCAATCGGTGATTTGCTCATCAAGGCAACCAACTGTTCCCATGAAAGAGATGAGTGGCTTTTTAGCTCTTCCTTTAGATGGTGTTCCATCAGCTCTACGTTGGCAGGCATGATGACAACATTAGAACGTCACGATTGTACCATCAATCAAAAGTAGGGAGTCGCAACCTTTGAATCAGGCCCATTGTTCCGCCAGTAAAGACGTCAATCCTCAGTATTTGCATTGTCTATACCTGAACACAAAATGCCTCACATAATCCGATCCCGGAGTGGGGAACCCGAAACAAAGCGCTGGAAATTTTCGAGGAAGCGGCGGACCAGCGTCTCGGATTCGTTACGGTGGCCGCCCGCGGTATGAGGGGTGATGAAACAATGGGGCGCAGTCCACAGCGGATGGTCCTCCGGCAGCGGCTCCGGGTCGGTCACGTCCAGCCACGCCGCCGCGAGATGGCCGCCATGCAGGCTTGCCACCAGGGCATCCTGATCGACGGTGGTCCCCCGGCCGATGTTGTAAAAGACCGCGCCGCGTTTGATCTGTCCGAGCCGTTCCTTTGAAATAAAGCGGGTCGAGGCAGCGTTGTCGGGAAGAATATTGATCACGTGATCGGCCTCGGCCAGCGCTCTCGCCAAAGCTTCCGGGGTCACGGTCGGCACGCCTTCATCGCCCCGGGGCCGGCGGCGCATCGCGATGATTTGCATGCGGAGGGGAGCCAGCAGTTCAACCAACCGGGTCCCGATGCTGCCAAAACCGAGGATGACGACCCGCCGGCCTTCCAGGCAGGTGGAGGCGCGACGCATCTGGCTCGTACGGTCCCAGCCCCCGACCCAGCGCGATGAAAGCGCCATGGGCAACTGCCTCGCCTGGGCCAGCATGAAGGAAAAAACATGCTCGGCGCACGCCTCGGCAAAAACCGACGAGCTGTTCGTGACGACAAGGCCGCGCGCCGTCACCGCGGCGCGGAATTCCGGCGTATCGTAACGCGTGAATCCGGCGGAGGTCAGTTGCAGCCAGCGCAGCCGTTCAGCTTTCAGCACGCTTTCAATGTCGGGCTGGCCGAAGGCGATGTCGGCCTGAAAAATCGCCGGGTCGGCCGGGGCGACCTTCAGGATGGATTCCCCCGATCGTTGAGGAAAGACCAGTTCATGCGGGGCGATTCCGTCCCGCAGAATTTTTAACACACTGTCGTTGAATTCGGCGTTGCAGAAAATTCGCAGGTTGGGCATGGAACCAAACAATATTCCAGACGTGACTCATTCAAAGTTTTTTCCTCGTTCCCAAGTTGTCAGTGGGAACGAGGGGAAAACCCCATTCGCTAAGCCGCCCTTCCGCCTCTTGGCCCGGAGGGCCAACGGATATTAGCCGGTGGTTTCAACCACCGGTATGACGCAACAAAAGAACCCGCCCCGGAGGGGCGGAGGAATCTCTGAGAGGTAATTTCATCCGCCGCCCCATCCGGGGCGATTGATCTTGCGGGCCAAACCGGTGGCTTGCGCCACCGGCTAATTTCTTTTCAGCCCTCCGGGCCTCAAACGACAATGGACTCGTAGCGGCTACAGTATTTCCGAAAAAGCTCTAAAAGAGTAACTTTTGCAGAGATATCAAATTGTCCGGGCAACCGTATCGTCACGATCCGCCGGACTCCCCCGCCTAAAGATAAACTCAATGAGCACGGGCAAAAAGAGGAGGGCGATGAGCGGCTTGAGCCAGCGGTCGGTCAGGAGGTGAAAATCGAGCACGCCGTTGATTTTTGGGACCGCGTCGCAGGCCAGCAGCAACGCCGCAGCGCCGAGGGTCCAGCCGAGCCATTTCCGGCCCGGCTCCCGCGCGTAAAGGATCGCCAGGCTGGCCACAAACGGCCCGAGGAAAACGTAGGAGCAGGTCTCGGTGCGGGGATTGAAGAGCATCAGGTAGTCGGCGCTCAGCGCGCCGATGGCCCAGGCCGCCCCGGTCCGGCCCAGACGGCGCACCGCCGCGAAACCGAGGCCGAGATAGCCGAGCGCGGCCAGGAGGCGCGCCGCCAGTTTCAGCCCCTCGGACGGATCAAGACCGATGTGCGAAAGCAGCGCGGCCAGGTCGCTGTAGCGCGGCTCGTCCGCCCGCGAGGCCCAGCGCAGAGCCTCGTAGCAGCGGACGTATTCGTGCGCCACGAAGTCCGGGTTCCAATGGAGAAACGGCAGCGCCAGGACGATGAGCAGTCCCACGGCCAGGCGCGGGACCAGCTTGCCGCGCAGCGCGCCGAAGAGCAGCAACGGCACGACGGCCAGCGGCTTGAGCGCCACCGCCAGGCACAACCACGCGGCGGCCGCCTTCCAGCGTTCCGCCGCGATTTCCGCCGCCGTCAGCGCGACCAGCGCCGCCACCGGCAGGTCGAATTGTGCGTTGCGCAGGCTCGCCATCGAACTCGGCACGGCCAGCAGCGACAAAATCAGGAACGTCCCGGCCTCGGGCCTCTTGTCGTCGCGGAGAAAAAATCGCGCCAGCCGCGCCAGCGCATAGGCGTAGAGTCCGAACACCACCGCACGCCACAAAATTTCTCCCAGCTCGGGCGGGCCCCAGGTGAACGGCGTGAAGAGGACTGCCGCCTGCGGAAAATAGAAAAAACCGGCGTGATTGTTGTAAGTGTAGGGGTCCCCGCCCTGCCACCATTGGCTGGTGGCGTAGAGGTAATCGGGCATGGTGTCGTGCTTGTGGAGATGGAGGACGGCGTCGCCGGTGATGATGAGAAAAATCAGCAGCCAGAAAGCCGGAGCGGCCCAGCCCGGCCAGGAACGCTTGTGCGGCGCGGCATTCATGCGGGCAGTTCAGAATCGATCCAGGTGACCAGGTCGCCCAGAACGGGCCGGCCATCGTGATGCCAGGTGAGGGGAGGAAATTGCATGCGTCCGGCGGGGCAAAAACGCGAAACGCCGAGGCTAAGAAATGCCTTTTCCCAACGCGAGGACAATTGTCCTGAGGCCATTTGTCCCGCAACGCCCACCGTCGAGATGCGCCCCGCGACCGAAGCCAGGGCTGCGGTCAGTTTCGCTTCCGCGACCGTCCGCAGATAGATCACCCCGTGCAGCGGCGAGGGCTGGAAGGCCGGGTCGGGGTCGTGGATGAGAGTCCAGCCGAGATGCCCCTTCGGCGGCAGCCAGGCGCGATGACCGAGCGCCAGCGCCACGTCGCGCGCCTCGGCGATTCGCGCCGCCACGGGCAGGGGACGCGGCGGTTTGGGATGGATGGCGCGCCATTCCGCTTCGAGGGCCCGGGCCAGCTTCTCGCCGAGCGGTCCGATCTTGGTTCCCGCCGGCGCGTAAATCGCCTGCGGCGAAAGGCAGCCGAGCTGGTCGTAGGCCAGCACGTCGACCGCGCAGGCCCGCACCTGCCGTGAGTTGAGGCGATCGGGTTCCGCGATCCAAAGGAGGCTCAGGGCGTGGCCGTGCGCGATGAATTTCTGGCCCGGCCGGGTTCGGGCGCGCAGATTTCCGATGGTGGC
This sequence comes from Methylacidiphilales bacterium, assembly GCA_021272315.1. Lineage (GTDB taxonomy): Bacteria > Verrucomicrobiota > Verrucomicrobiia > Methylacidiphilales > UBA1321 > JABDGH01. Next base: position 25,508 of record JAJSLI010000080.1, on the reverse strand, counting down.
GTCGGATCCGAATGCAACGATCACGTCGGCGCGGGAAAAAAGGTCGTCGTCCAGCGTCCGGTGGGTTTCCACCAGCCCGCGTAGTTGTTTCGGCAGGCCGCGCACGAAATCAAGGATTTCGCGCCGCGCGGTCGAGTCGTCCCGGTCGCCCGGCAGCTTGACCGCGTTGCGCGCGCCGAGCAGGAGGCCGTGCGCGAGGCTTGTCCACGCCGACACGGCCAGGTTTCCCGCGCAGACGTGATAGATCAGTCCCGGGGCGCGGGCCCGGACACGGACGCCGTCGCGGGCGATCCACCGGTCGAGCGCATCGGCATGGCCGAGTTGCGCCCGGAGCAGCCGGAGCAGTTCCGTGCGTGGAAAAAGCCGCGGGTAGGCGCGGGAGAGGAGGTCGAGGCGCTGGCGGGTCGTCATGCCATTATTTCAAGATTGGTTTTTATCCATCGGTCATCTCTCGACAAGCTCGGGATGACGGAGGGTTTATACCAAGTAACACCTGAACGGCGAAGCGTAACTGCCGTCCGCAGGACCTACAGATCGGTCTTCGCCTTACTGCCGCTCGCCTTGTAACGCTGGTCGAGCACGCTTTGCAGTTTCGCCTTTTGATCGGAGAGGTAATTGTTCCACGCGCCCGTATCGAAGAGTTCGAGCTTGGCCTGGGTGCGCTCCTCGAGCGACTTTTCATCCTTGATCGTGCAGTTGGCGATGATCAGCGTCACCTCGACCACGTCGCCGGCCCATGTCTCCACCGGAAAGGTTTTCGGGTTGCTCGGGCCATACTTTTCCTTGAACGCGCGGTCGGCCACATAAAAGTCTCCCTTCTTCGCCTTCAGCACCACCTGGAGGTCGATCAGCACGTTGTCGTGGAATGTGACCACCATGCCCGCGACCGGAATGGCGCCCCAGGTCAGGCCCGACAAATCCTTGACGAGATAATTGTTGCCGTAGGGACTCACCCTGAGCAGGACCCCGTGCGCCCGCGGGTCGACCGGCTGGAGCAGGCCCGGCGGAAAATCCTTCAGGGCGGCACCGAAAACGAATTTGCCGATGCCCTTGATCCGGTCGACCGACCGGTATTTCACTGGCGCGTTATCGGCGGCGACCAGCGGGAAGCTCGCGGCCATCCCAGCCAACAGCAGGAGGGCAAGCGCCGTCAGCGCGGAAGAGACAGGCTTAGGGATAAGGGCCATGGACGGAATGACCAGACTATTGACGAAAGACTTGATTCGGCGAGTTTTTTTGTGGGAGGCCTGAATTTATCAGTGCCCTGAAGCGGCTCCGGTGAGCAAGTCCTCCGCGCCGAGCGAGCAGCCGCGCGGTTCGGTCCGGGCCATGCGACCGATGAGCCGGAACCCGTCCCGAGTCCGCTCGGCCAGGTCGAGAGTCTGGACCGCGAGGACCGAGTCGACGTTGGCGAGGTCGATCCAGCGGACGAGACCGCGTCGGCCAACGGCGGTTTCGCGGCCCGTGACCGGATCGCAGACCAGCACCCGGGCCCAAGGCGGCGTCTGGTGTAGGCCCGCCGTGCCGCGGGCGTAAGCCTGGCTGGAGAGTTCGCTCATGCCGTACTCGTTCCAGATCGCGTGGTCGGGCACGGAAAAAAGCCGGGCGATTTGCCGGTACAAATCGGCCTTGGCGATCTCGCGACTGCGGCCCTTGAACCCGCCGGTTTCGAGCACCCAACTTCCGCGCGGCAGCCGCAGCGGCGGCAGGCCGGTCCAGGCTTCCAGGACGTGAACAAAACTGAAGGCTGTGCCGCAGAGCCCGAGGGGTCGGCCCCGCTTAATGGCCTCCGCCAACGTCTTGCGGAACGATGCTAGGTCGAGGTTTCCCTTGCGCACCTGGAAGCGGTGTCCCGTTTGCCGCAGCGCTTTTTGCCAGAAACCAAACATGGCGCTGAGCGACGAATGGGGTGCCTCTCTAGGCGGCGGCATGAGGAAAAAAAGTTCGGGGCCGCCGTTAAAAAGTCCGGCCCGGTGCGCGCCCTCGACCGAGACGGCCCGGTAAACTTCGGCGTCGAGGAGGTATTGCCGGCCTGGACGGCCCGTGGTCGTGCCACTCGTTTCATAGACGACGCCGGGCCGTGCCGCCGGATGTGAGAAAAGCCGGGTCCGCTTGAAAAGCTGCTGCGGAACGGCGGGAATATCTTTCCACGATTGGAACGTTTTCGGGGTGGTTCCCCGGCCGAGGGCCAATCGTTTGTAGGCGGGAATGCGCGCAAATTGTCGTGCAAAGAGTTCCCAGGAGAGTTCGTTCCATGCCGTCTCGTTGATCGGTCCGAGCAGCCTCTTTGTCCACGCGCGGTGCGCGGCGGGCAGGGAAAGATCGTCGGAACGGTTCATGCCGCCATCATCGCATGAAACTGCCGGCGGCACCGCCACGAGAAAAAATCGAACGGCTGATTTTTTCAATCCATCCGTTCGACTGGTTCATGGCTCAGGGCGCCCCATTCAGGTCCTTGTCAAAGCGTATTAGCAGATGGGCCAGGATGTTCATCGAGAGTTTGTAGCAGTCCTCCACGCTGGCGGGATCGAAATTTCGGTAGAAGGTTGTGCGGTCGGTCCACATTCCCCATTGAGTGAAGAGCGGATGCGCAGGGGTCGGTGCGAAGGGACCAAATCCCTTGGGATCAACCTGGGCCGGACTGGCGCCGGCCAGGAGCAGCATCGTCATCATGTCGCTATAGTCGTTCGGGGTGTAGATGACGGCCAGCTTGCCGTCGAGATTGATGATTTCCACCGGGTCGGCGCGATAGTTCATGCCGGGGGGAACCTTGTCGATTAGGAACCAGCTATGGGTAAAAATGTCGTGGGTCAGCGGCAGGACCTCGAAATTCTTGTCCACATCGGGCAGCACCCGCTTCATCTCGCGGTGAAACGCAACGTCGAACCGGGAACCATCCCCCGAAAAGGAGCTGTCGCCCCAGACGGCGCCGCCGGCCTGCAGGTATTTCTGAAGATTTTCAATCTCCGCTTCGGTCAGCGTGAAATCGCGGTGGCCGGTGAAATAGATGTAGGGGGGCGGATCGCTCAGGAGTTCGGGGCTGTCGATGGCGATTACTTTCACATCCTCCCCCTTGAGGCTCCCATGGCTCCAAAGGCCGATCTGGTAGACCAGATTAGGCAGGCAGCCGCCCGTGACTGGCCCGATACCGTTGGAGGGAATCTTGGAATTGCCCCCGTAACTATTGCAGTTCCAGTCTCCATTGGCGTATTTGGCGAGATAGACCGGGAATTTTGCGACTATGTTGCGGACATCGCCGTCGCTGTTAAGAATGTTCTGCTGGGAGCGCCAGTGTCCCACCGTTGCCCTGATGAGCGGCAGGCGCGGGCCCAGACCGGTTTGTGGGGGTGGCGTGATTTGGGTCGTTTGCGTCTGTGCCGGCTTCGTGGCGTCGACTACAGCGGTTATATCGGGGGGCTGAATGTTGAAGCTCGCCGCGGGATTGACAGAGACAATCGGCGGGGCAGTTGTGGGCACCGATACCGTGGGCACCTTGACCGTCACCTGCTGTTGCGGCGGTGGCGGCGGCGGCCCGCCTACGGGTACGTAGGTTTTTTCAAAATCGGGCGTGGATAGGATCGTGGGTTTGAAAATGACTATGGTGGCGACCATGGCCAGGACGACCACATGGAGAAAGAGGGCAATGAAGAAAAAGGAAGAGCGGTTGAGCTTCTCCTTCAACCATTGCGGTTTTTTTTGGGCCATATAAAAATTCTAGTGAGTATCTTCCGTCAGGCTGAAGCCATCAAAATAAAGGGTTGGATGGCCGTTGAAGGCGATCTTGAATTGAAAGGCATAGGTTGGGCTGGGCGTGGTATCGGGTCGAAGCTCGAAATAAACCGAATCGGAAAATTGAGTCCATGACCCCGAGGATGAAATCGGTTTGACGATGTCGATGGCATGCCAGCCTGTGGGGCCTATTTCGTTGGAAAGCAAAATATAATTAAAATTGCTTAGGTCTCCCACGGTTTTTACCCAAAAACTCAACGTATAGCGTGTCCGAGGCTTCAGGGATACACTCGGGTTGTATTGGATTATCTGGGTGTCATCCTGAGGATAAAACTGGTCCGGGAAGTCAGTATTGAAGGCATGCGACTCGGTGTAATATTTCAGGGCCGATTTAAATTCCGGGGCCGGCGGTTCGAAACCGGGCTCGATTTGTTGATTCGTGCTGACGAGATTGACGTAAGGAATGCCCTCCGCCTTCCAAATGGTCCAGTTGGTGGCCGGCTTGATTTTGGGCAGGGGATTTACGCCCCCCTGGATCGGCACCGGCTTATTGAACAGGGGATTGCCCAGCGTACCATGGTTCGTGGCATAAGACAGTTGGTTGCTCGAGTTGGAGATGAGTAGATTGGGCAGCTTGTTGCCGGTCAGGTCGCCCACCGCCACGGTGGTGAACTGGCCGAGATTGTCGGTGCCGCCAAAGAGGACGTGTTGTCCCTGGTCGAATTGAGGATGGAGCGGGTCGGTCGTGGTGTTGAGATAAACGTCAATGTACCCCAGGCGCTCCCCCGTGATGATGTCGGGTTTGCCGTCGTTGTTCCAGTCCACCACCTGGGGCGTCAGGTGTTCGCCCACGGCTTTCAGACGATCGCGGGTCACGTTCGGGATCAATTTGATCATGTTGTCTTCGTTAAAGACGGGGTTTTGGTTGGTGCCTTTGTTTGTCAGCAGGTAGATGCTGTTGGAGGCATACGTTCCCTCGCCCATGATCAGGTCGAGGAGGCCGTTGCCCCACCAATCGTAGAGGCAGGGGGCCAGGAAATTACACCACAATTTCCCCTGCGAATAGGTCGGAACAAGAAACTGCGACAGGTCCTGCGGCATCCTGAATTTGGGCTGCTGCGCGGAGCCGTCGTTGTGGATGTAGAAGAGCTTGCCTTCATAGTTGCCGGCCACGATGCCGAGTTTTCCGCCCTTGTCGAAATCGACCAGACAGATACGCGGCACCGTGTTATCCCCGTTTTCATCGGGCCACCGGATATACGATTGATAACTAGAGTTTCGCGGTGCGCCGATCCAGATCGGCATGACCTCGCCATAAGTGAATTTGGGCTGCGTCGGCGTTCCTTTATTGGGAAAAAACCAGAAGAAACCCCGGGCATCGCCCACGACCAGATCGGGTAGTCCGTCGCCGTTCAAGTCTCCGATGGCAACGCTTGGTCCCGGGTTGCTTTGGACAATCGCCCCGGCATCGTTGACCGCCTTTTGCAATCCGGGCAGGACGGTCAGGACGCTGTTGTTCACACCTCCCCACCGGTTATCGACGATTTGGCCATAGTCGTAGGCGTTGGCCGCCGCCAGAAGATTTTGACCTTTGACCTGCCGCGCGGAAACGAGGATCAAGCAGAAAATGGCTATCCAACAAAAAGAATACTGGAAAGGTTTGGGTCTAAGCTTGGAGGTTACGAATTGCAATGACATTTCCTTCGTTTAATATAAGCGCAAGCTATTGGTATATAATTACTTGTAATGTAATGTGATTTCACTTGATCCGTTAGACCAAGCTACCTTAGGTTCTTTTAAGTCGTCAATGCCATACTTGGGGAGATTCTAATTTAATTAATTAAGTCACAAAAGAAATGACAGCTAACCCCTGTCTTCCCAAGCTCGGTATGTTCAGATGCACGCTTCTTCTTTAAAACTATGAAACCGATTAATCTATCACGCGAAAAAATCCGTATTGGCACCCTGGTGGGCGCCAAAACCGTCAAGGGCATGACTGCGGCAAAGTACATCTCGCAGATTCTCCCGCACGGCTTCGAGAGTTTCTCCCTTACTTTCTGGCAAAACATCGGCGACACCGATCTCAAACAACTGGCCGGGGAAGTCAAACGGGCGCTGGGTGATTCGGGTGTGACCATCAGTTCGCTCGGCATCTACGGCAATCCTCTCGAGACCCAGCCCATTGACCGCGAGACCGCCGACGGGTTCAAGAAGCTCATCGATCATGCGCATCTCTTCGGCGCGGGCAGCATCGTTGGTTTTGCCGGGCGTGTGCGCGGCAAGTCGATTCCCGAATCGATTCCCCGGTTCAAAAAGATCTTTTCGCCCTTGGCCAAACGCGCCGCCGACCGAGGCCTCCGCCTTGCCTTTGAGAATTGCAGCATGGGAGGCAACTGGCAGAGCGGCGATTGGAACATCGCGCACAATCCTTCCGCGTGGCGGCTGATGTTCGATGCCGTGCCCGATGCGAATGTCGGGCTTGAGTGGGAACCGTGCCACCAGATGGTCGAACTGATCGATCCCTTGCCGCAATTGCGGGAATGGACGCCGAAGATTTTCCACGTTCACGGCAAGGACGCCACCATCCACTGGGACACCATCCGCCGGCACGGCATCGGCGGCGTGAAACCCTACGTTTTCCATCGCACGCCCGGTTTTGGCGATTCCAACTGGACTGAAATCATCAGCGAACTCCGCCGCCACGGCTTCACCGGCTCGATCGACATCGAGGGCTGGCATGATCCCGTCTACCGCGACGAACTGGAAATGACCGGCCAGGTCCACGGCCTCAATTATCTCAAGCAGTGTCGCGGCGGCAGTTTTATTCCCAATCCTGCCCTGTAGGTTAAACTCAAGGTCAATGAACAAATTGCGTCTTATCCATTGTGGCGTCGGCGGTTTCGGCCACAGCTGGCTCAAGGAAGTTTCCTCCCAGTCGCCCGACTTTGAAATTGCGGCCATCGTCGACATCTCGAAGGAAAACCTGGACAAGGCCGGCGCGGATGCGGGAATTCCCGCCGACCGCCGGTTTCCGGACCTTGAGGCGGCCATCGCCGCCGTAAAGGCCGACGCAGTGCTTAGCGTCACGCCGCCGCCGGTGCACGTCCAGCATGCCCGGCTGGCGTTTGCGCGTGGCCTCCACTTGATGACGGAAAAGCCGCTCGCGGATACTATCGGGCATGCGCGGGAAATGTTGCGCCTGGCCGGCGAAAGCAAACGGCAGCTTCTCATCAGTCAGAATTACCGCTACCGCCCCTTCCTTCACTTGGCCAGGAAGTTGATTTTCGAACGTGTCCTCGGAAATTTCGGACACGGGCATATCGACTTTTACATCCCGGCGGATTTCACCGGCACATTCCGCGAGAAAATGGAATTTCCGCTTCTCGTTGACATGGCCATCCACCATCTCGACCTGATCCGCTTCGTGACGGGGCGCAATATTGTCAAAGTGACCGCCCTCGGCTTTCGGCCCGACTGGTCGTGGTACGCCCACCAGCCCGGCCTCAAGATGCTGCTTGAACTCGAGGACGGCGCCGCTTTCAGCTACAGCGGCGACTGGAGCGCGAAAGGGCGCCCGACAACCTGGAACGGGAGCTGGCGCCTGCAATGCGCCGAGGGCTCGATCCACCTCGAAAACGACGAAGTCGAGATCGACCGTTGCGAAAAATGGGCCCAAAATCCCACTGCGGAAAAAATCAAACCGCCCCCGCTCGAATTTACCGAGCGCGCCGCCACGCTGCACCAGTTTGCGGAGTCGATCCGGACCGGGCAGCCCTGCGAAATCAACGGGGAGAGCAATCTCTGGAGCTTCGGCGCGGTCATGGCCGGCGTCGAAAGTGCCCGCAGCGGCGTGCCTGTCGATGTTCGCAAGTTGATCGGTTGACCTCGAAAGCGAAACGGCCCCCATCGTCCGTTGGCGAAGGCGGCCCGTTCCTCGGTTTATTTCGCTTATTTATAACCCGGCAGAAATTTCTTTTCAGCTTCGAAGAGTTCCAGGGTCATGGACTTGATTTCTTCCAGGCCGCACACCGCCGAGGTCAGTGGGTCGAGCATCAGGGCGTGGATCGCCGCTTCCTTGCTCCGCTCGATCGCCGCCTTCGCGCCGAGATCGAACATCGACATGTTTGACGCGCAGATCGCGGCCATCTGCGGAGGCAGGGCGCCGTAGCGGGTCGGGTTGACGCCGTTGCGGTCGATCATGCAGGCCACCTCCACGCAGCCGTTGGCCGGCAGGTTCGTGATGAGCAAGCCGGAATTGCCTTCGGAATTCATCACGTTGCCGTGAATGCGGAAGGGGGAATCTTTCTCCCGCGCCTCAATGATCCAGCTTGCGTATTCCCAGCTCCGCGGCCAATCAATCGGTTTCCGGCCGTGGAGCATGTCCATCCGCTCCCGGTCGGCGTTCTTGCGCCAGGTCGGCCAGTTATTCACGTAGAAAGACGATTCGCCATCATAACGGGGTCGGGAATAGCGTTTGCGCAGGTCCTTGCGCTTGCGGTAATAGGGCAGGTATTCCGACAGGTGGCCGCTTGATTCGGTGATAAAAGCGCCGAAATGAAGCATCATGTGTTTGCGCACCAAATCGGGAAATTCGGCCGGTTCGAGCGGAGGGCCGGAAAGGTCCTTGCGCGCCTGCTTCATCAAGAGCGGGTAAAGATCCTTTCCCTTGTGGCGCAGCTTCGTAAACCACGCCAGGTGATTGATCCCGGCGCATTCCCACTCCATCTCGTCATAGGGCACCTTGGCGCGGAGAGAAAGCACATGGCTCGTTCCCTGCACCGAATGACAAAGCCCGACCACTTGCATGGACGAAGTGCGTCCGGCGGCCAGGCACATCATGTTCATCGGATTGGTGTAATTGAGAACGATCGCGTTCGGGCAAAGTTTCTCCGCGTCTTTCAGCACCTCGAGCCAGACCGGGATGGTCCGCAGCGCCTTGAACAAGCCGCCCGGCCCGATGGTGTCGCCGATGCACTGATCGACGCCGTACCGCGCCGGAATGTCGTTGTCGTGGCGCACGCATTCCAGGCCCGAGACTTCGATGCAGTTCACGATATAATCGCTTCCCTTGAGCACCTTGCGGCGGTCCTCCGAACCGATCACCGTCCATTTATCGGCCCCACGCTGGGTGAAAAGCTTTTCGATCAGCCGGTGCATCGTCTTGAGCCGGTTGAGGTCAATGTCGACCAGGGCAATCACGCCTCCCCGGTTGCCCGAAATGTTGATCACGTCGGCAATGAGCCGCGGGGTGAAGCCGCTGCCCGCGCCCAGCATGGTGATCTTGATCGGACGCTGAAACGCGCCGGGCAGCGCAAGAGTTTCGGATGACTTCGTATGTTCGGCATGGCCGAGCGATTTCTTGGCGGGAGATTTTTTCATAAGGAAGGGTTGGTGATTCCATCATGGCCGCCGTGAACTCCGATGCACGGCCAAAATCGTGACAATAAGGTGCTTTTTTGTGATATTGGACCGGTATGGATCAAAAATCCTCCGGCGACATCTGGTTTAATTTGTCTCATTTCGAGACCGAGGAGAGAATTGCATCGCCCCGTTACCGGTGGGATTGCACACGGCGTGGCGACATTCCTTTTGTGATTCTCCAGTGGACGCTCGCGGGGGAGGGCAGATTCGAGAACGGGACAGGTATCCATCCGGTTCCACGTGATCATGCCTTTGTCGCCGTTGTTCCCGAGCCCTCGACTTACTACTACCCCCCCGAAAGTCGCGAGCCGTGGGTCTTTGGCTGGCTCAGTTTTTATGGCGACCTGGCGTGCGAGCTCTTCCGGAAATTCCAATCCGAGTTCGGTCCGGTCATTGTGCTGCCCGGTCGAAGCGCTGCGGCGGCCTCGCTGCGTCGCCTGCTGGCTGCTGCCGCCAGTCTGGACCGCGCCCAGGTCAGTCTCCGTGCCTACGCCTTTCTGCTCGACTGGTGGCAGGAAGCATCCCAACCCGTCGGCGCCACCGGGGACCGGCTTGACCGCGCCACCCGTTTCTGCCGGGGCCATTTCCGCGAACAACTCAGCGTCAAACAGATCGCCGACGAAGCCGGGATGAGCCGCGAACATTTCTCCCGCGTCTTCGTTCGGCGCACGGGGGAAACACCTGCGGCTTTTCTCCAAAATCTGCGGCTGACCGAGGCGGCGGGGCTTCTGCGCGACACCCGTCTTCCCCTGGGCGAAATTGCGCTCCGTTCCGGCTTCTATTCCGCACGCCACCTTATGCGCGCTTTCCAGCGGGTTTACGGCAAGCCGCCCTCCCGGCTGCGGACAAGCCTGGGTTGAGCAGGCAACCCAGCCTTGCCTATTTGGAGACAGACAGTAAACCCGTTCCATGAGCTCAATTCCCTTTAATGGTCTCGGCTGTCATCTTGGCAATCTCTACCGCGTCTCGGGGGCGCGGACTCGTTCGCTCAGTCCTGAAAATTTCAACGGTGAAAAAGGCCGCGGCGGCATGGCCACCGAGGGTACCGGTGCCGGTTGCGCCCGGGACCTCGGTCGCGGCTGGAAAATTTCCCCTTCGATCGGGATCGAACCAGGCGAATCCCGCGAAATCGCCAACATCAACGGTCCCGGCGCCATCCAGCAAATCTGGATGACTCCCACGGGCAACTGGCGTTTCAGTATCATCCGCATCTACTGGGACGACCAGGAACAGCCGTCGGTTGAGTGTCCCGTCGGCGATTTCTTCGCGTCGGGTTGGGGCCGTTTCGCGCCGCTCAACTCGCTGGCGGTCTGCGTCAATCCGGGCAGCGCGTTTAATTCCTACTGGGAAATGCCGTTTCGCAAACGGTGCCGCATCACCTTCACGAACATCGGCTTTGAGAAAATGACGCTCTTTTACCAGATCAACTATGCCCTGACCGACGTTCCCGCCGATGCCGCCTATTTCCACGCCAAATTCCGCCGGACCAATCCAATGCCATACAAGCAAGTCTTCACCCTTCTCGATGGCGTAAAGGGCCGGGGCCAGTACGTCGGCACCTACATGGCCTGGGGCGTGAACAACACGGGTTGGTGGGGCGAGGGGGAAATCAAGTTCTTCCTCGACGGCGATGGCGAGTTTCCGACCATCTGCGGCACGGGCACCGAGGACTACTTCTGCGGCTCCTATAATTTTGAAAACAAGGAGACAAAGCAGTACCAGGAATTCTCCACGCCCTACGCCGGTTTGCACCAGGTCATCCGGCCCGACGGCACCTATTCATCGCAAACCCGTTTTGGCATGTACCGCTGGCACATCCCCGATCCCGTCCGCTTCGAGCAGGATTTGCGTGTCACCATCCAGGCGCTGGGCTGGCGGGCGGGCGGTCGCTACCTGCCTCTGCAGGACGACATCGCCTCCGTCGCGTTCTGGTACCAGACGCTGCCCACGGCTCCCTTCCCGTCGCTGCCCGACCGCGATTATCTCGAGGTTGTTTGAGCATGTCCACGCAGCCTCATTTTATCGGAATCGACGTCGGCACGGGCAGCGCGCGCGCCGGGATTTTCACCGCCACCGGACGGATGCTGGCCCAGGCCAGCCACCCCATCCAAATCTGGAAACCGCAGCCCGATTTCGTCGAGCAATCCTCCGACGGCATCTGGCGCGCGTGTTGCGACTCTGTCCGCGCCGCGATGGAAAAAGCCGGCCTCGGCGCCGACGCCGTTTCCGGTCTCGGTTTTGACGCGACCTGTTCGCTCGTCGCGCTGGACGCGGACGACCGGCCCGTGACGGTGAGCCCGTCGGGCCGCGACGAACAGAACGTCATCGTCTGGATGGACCACCGCGCGATTCCCGAGGCGGAGCGGATCAACCGGACCAAGCACCCGGTGCTCCGCTACGTCGGCGGCGTCATCTCGCCCGAAATGGAGACGCCGAAGCTGCTTTGGCTCAAGAAGCATCTGCCGTCGACCTGGGAACGGACCCGCCGCTTCCTCGACCTGCCCGATTTTCTCACCTACCGCGCGACCGGCGACGACACGCGCTCGCTTTGCACGACGGTCTGTAAGTGGACCTATCTTGGGCACAAGGGCCCCGACGGCGCGGGCTGGGACGCGGACTATTTTCGCAAGATCGGTCTTGGCGATCTCGCCGCCGAGGGCTTCGGGAAGATCGGCACGCGCGTCCGGCCCATGGGCGAGCCGGTTGGCGCCGGCCTGACGGAGAAAGCGGCCGCGGAACTTGGGCTCAAGCCGGGCACGCCGGTGGGAGTTTCGATCATCGACGCGCACGCGGGCGGTCTGGGACTGCTCGGCGCGCCGCTGGGCGGAAAGAAAGTCACGGTCAAGTCCCTCGAGACGCGGCTTGCGCTCATCGGCGGCACCTCGAGCTGCCACATGGCCGTGTCGGGGCCGCCCCGCTACATTCGCGGTATCTGGGGGCCCTATTTTTCGGCGATGATTCCCGGACTCTGGCTGACGGAAGGGGGGCAGTCGGCGACCGGCGCGCTTATCGACCACGTGATTTTTTCGCACGCGGCGGCCGCTGCACTCCAAGCCGAGGCCGAGGCGGCCAAAAAGACGATTTACGAGTTGCTCAACGCCCGGCTCGACGCGCTGGCGAAAACGGAGCGCGTTTCGCATCCGGCGATGCTGACCCGCGATCTCCACATCCAGCCCGACTTTCACGGCAACCGCTCGCCCCGCGCGAACCCGACCCTGCGCGGCACGATCACGGGCCTGGCGCTTTCCGCCACCGCCGATGATCTTGCGCGGCAGTACCTCGCCGCGATCCAGGCCGTCGCCTACGGCACCCGGCACATCCTCGAGGAAATGAACAGGAAGGGCTACGCGATCAAGACGCTTCTCGCCTGCGGCGGTGGCACGAAGAATCCGGTTTTCCTGCGCGAACACGCCGACATCACCGGCTGCGACATCATCCTGCCGGAGGAACCCGAGGCGGTCCTGCTCGGTTCAGCCGTGTTGGGCGCGGTCGCCTCGGGCCATTACCCGGCCATCCTCGCGGCGATGAACGCGATGAACGCCGCCGGGCAGGTGATCAAGCCGGCGCGGGGCGCGGTCGCGGCCTTTCACCAGGCCAAGTACAGCGTCTTCCACCGCCTGCACCACGATTTTCTCGCCTATCGCCGGTTGATGGCGGGAAGATGATCTATTGATAATAGCCCCCGGCGTACGCCGGGCGGCGTATAGGTCCTATAAATCCTATAGGACCCATCAGCCCCGATACTCCGCCGTGGTCTTACGACGGCGGAACGGGCAAGAGAACCGTGTCGCGCGGCTGCTGGAAAAATTGCTGGCTGATCATCAGTTGCGGCGGCGGATCGGGGTCGGCGTAGTCGGTGGGCCGCTTCACGTCCCTGGCGTAGAGCGCGTCTTCGGGCAGCGTCTGGGCGATTTCCACCGGCGTGCCGATCTGCACCAGCTCGAAGAATTTCGCCGAGGCCGTGTCGTGCAGATGCAGGCAGCCGTGCGAACGCGGGTAGGGCCAGACCGGGCCTTCGTGGAACCCGAACCCGGGTGTGAACTCAACCCAGTAGGCCATCGGGTAACCGACATAGGTCCACCCGCCGCCGGCCGGTTCGTGGGAAGACTCGCCGGGATGCGCCTCGGTGCCGCGCACCCAGTAACCGTAGGTCTCCGACCGCTTGAACTGGTCTTTAAAGATCACCTTGAATTTGCCCACCGGGGTCGGGTATCCCACTCGTCCGACGCAGGTCGGCGTCGCCATCAGCAGGCGGTTGCCTTCCTCGACGTAAACGTTCTGCGTGCTCAGCGAGACCTTGACCTGCACGTCGTTCAGCGATGCCGGCTGGTAGGCAGTCGTCTGGTAAGCTTGTTGTGTCCCGGCGCATCCGCCGAGAAAAAGGGTGGTTGCGGCCAGCAATCCGAGAAACGCCCATGAGCGCCGGGACCCGTCCCGGTTCTGCTTGGAGGATTTAATAATCATGGGCGCGATCCTACCACAAATGTCGTTATTTCAAATGAAGATTAGTTGTGGCCTGTCCGCACACCTTAGGCAGCGAGATAACGGAGGCACGGTTTTCTCTGGCAAGAATCGAGCAATTGGACTAGGGGAAACTGTACCTAATCCCATTTTCCTTATGGATAATACATCGGTTCATTTATCGGTCAGAATTATGGGAATTGTTCCTGGTCCAAACGGATATGTTCCTTCAGTTGATTATCTCCATGGATACTTCGCTTGGATCTGTGTTGTTGTATGGGTATGTGTTGTTCTGTTCATCGCGTCACGCAATAGAAAATAACCGTCCGCTTTTTGAAAGGAAACTGAGACAGGTACGGCTTTCATGGAACGGGCGTGGCATCCGGCGCGTAAACACTGGCACTTTTCTCAATGGCCTCTCGCAACGCGTCATCATGGTATTTTGCGGCGAAGGCCGATGCGCCTGCGATCAACTCCGTGTCGTCGGGATAATAAAAAACCGCTTTTTCCCAGGCGCGGGCCGCCGCGTCCGGATGACCCGCCTGTTCCTCGGTCTCGGCCAGGTACTGCCAGTGACGTCCGTTGCGCAGGTCCCAACAATCGGTCCGGCGGGCCAGCGCCAGCGCCTCGGGTCTCTTCCGTTCGAGATAAATCGTGAGCAGCAGTTCCGCCGAGGGATCGCGGAGCTGGCCGGGCGGAATCGCCTCCAGGATGCGCAGCGCGCCGTCCGTGTCGCCGTTGGCCTCGAGCGCATAGGCGCGGAACTCGGCGGTCAGGCTGTCGTCGTGTTCGTCCCCGGCCTCGAGGAGAAGCTCGTTGCGCTGGGCCGTCGACATCTGCGGTTCTTCGCGGCACATGATCCGCGCCGCTTCCCAGTACCAGGGCGCGCGGCGAAAATCCTTCGGCAGGGACGTCAGCTCCCCGAACGCGAAATCGCCCAACCCGAGTGAATTGAGCCCGATCAGGTTGCGCCCGAAGAGCCGCAGATCGGACGGCCTCCCGTTGGTTGCGATATCGTTGCGGAACGTCGCCATCACTTCCTTGTCGCCCACCGTCGCCAGGTCGTCCCGCGTGCCGGGCCGCGTCCAGACCGAACTGTTCGGCGAATAAAAAATCATCCGCCAGCCGGCCTGCTTCAGGTAGAAGGGCCAGCGAAAGCAGAAATTGCCGCAGACCACGAAGTCGGGCCGGTAAGCCTCAAGGTAACGCGGCACCAGCGCCGGGCGTTCCGAGGCCAGCCCCACTTCGTGGATGAACGCTTCATCGTACTTGCCGAAACCGGTGTCGGCAAAAGTCTCCCCGTGGTCGTAGCCTTCCTGCTGCAGCCAGCCGCCGTCTTCGCTGCGGTGGAACAGCCGGCCCTCGATGCCGTGGGCCTTCATCCAGGCGAGCGCCTCCAGCGAAAGTTCCGAGCGTCCCGCGTCATATTCGCGCCAGCCGCCCTGCACGCTCGTCAGGCTTCCGTCGAACCGCGACATCAGGGCCGATGCCATCAGGACCGAAAGCAGGGCGAGACCGGAGCAGCCCGCCCACGCGGAAATTTTTCGCGGTGCGGTGTAGACAAAAGCGCCGGAACTTAAAACCACCAGCGGCACGAAGAGTCCGAAGACCGGCCACGCCTTTTTGGCATCCAGCGCCTCGGCATAAAAGAAAACCGCCAAAAGAAGAAAGCTCCAGGACACGTCCCGACGCAGAACGACGGCCAGCGCCATGACCGCCGCCGCGCCCAGCGTGATCTCGTTGTAAAGCGCCGCGCCCGCGCCCGTCAGCGGTTCCATTTCGCCCACGTAAGCGCGGATCGATTCAAGCCGGTCTTGATAAAACGGCGGTTGAAATCGCGCCGCACCGAACGGGTTCAGAAAGCACGCCAGCAGAATAAGCAGGAACGCGCCCAGCCAGGTACGGATCGTCGCCCAAGGCAAAGCGCGGCTGCGGAGGGTTTGGCGCGCCACCACTTCCGCGCCGAAGAGCGCCACCAGGGCGGGCCCCAGCACGAACCCGCTGTGGCTGTTGGTCCACGCGACCTGCAACAGCGCCATCGGCCAGAACTCGATCCAGCCGACGGCCTTGTTGTGCCGCAGCAGGAAAGTCCCCAGCGCCGCGACGCCGAGGTAGGTCGCGACGTGGGGCCGCAGGGGAACGGCCAGCGACAGGTAGAGCAGCAGCAACCCAAGAGATGCCGCGAAAAGGACAGGGGTCTGGTGACCAGACCGCCGCGCCGCGTCGAAGAAAATCACGAACAGCGTCACGTAGGCCAGGGCCGTCAGGAGGCACGGCCCCCACCAGCCCAACGCGTAGGCGAGGTAGACCACGACCTGGAAGAGGGGATACTCGTCGATCACGGCATGGCCGAGATTCGGGTAGTTGAGGGCGTCGTGGCGATAAATCGCGCCGTGCTCCGCCATCCAGCGCCCCTGCGCGATGTGCCACCCGATGTCGACGTTGTCGAGCATGGGACGGAAACAGCCCGCCGCCGCGTACGCGAGCGTCAAAAGCACGAAAAGCCGGTAGAGCTTTCCAATCAGTCGTTCAGCGAAACTTCCGTTCGGCACCGCCATATCGAAACACACCATCTTCCCTCTCTAAAGGAGAAACTCCGATGGAAGCAGGCGTTTGCTTCACAGATCGGCCCTCTCCATGTAGCTGCGGTTACCTGCCTGAGTGAAGCCGAAGAAACCGTCGCTGAATTTTTGACGGAATTACGGAATTAACGGAATTTTTTAACAGGAAAACACGAAAGCATGAAAACAGGAGAAAAGTATTTTAATCGATTCGGCCTGCCTTTCCCAATCCTGTTAATCTTGTTAATCCTGTCGCAAATCAGCGCCTAACCCAGTTTCGGACCCGAAGATTGCCGGCGCAGCGCCAGGATCACCTTGTGCAGCCGCTGGCGCAGGTTCAGCGTCTCGAGGATTTCCTGCTTGCGCGCCACGTCGTCGATGAAACTGTACGTCACGATGTCGGCCAGCGCGTCGCTGTCCCGGATATCGTTGAGGAATTTCAGGATGCCCTCGGCCTGGATGTCGCCGGCGTCATGCATCGCGCCGATCATCTCCAGCAACTTGGTGGAGAGCGCCTCGACCTCCAACTCGTCCGATTCCTCCGTGCTAAGGACTTCGATTCTGCCGACGTAATAGGGCTTTTCCTGCACGAAATCGGTGAATCGCACGCGGCTGACGCCCTGGAGTATCAGATTTGACGTTCCGTCCGGTTTGTCGACACAGGCGCGGATCAAGCCGACACCGGCGATCCGGCGGGGCGCAAGCATCGTGCCCGACGGTTCGTTCGACAGCGCGACGGCGAACATGCGCTGGTTCTTGAGCGATTCCTTGAGCATGGCCCGGTAACGCGGCTCAAAAATGTAGAGCGGCAGGAGCGCCTGCGGGAAAAGAATCGCGTTGGGCAGCGTCATGATGCCGACTTCGCTGGGTAGTTCCATGAATTGAATCTAGCATGGGCTGTGCCGCGCGCGAATTACGCCTCGGTAACCCTTGAAAGCACGTCTAGATCATTTGCACCCCAGTCGCTATAATCCCGCCATGCGATTGAGCGGAAAAATCCTACCCCTGGCGCTGGCCGTGGCGGTGCCGGTCCTCCTTCGCGCCAATCCGGGCGATGCTGACAACTCGCGCGATTTCCCCGGCTTCACCCGTCCGCCCGGCTTCATCATCACCGATTATACCGAGGACAATCCCGCGGCGTTCGACTTCACCATCGCGCGGCCCCGGCCCATCGACTCGGGCCATCTCGACACCGTTCACGTCACGGGTCATCGCTACATCATCCGCTACGCGCCCGCGACCGGGAACCCGCCACTGAGCCTGATCCAGACGCAGCGCTACTACGAAGGGCTCGCCACCGCCGCGGGCTACGCCATCGAAAAGACCGGCGCCACGGGGGACGTCAACGAAACGTACCTTCTGCGCAAGCCCGGCCACGCCGTCTGGGTCAGCCTCGAGCCCGGAGCGACCGCCTATGTCCTCGTCGTCGTGGCATCGATCGAAACTCCTCCTCCTCCTCTCGTCGTCGTACCGCCGACCCCGCCACCCTCGTCGGCGCCGCCGTCATCTCCGGCTCCGCCGACCCCGCCGCTCTCGTCGACTCCGCCGGCCACCGCCGAGCCCGAGGATCTGCTTTACACCGCGCTGATCAAGGACGGCCGGGTCGAGCTTCCGGTCTCGTTTCTTCCCGCCAAGCCCGACATCGACGCCGCTGCCCAGCCCGCCATCGACCGTGTCGTTGCCATCATGAAGCGTCATCCCGACCTGCTCCTGACCATCGAGGGCCACACCGACAACACGGGCGACCCCGATTACAACAAGACCCTCTCCCTCCAGCGCGCCCGCGCGGTGAGAACCATGATTGTGGCCGGCGGTGTGCCACGGTCCCGTCTGTTTGTCACCGGGCTGGGCGGCGACGATCCCATCGCCGACGACAACACCTCGGAAGGCCGCGAGCTCAACCGTCGGATTGAACTCGTTTTGCGGAAGCCCTAACTTTTGCCCTTTTTGAGCGGGAACAGCTTGTTCCAAGCTTCGACTGTACCCTCGGCCACGCTGGTGGCAGCCACGTAACCGTCCTCGGCACGCACCCGCTCCTTCACCTCGTCCACCGCGTTGGCGGGACAGGCCAGGTGCCACGCGTAACGCCGTTCCAGCATCGGCAGATCATTGAGATGGTCACCGATGGCCATGACTTGCGCCGAGGGGACGCCCAGCCCGTTGCTGATCGCCTCCAGGCAGGCGCCCTTGTGGTAAAATTTATGGCTGAACCGGAAATAGATCGAGTTGCGCACCGCCACCAGCGTCGGCCAGTTTTCCAGCAGCGGCGTCATGTAAGCCGAAATTTCGTCCGCCTCCTCTTCGCAGCTCGCGATGATGCCCAGCGGAGAGCCGGCGTCCTGCACCAATTGCGCGCTGGTGTGCCGCGCGACGTAATCCTCGACCAATTTCCAGATCGGGCTCACCGATTCAAAGAGCTGGGTGTGCAGCAGCTCGCATTTGCGGTTCCACTCAAACCAGCCGATGCCGCGCTTGTTGCGCACGAGCCAGATTTCCCGCTCCATCGTCACCATCCAGTCGGGCCAGAGCGGCGATTTGCGCCGGACCAGTTCCTCCTGCAGGCTCTCGTAGGTGCGGCCGGTGTTAATGATCCAGAAAAGCTGGCCTCGCTTCCGCCATGCCACCAACCGTTCGAAAAAGGAGGTCAGGATGGGCTGTCCGTCCGGTTCGGCCAGCGTGCCGTCGAAGTCGGTGCAGATCAGCCTTAGTTCGGAGGCAAGCGGGGTTGTTTTCTTGTGCGGATCGCTCATGCCTTTGAATTCGTGCGCTTCCGGGTCCCGGTTTGATGGCTGCGCATCAGGCAAAACAGGCCGTAGCCAAAGGCCAGCAGGGGCGTGATGAAGTAGGGTGGTAGGGTCGACTTGACCGGGAGGGTTGCCCACAGGATCAAACCCAGGAACGCCAGCGCGCCGCCGCCCAACAGAAACCAGTGTGCCATTGAGAAATGCCCGGGCATCGTCGAACTGTAGATTTCAGGGCACAAATGACAATCCTTCCGTCATTAAATATTTGCAGACGGCCCCGGCCATTTTGAAAACACTGACGGGTAAGTGCTTTAAAAATCTACGAACACCCCTGCTTCGACCCCAGGGCCGATGTCATTTGACGGCGGGAATGCGCAGAATTGTCGCGGAGGCGGGAGGCACCCGGACCGTCAGGCTGCCGGAATTATTGCCCTCGAAGGACTGCCATTGCCCCGACCATGTTCCCTGCGAATCGATGGAACCGCCGCCGAGCGTTACGCCCGTTTTAGCGGCGACGTCCTGGTCCTTCTCCACCAGATCCATCCGTTGCCATGAGCCCACGTCTGCGCCTGCGGGCAACTGGAGGGAGACCGTCGCCGGTTGCGCTTTGTCGCCATAGCTCTTGTTGATCAGGGTCAGGTAAATCGTGCCGTCGTGGTCCCGATAAGCGTAGGCATTGAAATTAAACGCGGAGTCGGTCTGCACACTCACTTCCAGCGGGTGTCCGTGCGCTCCCTGGCTGAACGCCAGATAGGCATAGGCCTGGGGCCGCGCGTCAAATCCATTGCCATCAGCCGCCTGCACAAACGCCGCATAATTGGCCGCGCCAAAGGCGCCATCCCGGCCCACCGATTCGCCCGTGTGATAGTTCATGCCCAGGATGTGATGCGCCGCCCACCAGTGGGTGCAATCAAGCGCCCACAAGGTGGAAGCGTAGGTATCGCTCGAATCCTTTGCGCCTCCATTGTAGCAACTGTTCAACTCATCGATCCGGTAGGGCACACCCTGGGCGGCCAGGACCGCACCGGTCTGGGCATAGTCCTTTTCGTAGTTGCCATGGAGGCTGTTGGAAAGAAAACGGCTGCGGGTTTTTGGCGGGTCCTTTTCGCCCACCCGGCCTGAGCCGAGAAAATAGTAGTGATCGCTGGCCATCGCCAGATGCCCGTCACCGAACAGGGCCTTAACCAGGTTCGGTACATAAGAACTGTTTCCAGAGACACTCGGCGCGTCAAACATGGCCTGGGGCACGGCCTGCAAAATGGCGTCGTAGTGGGGCTTCCATTGCGCAAAATAAGCCTCATAGGTCTTGAGATAAAAATTGGCCTCATTACCGATGGTAAAACTATCGAGCGCGTCCGCATCGTGCGCCGCAATGTAGCCGGCCAGCCGCGCCGAGTCGGCGGGGTTTCCTTTTTTCAGGCGGAACGAATAAATCACCTTCACGCCGGCGGCCCGGGCGAAGTTGAACAAAGCGTCGATGTCCTTTTCCTGCGGGACCGCGATGCGGGGATCGTCCACGGCGTTGGCGCCGACGCGCAGGCTTTTAATGCCGAGGGTCTGAAAGATATGGATCAACGCCTGGTCCTGGGAATCGAAATAATACCGTCCATCCTTGGGCAGGAGCATCGACATTTCGTAACTGAGGCCCAAAAAGCGGGTCGGAAGATCGGCGCTGCCGCCATTGTCCGCCACGGCGATCGTCACCGGTTCGTCCTGGCCTGCGATGGGGGAGCAGCTCAGCGATGCCCAAGCCAACAAGGTGAGCAAAATGAGGGAGGCTCTCGTCCGCTTCGGCAAAAAAGAGGTATTCACGGCGTCAATTTCAAGTTGGGATGTTGATGGTGATATCCTGCTGATGCTTAACCCCGCAAAAGCCGGAAAGTATCCGGGATTATGCACCAGTTGCAAGTTTCGTTTCCATGGGTTTAGCTTATCACTTTTTCTGTCTCCCCGCCTTGGCCAATTTGAAAATACGGCCTAAGATAACTTAACCATGGCTGAGGTTTCCAAACCTACTGATCCACTATCTCGTGGCTTTCCTTGGAAACATTACTGTTTGTGGGGTCTCCCAATATTGTTTGCATTTTTGGTCATCTTCGGGCCAAGCGCTGGGTCTCATTGGTCATCTGCAATGGTAAGCAGCTCTCATGCGGCGAGGCAGGCACGTGCCATTAGTCTGCTCATGTTTGCGTACGCGAATGCCCATCAGGGTGCATATCCGACTGGAACGAGCTCCACCGAGATATTTCAGAAACTGATCGACGAAAACCACATGACCTCCTCAGGGAAAAGTTATCATGAAATTATTGAGGATCTCATCGATAACAAAGAAGTGAGAGATCCAGCGATTTTTTGGCTCGATATTCCAGGCAAGATAATGGCTACTTCAACAGTGCTTAAACCGGAGAATGTCTGCTGGGATGTAACTGTTCCAGTGGATAAAAACTCCCCTGGTGAATTGCCGGTTGTGTTTGTAACAGGGTATAAAGTTACTTACGCTTCGCGGGGTACAGCCATTCCCCTCCCAAAAACAGGCGACCGGAAATGGACGGCTATTTTCTATGAAAGTGGATTATGTATCGGGACTTCTATTGAATTCGGTTCACCTAATGAACCGTCTATCCAGCCCGACGGCACTATAATCAACTTCATCGCTGCCAACTTCGACCCAGCGGGCAAAGAATACCAGCAGCTTACGCCAGACGGGCCATTGGCTCGATAGAAGCTATTTATTTCGCCCGTACACCGTTGCCGGGCCACGTTTTCACCGCTTCCGGAAAAGTGCAATCGTGGCATTGGGAGCAGTCGGTCTGGCAGTAGTCGCGGAAGACCTGCAGCAGCCCCTGCTGGATCAGCGCCTCGCGGGACTGTTTTGGCGTCAGCGTGGAAAGGAGCATCCGCTGCGACGCAATCCGGGCCGCGCCATTCGGCGCCGCGTTCATTTTGGCCAAAGCCTCTCCTGCCGCCTCGGGCTCTTCCATCGCCGCCATCGGCCAGAAAACATTGATCAGGATATCATCCACCCGCTCGCTACCGATCAGCCGGCAAGGCGCGCTTAACGGCGCACCCGTCACGGTTGCCTGTTTCTCCCAAAACGGATCGCGCACCGCCAGCAGCGTTTGCGCGAAGCGTTGGGCATTCCGTGTTTTGAGGGCGGCGAGCAATTCCGGGATGCGCGGCACGATTTGCGCCAGCGCCGCCAGCCGCCGTTCGGGCCGGTTCAAGGGACGCAGACCCGCCAGCTTCCACTGACTGCGCGGCAGCAGCGCGTAATCGAGTTCGCCCCGGGCCTTCCACCAGATTTCCCAGAGCCGCCGCAGCCATTGGCGCGGTTCGGCCTGCAGCTTTGCCGCGCTCACGCCGGGCAGGAATCCTCCCAGTCCGAAAAGATGGGCCAGCCGCGCCTCGTGCTCCATGGCGCGGAGTTTCTTCCACGGCAAACGCTGGGCGGTCAGCCGCATTGGGACCTGGTTCGCGTGGAAGCCGAGCGCTTCGGCCAGCGCCTCATGCAGCGCCTGCTCCGGGCCCGCCTGATGCCGCCGCCAGCGCCAGCGCTGCGCCTTTTGCCGCAGGCGGAACAGCCCCGCTGCCCGCAGGATGTCGGCCGCCTGCCCGGCGGGCAAATGGGCCAGCGCGGGCGAACAACGACCCGGCACCGCGTCGGGGAGGGGATGCCGCAGCAGCGACGCGCACAAGGGCTTGAGTTCCGACCAGGGCGCCACCAGTTGCGTCCCGAGCACCACCTGCGGCACGCGCCGAAACGACGTCGTTGCCGGGAAAAAGGCCTTCCCGCCGCCCGCTTCCCAGACCACATGCAGAATCGTCTCCTCGTAGGCCGGATCGACATGGTGTCCGTGGGCGTTCCAGTCCGCGGGGCGAAGGTGGACCTCCACATTGCCGACGCAAATCTCGCCGCCCGGCGCGCCCTCCCTGCCGAACCGCGCCACCGCGCGGGTAAAATCGGGTCCGCCGCCATGGTTCCAGAATCCGGGTTGAACAAGGGACACTGTCCGTCCGTCGTCGGTGTTCAGGACGGGCTGGTAAAGCTGCTCGAACCAGAGCGCCTGCACCTCGATCTCGCTCGGAGGCAGGGGCGCGCGTTCCCGCACCGATCGGAGGATTTCGTAGGCTTTTGGCATGACGATCTGCGGGGAAAGCAGCGGATTTGCACATCTAAGGGTGTTTCCATCAAAAGACAACCCCGGTCCCATCCGGACCAAGCCGGAATGCTTTCAAGGACGTAACTTGCGTCCCGGCCAAATAATCACATAAGTGAGGAGAAACATGATTCCACGTTTTCTTCTTTACGCTTGGCTCCCGCTTTTTCCGCTGGGCGCCATCGGCACGGCGTCGGCCCAGCCGCCCGAGCCTCCTCCCGCGCTGACCGCTCCGCAGGGCAAGGTTCCGCCTCCGCCGGGCCAGATCGACATCGCCAACGAACCGATCGTCAAGGTGGTCGCCAACGTTCAGCCCGCCGTGGTCAACATCAACGCCGAGGAAACGGTCCCCGAATATTACCTGCGCTACGATCAATTCTTCCGTCCCTACCGTTCCCCCATCAACCACACCGCGCAAAGCATCGGTTCCGGCCTCCTCGTTTCCGCCGAAGGTTACATCCTCACCAATGCCCATGTCGTCGCCCTCGCCGACAGGGAAAAGCCGGTCAACATCACCCTCTCCACCGGTTCCAAGTACCAGGCTTCCATCGTCAACGAGGATGACGACAAGGATCTTGCGCTGCTGAAAATCAACGACAAGACCCAGTTCCCCTACTTCGACCTCAGCTACGTTTCGCCCAATTTCCTGGGGGAATCCGTCATCGCCCTCGGCAGCCCGGAAGGCTACCAGAACTCCGTCAGCCACGGCATCCTCAGCGCCAAGAACCGCACGCTCACGTCGGAGGGCCACACCTACGAGAACCTGATCCAGACCGATGCCGCCATCAACCCCGGCAACAGCGGCGGTCCGCTCGTCGATCTCAACGGCGGTCTGGTCGGCATCAACTCCGCCAAGCTCGCCGGCCCGGCCATTGAGAACATCGGTTTCGTCATCCCCAACTACATCGTCGTCGCCTGGGCCAACGATGCCATCGCCGTCGCCAAGGGCCTCAAGGCCCCGGCGGTTTCCACCACGGGCAGCGCCCTCGACGCCCTGCACCGGCATCTCGGCCTGAGCCTCAAGACCCTTACCGCGGACGAGGCGGCCGAGAAAGGGCTCGAACTCGACGGGGGCCTCGTCATCACCGGTGTCGACGATGACAGCCCCGCCGCCGAAGCCGGCCTGCGCGCGGGCAATATCGTCGTCTCCATCGGCAACCGGCCCGTCATCGACGAAAAGTCCCTTCCGCATGAATTGCAGCAACTTGATGCCGGCACCCGGGTTCGCCTCCAGATCATCTGCCAGCAGCAATTCGGCGCCATTTACTTCCAGCGCGGCTATTTCGTCATGCTCACGTCGCGGTAAGGCAGGGTGGCCGCCGCCCGGCGGTTTCCCCTTGTGGGAGTCCTCTGCGAGGCCCGTTCTTTAAGCGATCCGTCATCCCGAGCTTGTCGAGGGACAAGTCGTTCTTCAGAGGGAGGCGCGACTCGCGTTTTTTAGAAAATCCAATTTCAAGAGGTAACAGGCGGGAACAGCGGTAGGATGCCTGTTCAAAGTGGTACAATCCATTGTACCACTTCCTCCGATGGCAGCTTGCGCGTTACCCCTGCAATGCAGGCTGGGGCAAATTCCACGATTCAACTTTAGCGTTTTGGCCTGAGCAAATCCAGCCCGCAAACCAGCGTAGGCTTGATTATCAAGGCTGAAAGAGCGACACATTAAGCCGTGTCAAACCGCAATAGTCGCCACAAACAAAGTACGAGCAACTATGCAAGATTCCTTGAGCGCTTTCTCGCGGTCGTAGGTGCCTTGACGCTCCTCGTTATCGCCATTTTGGGCATAACTTTTCTTTACACAAATATTATTGTAAACAGTGATCCGACCGCTGAGCGATACGCCAGAGAAAGCGGCTTGGCGATTCTGAGTGTGCATTCGGAACAAGATATGCAGACGGTGCTTCTTCAAAGACTGAGTCCCGAAGCCCAAAAAACGTCCACCCCAGCCGGGATTGCCCAAATGGTGGAAGCTCTAAATAAGCTTGGAAAATTTGAAGACTACAAAGGCGTCGAATCGTCTCATGTCCAGACTGGCCTGTTGCCCTTCTCCGAGCGCCTAGGCAGCAATATCACCTACACGGCCAGCGCCGCTTTTGAACATGGCACGGGCCTCGTTAAAATGGCCCTCATCCACAACGGCGATGATTGGCAGATTAACGGCTTCTCCATCACAACCACACCGAATCCGAACTAAAGCACCGAACCTTCTAATGTATCACTGAGTCTCTACGAGACAGGAACTTTCAAAATGGTACAATTTTGTCGGTACAACGATTTTGTCTTACCTCTGAAACCTCAGAATTTAAAGTATGATGAGGGATCAGCCCCCGGAAGATTATCGCAACTCTCATGGGAGCTGATCCTTGTATCTGTATTTCTGGACGGATTAAGGCTGCTGGGATGAACTTGGGGTCTTAACCCAACCGAGAGAGTTGGAG
>JAJSLI010000031.1 GCA_021272315.1 Methylacidiphilales bacterium | reverse complement strand
CCAGGAGGGCTTCTTTCTGGCGGGGCGCAAGTTAGGCAAGGTCTATCAGTTCTTTTTGAATTTTGGAAACGCCACGGATGCGAATGGCGCCGTCAGCACCGCCTCCATCGTGTACCAGCAGGGTGCGTCCGGCGTCTGGGTCGCCTTTCAGACCATCTTCATGAACCCCTATTACTGGTTCATGAACGCCTGGTTCCGGCGGGTTCGCCTGGTCACCGTGGCGGAACTCTTCAAAGATCGTCTCGACAGCAGCGGGCTGGGGGTTTTGTACGCCGCTTTTCAAATCACCTACGTGATCTTCTTCATTGGGTGGGGCAACCTCGTCGGCTATAACGTCACCGCCTCGCTCATGCCAAAACCTGAGCAAGCATGGACCGCCAACGAGCGACAAAAGGTCGAGGAATACCGCGATTACCTCGCTCTCGAGACAAAGTCCAAAACCCAAACCCTCTCCCCTGCCGATGCCGCTCATCTCTCGACGTTGAGCGACCTCTATGCCGCAAAACGGATATTCTCCTCGGTCTCATACATCAAGCCGTGGATGTTTTACCTTCTTTTCACGTGCTTCGTTGGCACCTATCTCATGTTCGGCGGCATGAGCGGCACAGCCAAGAACGAGGTATTCCAGGGGATATTGATTGTTATTTTTTCGCTCATTCTCATTCCCTTCGGCTTCGCCAGAATTGGCGGCGTCCATACATTGCGCCAGAATGTGCCGCACGACATGATGCAACTGATCGGCGCCGCCGGCACGGATTCGGTCAGTTGGTACGGCCTGCTGGCCATCCTGCTTGTCAGCATTGTTCAAATCAACGCCGTCATGGGTAACATGGGTGTCAGCGGCTCGGCGAAAAACGAATACGCAGCCCGCTTTGGCGCCGTTTCCGGTACTTATGCCAAGCGTCTTATGATCATCATGTGGACCTTTGTCGGCCTCATCGGCCTCGGCTTCTTTGCCGGAGACAGGAAACTGGCCGACCCCGATACCGTGTGGGGAATGCTTTCCCGGAACCTCCTCGTTTTTCCCGGATTTTTTGGCCTCATGCTGGCCGGCTTGCTCGCGGCGATGATGTCCAATATTGCCACCCAGTCGATGGCCTCTTCCGCCCTCTTCACGCGCAACGTGTACCCTGTTTTTGCCAAAGCACTTGGCGAGAAAGATGGCGTTACCGTCGGACGCATCACCATCGTGGCCGTCCTGCTCCTGGGCGTCGGCGTCGCCCTTTGCATGAACGATATCGTTGCCTTCATCAGGGTCCAGCTCACGGTCAATGTCCCGTGGGGGGCTGCGATCATACTCATCTTTTTCTGGCGCCGCTTGACCAAGGCCGCCGTCTGGTGGTGCGTACTGCTTTTTACTATTTTCCTTTTGGTCGGCCCTTTTATCGCCCAGCTCGTCCCCTCCGTCGCGTCCAACCCCGCGCTGCTGGTAAAAACCCATCCGGTCCTCGCTCAGGCTCACTCGGTCCCCATGTTTTGGGACCGGATCGTGCATGCCGATCTTGAAGACCCAAATTCTCCGATGCGGGGCACCGGCCGCTTCAATATCGAAGCATGGCTGGTCAGCCATTTCGGATTGGATCTCTCCAAAGCTTCCGCTCGCGACCTTCAATCCGTCTATTTTTTCTTTGATGGATTTTTTCCCTTCCTGGTGCTCGTGGGCGTCAGTTTCTTTACCCGCCCGCCCCCCAGGGAAACGGTGGATCTATTCTACGGAAAAATGAAAACCCCTGTCGGAGCCACGCCGGAACTCGAGGCCCAGGCAATGGAGGACACCCGCCGCAACCCCAACCGGTTCAATCATCTCAAGCTATTGCCGAACTCGAACTGGGAATGGACCAGGTGGGACCGTGTCGATGGCGTCGGGTTCGCCATTTGCATGGCCGTCACGTGCAGCATTGTCACCCTCTTCTGGGGCCTCCTCCGCCTAACCGCCGGACGCTAGTCTCCCGAGTCAAGTACCTGGCAGAATTGTAACGCATCGATGATGCATCGCCGCTGAGGGCTGAAAGAGGGTGTTCCGAAAGTTTTTGCAACTGGCTGGCGTGGAATGGCTAAGAGCGAAGATATGGCCGGCTTACATCTGCAGGCGTAGCCGCGCGGTTTTCGGCGGCAGTCCGCTCTGTTTCTCTTTGCGCATTTGCGGCTATGCGTGAGCATAATTCCTTCTGGCAGAGGGCCTCACGCAAAGCCGCGGTTCGCCCGCCAGCCGATGCACCATGTGCCCCCTCCTCCTCCTCCTCGAAGGCGCAAAGTTCTCCAGAAGGGCCTTTGCTTGCCGGCCCTTGCCGGTTCATCGCGAAACCGCTTTTCGACCTTTTACTCTGTAGAGCTTAAACCATTTCGGAACACCCTCTGAAAGCTCGTCTCTGTAAGCCCCGTGCTAATCGGCATCGCCGCCGAGGGCTGAAAGCCCGCCCTGTACCAGCCCGGGCTGGAGCGAGCAACGCGAGCGCAGGCCCGGGTATGCTCCGTTCATTGCGACAAGCGCTGTAAGCGCGTCCCCGGCCCCGTCACCCCCGCCCCGCCGAATAACCAAAGAACGCGCGCTTGCGGATCAGCGATGCTACTTGCGGTGGCACCATTTCATCCCACGTCTCGTCCCCGGCCGCGATCCGCTTGAGCACGTCGCGCGAGAAGATATGAAGATACTCCGGCTTGAAGTTATCGAGATGAACGAAGCTGCCCCGTTTAATGAGATAGTCATACAGCGGGCTTAATTCCGGCGTCACCTTCACGGTATTTGCCGTTTGGAGTTCATCCCCTGGCTTGCGGCACAAAGGATAAATATACAACTTGAGATCGTTCTTGAATAACCGCCCGAAGCTCTCGAGCGTGCCGCCCGGCAACTGGGTGTAGTATTTCTCGTCGAAGAGTTCGATGAGACTCGGCACGCCCATGACGATGCCAATGCGCTCCCGGGTCTGCCGCGCCAGGTATGCGGCCAGCCGGTAATACTCGAAGTAATCGGAGATCAGCACCGTCATGCCGCACGCGGCGAGCAGTTCCGCGCGGGCCAGGAAATCCCGCCGGTCCACGTCGTCCCCGCCGGCCAGCAGATTGCGCATCGTGATTTCCATCAGCGGCACCACCGGCTTATCGCCGACCGCCGGATCGGCCTTAAACTTCGCCAGCGCGCACTCGATCATGTCGAGATTCACGTAAGTCATCGGGCGGAAGCTGCCGCGCTCGACCATGACCGCTTTTTTGTAGAGGACCTCGGCCGGCTGGAGAAC
>JAJSLI010000169.1 GCA_021272315.1 Methylacidiphilales bacterium | reverse complement strand
GGGCGCGGGGCTTCATGTTGGTCATCCCGAGGGCTGGATCGCCACCGATATTGTGTCGCGTTACAAGCGGATGAAGGGTTTCAACGTGCTCCATCCGATGGGCTGGGACGCCTTCGGCCTGCCCGCTGAGCAATACGCCGTACAGACCGGAACGCATCCGCGCGAGACGACAGAGAAGAATATCGCGACCTTTCGCCGTCAGATCCAGGAGCTCGGCTTTTCCTACGACTGGTCGCGCGAGATCAACACAACCGATCCCGCCTATTACAAGTGGACACAGTGGATTTTCATCCAACTTTACAAGAAGGGGCTGGCCTACGTTTCGCACGCGCCGGTCTGGTACTGTCCCGCGCTCGGCACCGTTTTGGCCAACGAGGAAGTGCTTGCAACTGAAGAGGGGCCGCGCTCGGAGCGGGGGAACCATCCGGTCGAGCGGCGTCTACTGCGCCAGTGGATGCTGAAAATCACCGCCTACGCCGAGCGGTTGCTGAACGATCTCGACCAGCTCGACTGGCCCGAGTCGCTCAAGGAAATGCAGCGCAATTGGATCGGCCGCAGCGAAGGCGCGGAAGTGGTTTTCCCGCTCGATGTCTCTGGCCGCGAAGCGGAGCTGCCCTCCGCAGGAGTCACCGTTTTCACCACGCGGCCCGACACGCTCTTCGGCGCGACCTACATGGTTCTTTCGCCTGAGCACCCGTTGGTGGACAGAATCACGGCGCCGGAACAGCGCGACGCTGTGCAGAAATACAAGGTCGAGGTGGCAAATAAAAGCGACCTGGAACGGACCGACCTAGCCAAAAGCAAGACCGGCGTTTTTACCGGAGCTGAGGCAATCAATCCGGTAAACGGCGAAAAAATACCGATTTGGATAGCCGACTACGTTCTCATGGGATACGGCACCGGTGCGATCATGGCCGTACCAGCGCATGATGAGCGGGACCATGAATTTGCGGTGAAGTATGCTCTCCCCATCATCGAGGTGGTCGAATCGCTCCAATCCGCATCCGGTTTACGGCAGGCCGACACGTCCGTTGCGGCGTTTACCGGTGAAGGCCACGTCATCCATTCTGATTTCCTCGACGGGCTACCAACTGCCGAGGCAAAGGCGAAGATAATTTCGTGGCTCGAGGAGAAGAAGCTCGGCTCCAGACGCATCCAATATAAGCTGCGCGACTGGCTTTTTTCCCGGCAGCGTTACTGGGGCGAACCCTTTCCCGTGATTTGGAACGGCAACGAGCACGAAGTCATTCCCGAATCGGAATTGCCGCTGATGTTGCCCGAGTTGGACGACTACAAGCCGAGTCCCGAAGGGAATGCGCCGCTGGCCAAGGCGGGCGACTGGCTCCGGCTGCCGGATGGCCGTGTGCGTGAGACGAACACGATGCCGCAGTGGGCTGGCTCGTGCTGGTACTACCTGCGCTATTGCGATCCGAAAAATTCCGGGAAAATGATCGATCTGGCGGTGGAGAAATACTGGATGGGTACCAAGGGCGTCGATCTCTACATCGGCGGGGCGGAACACGCCGTCCTGCATCTTCTCTACGCCCGCTTCTGGCACAAGGTGCTCTTCGATCTCGGAGTCGTCTCGACGCCCGAGCCATTCCACAAGCTGGTCAATCAGGGCATCATTCTCGGCGAGGACAATCGCAAGATGTCGAAGTCGTGGGGCAACGTGATCAATCCCGACGACGTGGTCACAGAGTATGGAGCCGACTCGCTACGCCTTTTCGAGATGTTTCTTGGGCCGCTGGAGCAGATGAAACCGTGGTCCACCACCGGCATCGAGGGTGTCTACGGTTTCCTGGGCCGCGTCTGGCGTTTGGTCATGGAGGAGAGCCAGGAGGGCGAGTGGCATTTCGCGCCCGCGAAGGTGACCGCTGCCGCGCCCTCCGCCAACTTGCTGCGTAGCCTGCACACCGCGATATTGAAAGTAAGCGACGATATCGAAAAACTAAAGTTCAACACGGCGATTTCGGCGCTGATGGTACTGGTCAACGACCTGACCAAAGAGGCGACGCGTCCACGCACAGTGGTCGAGCCGCTGGTGTTGCTCCTCGCGCCGTTTGCTCCTCACATGGCCGAGGAACTCTGGAAGCAGCTCGGCCATGATGAGTCGCTAGCTTACGAGGCTTGGCCCGTCGCCGACCCGCAGCATCTCGTCAAGACCGAGATTGAAATCGTCTTTCAGGTCAACGGCAAGGTGCGCGGCCACGTTACGGTTCCGCCCGGTGCAACGAAGGACGTGGTGGAAGCCGCTGCCCGGGCGTTGCCCGCCTTTGCCGAGTGGACAGCGGGCAAAACGCTCAAGAAAGTGATCTTTGTGCCCGACAAGCTGATCAATTTCGTGGTCGGGTGAGGGGTTGTCTGGATTGTTATAATTCTACGAAGTCATTCCGTTAAAATTAATCTTCTGCAAGACCATCTTCCAACGATAGGGAGCATCCTTCGAGGGCCTGGCAAGGGCATCATTAACTCCTATAAGTTTTAAACCCGCCTTTGCAAATGAGTCTAATGATGATAACATAAGTAAATCGTTACCTGGGGGGGGGAGCAGCTAAACTTTAAATGCCTATGACGCCCAATTTTGATGAGTTCCTGTTGGGCGAAATAGTCGACGCCATTATCGTTAAGACGCCGGAAGACCGAGTGGTTTATTGGAACCGGGGCGCGCAAGATCTATTTGGTTATACAAGTGAAGAGGCTGTGGGCCGTCTGGAGGGCGAACTCATCATTCCTACGGACCGGATGGAAGATGAAGGCGAAATGCTCCGGAAGGTGCTGGTTGCAGAACTGCCAACCTACGAAACAACCCGCCGGAAAAAAGATGGTTCCTTGGTTTACGTGGACGTTTCCAGCAAAGCGATCCGCAATCGAGAGGGCCGGGTTGAATATATCCTGTCGACAAGCAAGGATGTGACACGCCTGAAAACTCTTCGCGATGCGGAACTGGCCGCACACAACGAGGAGGCACTTCGTTCGGAACAGAAACTCCTGCTGCAAAGCACCGCCTTGGCCACCGCCGCGAATGCGGTGGTCATTACGGACGCCAAAGGCATCATTCTTTGGGTCAACGAAGCCTTCGCCAGCTTGACGGGCTATTCTTCCGAAGAGGTCATGGGCAAAACGCCGCGTCTGCTCAAGTCCGGCAAGCACGACCGGAAGTTTTACCAAAACCTTTGGGCCACCATTCTCTCCGGCAAGACATGGCGTGGCAATTTCACCAACCGGCGCAAAGACGGGAGCCTCTACCACGACGAGCACACGATCACCCCCGTCCGTTCCAAGGAAGGAGTCATTACCCATTTCATTGCGATCATGAACGATATGACCGAACGCAGGCGGGCGGAGCAACAGCTGACTTTGCTCGATACATGCGTTTCGAAGTTGAGCGACGTTGTCATGATCACCGAGGCTGAGCTAATCGACGAGCCAGGCCCGAGAATTGTCTTCGTAAATGAGGCGTTCGAGCGGCTTACGGGTTACACGCAAGCCGAGACGCTCGGGCGCACTCCCCGTATTCTCCAGGGTCCCAAAACCGGCCGACGTGTCCTGGCTGAGATTCGCCAGGCCCTGATACAGCATCAGCCGATTCGGCGGCAACTCATCAATTATCGCAAGGATGGCACCGAGTACTGGATGGATATCGACATTGTTCCCATCTTTGACGCCGAGGGCAAATGCACGCATTTTGCCGCCATCGAGCGTGATATTACGGAAGCCCGAAGGATCGACGAGCAGCTTCTCTGGAAAACCGCCATGCTCGAGGCCCAGCTCAATGCAGACATTGATGGAATCCTGATCGTCAACAGCGATCGGCAAAAAGTGCTCCAGAATCGACGGATGGTCGATTTATGGAGCCTTCCCGAGGAATGGGCCGATGAAAGCGATCATCAACGGCGATATGATTGGATTATCAAGCAAGTTAAAAATCCCCGGCAATTTGCCGAGAAAGTCGCCTATCTTTATGATCATCCAGACGACGTCAGTCATGATGAGGTTGAACTCCTTGACGGGAGATTCTTTGACCGATACACGGCACCCGTCCGGGGCCAGGACGGGAAAAATTTTGGAAGAATTTGGTCTTTTCGCGACGTCACTGAGCGGAAAAAGGCCGTGGAACAAATTGCCGAACAAGCGGATTTTCTGGACAAGGCGCGTGATGCGATTATTGTCCGCGACCTCGAGGGGAAGGTCCTGTTTTGGAACAAGGGTGCCGAGCGCAACTATGGCTGGACGCGCCAGGAAGTCGTTGGCCGGAGTATTCTCGAAATTATTCACACCGACCCGAAAAAATTTGAAGAAATCAATAGGTTGACAATCAGCCGGGGCGAATGGAACGGCGAACTCCATCATGTCACCAAGGACCGGCGTGAACTTACCATCGAGGTGCACGCCACACTCATTCGGGACAATGAAGGGCGTCCCAAGTCGGTGCTCTCGATCAATTCCGACATCACGGAGAAAAAGTTAATCGAAGCCCAGTTTCTGCGGGCGCAGCGGATGGAAAGCATCGGCACCTTGGCCGGAGGCATCGCGCATGACCTGAACAATATTTTGGCGCCGATCATGATGTCGATCGACGTTCTCAAGACCACGGCAGGTGATCCGCAGACAAAGCAAATTCTGGAGACCATCCGGAGCAGCGCCAAGCGGGGCGCGGATATCGTGCGGCAGGTCCTCTCGTTTGCGCGCGGTTTGGAAGGGGAACGAATCGAAATTCATCCCAAGCACCTCTTGAAGGACCTCGAAAGAATCATCAAGGATACCTTCCCCAAAGACATCCGGCTGGAGTTTTCCATTCCCAAGGATACGTGGACGATTCTGGGCGATCCAACCCAAGTGCACCAGATACTCCTGAACCTATGCGTGAATGCCCGGGACGCCATGCCGAACGGCGGCAGTTTAGCCATCAGCGTCGAAAATTGTGTGTTGGATGAACACTACGCCGCGATGAACATGCAGGCCAAGTCCGGGAGGTATGTTAGCATCACCGTGACCGATTCGGGGACGGGAATACCGCCTGAAATCCACGGCAAGATTTTCGAGCCTTTTTTCACCACCAAAGAATTGGACAAAGGCACCGGCTTGGGCCTGTCGACGGTGATGGCCATTATCAAAAGTCATGGAGGAGTCGTTAATGTTTACAGCGAGCCTGGTAAAGGCACGACTTTCAAAGTCTACCTGCCCGCTATGGAAAAATCTTCCGAAGCGGAAAAAGACCCGTCGGAAGAGGTCAGCTTGCCGCGAGGAAACGGCGAGACGGTTTTGCTGGTTGATGACGAGGCTTCAATCCTCACTATCACCGGCCAGACTTTGCAGGCCTTCGGCTACCGGATCTTGACCGCCATAAACGGTGCGGAGGCTGTGGCCATTTATGCCCAGCATCGGGACCAGATTGCTGTGGTCCTCACCGATATGAAGATGCCGGTCATGGACGGTTTGGCCACGATCCACGCCCTGAGGCGGATCAATCCGGCGGTCAAAATCGTGGCCATGAGCGGTTTAACTGAGAACGGCGGCGCAGGCAAAGTGTCCGGGGCCGGAGTCAAACACTTTCTGACAAAACCTTGCACGTCGGAAATCTTATTGAAGACCATGCGGGCGATATTGGACGAGGCTTGATGCTTTCTGCCTGCCAGCAGCGAAGATTACCCGAGTTAAAAAGGTTACTCCGGCAATGTCGGCCAAAGCCAAAGTGAGAGGAAAAATGCTTTAACGGGCCACTTGAAACCGCTAGATTGCAGAGAAAATCAAACCTCATAATCACAGCTTAATTGTCAAAGCTTGACCGTGGGTCGGATACCAACCATTACCTCCCCGAAGCACAATTCATCTCACGCAGCAAATTGCGCGATGGTTTTGTGTGATTGATATAGATCCAATAATATGAATCTCGAACTTGGCTCATCAAACATTCGGAAAGTCAAAAAATTCATTTTCGACCATTGGTATGAAACGGTACGTACTGTCCCAAAGGATGAAGGATCTTTAATCGGGCTGCCCCATCCTTATACGGTTCCCTGCTGCAAAGGTTCCTTCCAGGAACTTTACTATTGGGACACTTACTTTACCTCCGTCGGTCTATTGGCGGACGGTCAAAAGGATTTGGCGATCGGGAACACCCTCAACATCATGAATCTTGTCGAACGATTTGGGTTCATGCCCAACGGGAATCGAACGTTTTATCTCAATCGCTCGCAGCCACCCTATCTCGGTCCACTCATCGCCATGGTCTCCGCCAAGACGGAGGATCCAGACTTTGCGATCAATGCCGCGCCGATTTTGGAACGCGAATATCAATTCTGGACGGCTAAGCGGCTCTCTCCAACGGGTCTATTCCACCACGGAAATCATGCGCCGCGGCAGGAACTGATTGAATTCTATCCCGTCGTGGCGCCACGTGTCGGGTTGACAGATCGTTCGCCGGAAGAATGCCTGAAGGAACTTTCTCATACCATGGCGGAGGCCGAAACCGGCTGGGATTTCACACCCCGCTTCAACGATGTCTGCGAAAACTTCTGCGCGATTGACCTTAACAGTAATCTTTACCTATACGAACTTCTCCTTGCCGCCTGGAGCGGGAGCGCGGCGAGCTCCCGCTGGCTCGACAAGGCGAGACAACGGCGGGCCTTGATGTGCCAGCTGTGCTGGGACGAAGAGCAAGGAGGCTTTTTCGACTATAATTTTGTCGAAAAGAAACGGGGATCTTTTGTAACTGCCGCGGCCCTGCATCCGCTTTGGTGCGGATTAGCCGACAAGCGCCAGGCAGCCCTGACCGTGGAAAAAATCCTTCCCCAGCTCGAATACCCGTACGGCATTTCCGCCGGCGCCATTCCCAAGAAGCCACGCCGGATCTGTCAGTGGGATTATCCCAATGCATGGCCCCCTCTGCAGCACATCACCTATCGCGCACTGCAGCGTTACGGTTACATGGAGGATGCTCGTCGCATCGCCCGCAAATATATTGAAACGGTCTGCCGCGGGTTCGAAAAGACAGGTGATCTCTGGGAAAAATATAACGCTGTCGATGGTACGACCCGAACGGTCAATGAGCCGGGCTACCTCCCATCAACCGTTCCTCCCCCCAAAGACGAAGTCCTTCATGGACAAACCAACGAGCCCGGTCATCTCTCCTCGACTTCGGACGACGACCACACGATCCGCTTAATGGGATGGACGGCAGGCGTGTTCCTTGATGCGCTTGCTTTTCTGGAAGACGAGTCATCCTTCTGGCTTTTAGATCCGCGGTATCAGTTGGAGTGCACGAAGGTGCCTTGAGTATTGCATGAAATGGATGTCTTAGCTTCGCATGCGATTGAGGAGACGAATTTTGTAGTGTGCTCCCCTCACGGCCTTATCCTCTCTTCCGCGAGCACTTCCTCCAAAAGACATAGCATCAATAACAATGCGAAACGGCCTGATGGAATAAATGCGACATCAGGGTTTCATTTCGTCCCACTTTCAATGAGCTAGTCATGCCATGTGACAGCGTTCAGCACGCATGGGCGCGGTTTTTTATTTGACCTTGGCGCGGATATCCTTGAGTGCTTTTGCCGAGAGCTGCAAGCCTTGCAATTCCTTAGGCCAGAGTTCCAATTCCACATGTTGAACGACGCCGGTGCGGCCAACTACGGTCGGGACACTGATGCTAATGTCGCGGATGCCATAGGCGCCCTTGATATGACTCGAGATCGGGAGGACGCGGCGGCGATCCAAAGCGATGCAGTCGATGACTTCACGGATCGCGACGCCGACGGCGTAACCGGCGCCACCCTTGCGCGAGATGACCTCGGCGCCGCTTTTTTGGGTGCGCTCGAAGATTTGACTTTGGAAGGTAGGCGTGACACCGGTGAACTTCAAAAGCGGAAAGCCATCGAGAGTCGCCGACGACCAGATGGGAACCATGCTGTCGCCGTGTTCGCCCAAGATCATGGCGCGCACCTGAGTGGGAGCGAGATTAAGGGCTGAGGCGATGAGCGAGCAAAAGCGGGAGGTATCGAGTACGGTGCCGAGGCCGATAACTTGGTTGATTGGCAAACCACTGTCCTCCAAGGCAAGCTGGGTGAGGATGTCCACCGGATTCGAGACGACGAAGATAAGGGCATCCTTGCGCAGACCGGCTTCTTTCAACTGTTGGATAATGCCGCGGAAGAGCGTGACGTTGCGGGCGATGAGGTCGAGCCGGGATTCGTCGGGTTTGCGGCGTAGTCCTGCTGTGATGCAGATGATGTCGGACTGGGCGCAATCGGGATAGTTGCCGGCGCGAATGTTTTGATCGGCACAAAACGCGGCGCCATGAAGTAGATCAAGGGCCTCGCCTTCGGCAGCGGCCTGGTTTGCATCCAGTAAAACAATCTCCTTAACGATGCCCGAACATTGGAGCGCAAACGCCGCACAGGAACCGACCCGGCCTCCTCCACCGATAATTGATATTTTCATAAGCTTATAGAGTTTCTGTGCAAGACGGGGTTTGCAGGGGATGTGCCAGGACGTTAAACTTTAACTTTTGCGACGATTTCATCGGTGAGCTTTTGCACAAGGGCTTCCAGATCGGCGTTGCTCGCATCCTTTTTGGCGTCGACCGTCATCGGATTCCATGGCGTGACAGGGGATGAACAACCGTGTGAGCCGCACATTTCCTGCCATGGGTCAACCTCGCAAAGTTCCGCGGGCTTGAGGCCGTAACGATCGTCGGGCAGTCCCATTTTCTTTTTCAAGGCGAGCAGGTCGCCCATGCCCTCGCACGGAATGGCGCTCGTGCCGGGGATAGCCTGGGCGAGAATGACGGTGCGGCAGTAAGCATCGGTGATTTCCATTTTGAAATAGGCGTCCTCGATGGATTTGCCCCAGCAAATGAGGCCGTGATTGCCCATGATAATTGATTGATGCTGGGGGGCCAGCGGACGGATGGAAGCTGCTATTTCCGGCGTTCCGGGTGTTTTGTATTCCGCAACAGCGACTGTGCCGACGAACACTTCCAATTCGGGAATGAGCCGAGGCGGGGGTTGCATTCCCTTGACGGCGAATGCGCCGACGTGACAGGGGTGGGCATGGCAGACGGAGACGGCTTCGGGCACCGTTTCGTAAATGGCAGCGTGCGTGGTGAACTCGCTCGACCGCTTCCAGGTGCCGGCGAGCTGATTGCCTTTGCCATCGACCATGCAAAGCATGTCGGGCGTCATGAATCCCTTGCTTACACCAGTGGGCGTGACAATGAAGCGATCGGGTCCGACTCGCACGGAAATGTTGCCGCCATTGCCATCACAGTACTCGCGCATCCAGATGCGGCGGCCGATGTCGCAGATTTGCTGCTTGAGCAGAGCGGACTCTGCAGAGTTGAAGAGCTTCAGGTCCGCGGAAGTTCCAGCACCAACCGTGGATGCAGGCGCTGAAGCGGCAGTAGGCGAGGGGGGGGTGGCACCGGTAGCAAAGACGACCTTGATGCCCGCTTCAGTGAGGATGTCCTTTGCCCCTGGTGTGAGACGGATTTCCCGGTCGTAGCGAAATTCCTTGAGTCCTGTTTTGACGAAGGCCACGGCTTCTTTTTGTGCGAATAGTTTCATGAGTTATTCTTTGTAAAAAACGTCGTCCACCAGCGCGGCGCAGTAGGCGTCCACGGGTGTTGGGTTGGGGAAAGGACATGCTGCTTCGCGGCCTTCGCTGATGGTGATCGTCTGGCCGACGTTTGCGCCGAGTTGATCGTAGACAACAATCGCGGGGTCGAACTTTTTCGCGCCTGAGAGAGTTTCTCTCCGCCAGGGCAGAACAAGCATCAACCGTTCGCTGAAGATTTCCTTCCTGCGAACCGAAAGTGTGACACGGCCTACCACCGTTCCGAGTCTCATAGCGCGAGCGTCCTTTCCGGATCGATAATGCCGAGCACGCTCCAGCGTGCAGGGCTGTGTTCATCGCCGACGATTTTGCGGGCCTCGCTGCCGTCACTGGAAATGATGACCTTTTGGCCGATGCCTGCGCCGAGCGGATCGAGCACCACCTGCGGCGCAACATCGGGGCTGTCCGGAACGGCAATCAGAAGCCTTTGGCCTTTGAAGCTCCCGTGCCTGATCGTCGAGGTGACGTGGCCTTTGATTGTTGCAATTCTCATCTGGTCGGTCGTGGCTAAAATAAGTTTAAACTCTCCACCATCACGCAGCGACGGGAGCGGGTAAAGGTCATGGGTGTGGTGACGCCTTCACCGGTGGGGGTCGCGATGCTGAAACTAAGAAAGCCCTCACCGCCGAGTCCCAGACCCGTCATGGACGGACCGTTTTTGATGAACAGGGTGGTATCGATCTCCTGCGCCATTTTCGTGAGGTTGCGGATATTCTGACTGTGCATAACGCCGGTGTGCTTGTAGCCGTGCTCAGCTTTGAGAGCGGCGACGATGGCAGCGTCCACATTCGCCACGCGGACAATGGGAATAAAAGGCATCATTTGCTCCTCATCGACAAAAATGTGGTCGGCTTTCGTTTCACCAAAAAGGAGTTGTGTCGCGGGCGGAACCTCGAGGCCGATGGCCTTCGCCAGTACAGCGGCATCGCGTCCGACCAGATCGCGGTTGACGACCGGATGAGGACAGCCCGCACCCTTGCCCTGCGGGAAAACGAATGCCTTGTCCGCCAGCGCTTCAACTTGGGCGGCATTGAGATGCACGGCCCCAGCTTTCTTCAATGCGGAAATGAGTTTGTCCGCGACTGAATCAACGACGAATACTTCTTTCTCACCGATGCAAAGTAAATTGTTGTCATACGAGGCGCCCTGGATGATGGATTTGGCGGCGAGTTCGAGATCGGCGGTTTCATCGACAACAACGGGCGGATTCCCCGGCCCTGCGCAAATGGCTCGCTTGCCGGTCTTCATTGCGGCGGCGACGACCGCCGGGCCGCCGGTGACGCACAGCAGGCGCACGTTTGGGTGCTTGCACAGCGCATCGAAAGTATCGAGTGTGGGTTTGACTACGGTGGTCAACAGATCAGAAATCCCGGTTTCCTGGAAGATAGCCTCATTGTAAGCACGGATTGCAATTGCGGCGCATTTCGCGGCGGCGGGATGGGTGTTGAAAACCACAGAGTTGCCGGCGGCGATCATGTTAATCGCATTTCCCGTGAGAGTGGGAACGCTGTGAGTCGAAGGGGTCACGGCACCAATGACGCCCCAAGGCGCAAAATCGATGATCGTAAGTCCAAAGTCGCCGCTGAAAGCCATGCGTTCCAGCATTTCGACGCCGGGGACGAGGTCACCGCAGATTTTAAGTTTTTCGATTTTGTGATTGAGACGGCCGATTTTTGTCTCGTTGAACTCGATGGTTCCCCATTCCGTGGCCTTGGCGACGCACATGCGGCGGATGACGTTGATCGCTTTTTTGCGGGCGGAAACACCGAGATCCCGCAATTTTTCAAACGAGCGATGCGCGGCGTCGCAAGCGTCGTTCATGTTTTCATAAACGCCGAAATTAGAGGCCCCCGATTTGACGGTGGTGACTTGCGTTTGTAGACGGGCAAGTACCTCACTCACCACTTTGGAAACAAGTCTCTCGTCGATAGTGGCCATGTTTTTTAGTCGTAAATGGTTCCGAATGAGTTGTTGGAATCAAGGCGCGCGGTAAAGGATTCTCTTCGCCATATCCACGGTGTCCACGATGCCAATGACGACCGCGTCGACCGGAGAATCCTTGGCGTCGGTGCCTAGACGGGCGGAGCTTCCCTGGACCACCAGAACGACTTGATTTTCACCAGCCCCAAGGGAATCGACGGCTACCAGCGTACTCAAGCCAGGCTTGAATTCGCTTGCGGAGGCTGAATCGATGACCATGGGCCTGACGAGGAGCAATTTATTCCCCGTCATTTTGGCGTTTTTTTTGGTCGCGACGACGCAGCCTTCAACTTTTGCTAATATCATGGCCGGGATTTGTTGGTCCGTAAAACGCCGCAAGAGCCCCAAAAATCAGAAATCATTTCGCGCTCAAACATGGTTTGGGGTTCATCGCGGTGTGGTTGCAGGTTTTATTTTGATTTTGGAAGAACGCTGGCCAGATCGTTATGCGGCCGGGCGATGACGGTGACGCTAACGATTTCGCCGAGTGATTGGGCTGCGGTTTTGCCGGCCTCTGTGGCTGCTTTGACGGCGGCGACATCGCCGCTGACGCAAACGGTGACCATGGCGTTGCCGACCTGGGTCATCGGGCCGATAATCTCAACGTTTGCGGATTTAAGCATCGCATCCGTCGCCTCAACGAGGGCGACGAGGCCGCGGGTTTCGATCATTCCTAGTGCTTGTTGTGCCATATGTGTTTTATTCAGTGGGTTGGTGGTTGTCAGTTGAGTGTTGAAAGTTTTGTCCAGGCGTTGCGGGCGATGATGAGTTCCTCGTTGGTTGGAATGACGCGCACCTCGATTTTTGAACGCGTGGTGGAGATTACGGCTTCGGTGGCTCCGACCGTGGCGTTCAAAGTCTCATCGAGTTCAAGCCCGCAAAAATCAAGGTTGGCGCAGATTTCAGCGCGCAAGCAGGGGTTGTTCTCGGCGATGCCGGCAGTGAAAATAAGGACGTCTGCTCCGTTTAGTTCGACCAGGAACTGGCCAATAAACTTGCGAATCTGACCGGTGAAGACATCGAGGGCGATCCGGGCGTTTTCGTTGCCCGATTTGGCGGCGGCGAGGATGTCGCGAACATCGCCGGTCGGGAGACCGGACATGCCTTTGAGACCGGCTTGAGTAGTGAGGGCCTTTTCAACCGCGTCGAGCCCGAGGCCAAGATCCCGGGCGAGGTAGATGAGGGCGAAGCAATCGAAATCTCCTACACGGTTATTTTGTGGAAGGCCGCTCTGCGCTGTCATGCCCCAACTCGAATTAACCGCCTTTCCATTGAGCACAGCGGCAATCGACGAACTGCCGCCCAGATGGCAGGAGATGATGCGAAGCTTGTCGGTGCCGCACAATTCAGAGCAGCGCTGGGTGACGTACCGGTGACTGGCTCCGTGGAAACCGTAGCGGCGGATGCCATATTTGGATTCCCACTCAAGAGGCACCGGATAGCGTTGGTTTTTCAGGGGCACTTCGTCGTAAAATGCTGTTTCAAACGTGCCGATGCAGGGGAGTTGCGGATAGAGCTTGTTGAACATCCGCACGGCTGCAATATAGGGTGGATTGTGTACAGGGAGGAGTGTGTTGAATTCCTCCATGGCACGCAGGACGTTTTCATCGAGGAGTTGCGTGCCGCTGATGTTGCGGGCGCCGACGGGCTTGAATCCGATGGCGGCGAGGTGGCCGAATCCGCCAAGTGTTTTTTCCACAAACCCAATGGCCTCGCCATGATCAGCGAAGAAAGCGGAGCCTTTTCTATCTGGTTCATTTCCAATCCGGAACTTGAACGGTGATTCCGCGCTGCCAATGCATTCGATGCCCCCTTGGGCAAGAAGGCGCTCGGCAGGCATTTCAAACAAGCGGAACTTGAATGAAGTGCTGCCGATATTCGCAACGAGGATCTGGTTCAGATTCATCGATTCGCCGTCATTTTAAGTCGGTGTTACTTTGCCGCGGCTGCTTTGGCGCCGAGAAATTTACCGAGTGTGGCCAGGTCGTCGTGGGGACGTGGGATTACGTGGGCGGCGATTACTTCACCGATCGAGGCCGCGGCAGTCGCGCCCGCTTCGACGGCGGCCTTGACGGCGGCGACTTCGCCGCGGACGAAAACCGCGACGTGGCCCGATCCTATTTTTTCCCATCCGACCAGTTCAACATTTGCGGCTTTCAACATCGCGTCCGTAGCTTCGAACTGCGCGCAGAGGCCTTTGGTTTCAATCATTCCGAGTGCTTGTCCAGCCATAGTAATATTTTCCTTTCGATTTAACCGACGAAAAACTTCAACATTTCCGCGGCAGGGCGGGCGATGACGTGAGAGGCAACAAGATTGCCGATACGTGTTGCCGCTTCCTTGCCGGCTTCGACGGCGGCCTTCACACTCCCTACGTCGCCCTGCACGATGGTGGTGATCAGCCCTCCGCCGATGGGAATGGATTTGATTAGTTGTACATTCGCGGCCTTGACCATGGCATCGCTGGCTTCCACCAGCCCCGCGTAGCCGCGCGTTTCGATTAGTCCAATTGCTTCGCTCATTTTATGTTTTGATGTTTGGGTTGTAGTTAGGATTTCAAAAGTTCCACTTTTGTTGCGTGTTCCAAGTCGCAGGCGTTGGCCTCGTCGGTGTCGATGTGCACCTCCAGCTTGAAGGAAGAATCCACGCGCACGATGAGGTCGTCAAAACGGGTTCTGCAGCCTTTCGAGTCGACCTTGAGGGTGATTTTATCGAGGTGCTTGACGTTGTGAAACTTTGCGTCCGACGGGGACATGTGAACGTGACGCGCGGCGCGAATGATGCCGTGTTTCATTTCGAGCAGGCCCTTCGGGCCCATCACGTATCCGCCCGGTGTTCCTTCGATGTCTCCGGACATACGAAGAGGAACGTCAATGCCGAGTTGGATGGAGTCCGTGATGGCGAGTTCAATCTGAGTGAGGTTTCTGCACGGACCAAGGATGCGAAGGTTTGGGATGATGCGTTTGCGCGGCCCGATGAGAGTGACGGTTTGCTGGGCGGCGAATTGCCCTTCCTGGTAAAGCCATTTATGGACGGTTAATTCAGCGCCTTTTCCAAAAAGCAATTCGAGGTTTTCGGGTGAGATGTGCATGTGACGGGCCGAGCTATTGACGACCAGCGTCGGGGCTGGGGTCGCCGGTTGCTCCCTGCCGATCTCCCGAAAGAGTGACTGGCGGACGAGGGATTCGACGATCGAACGGTTTGGGGCGACGAGGGCGGTCATATCAGCAAATACCAAAGTAAACGTTTACGATCGAGTTCGATCATAAAGAAAATCGGTTTTTTGTCAAACTTATCTCAATAAAATGACGCAGAA
The DNA here is from genome assembly GCA_021272315.1 of Methylacidiphilales bacterium. Lineage (GTDB taxonomy): Bacteria > Verrucomicrobiota > Verrucomicrobiia > Methylacidiphilales > UBA1321 > JABDGH01. Next base: position 37,686 of record JAJSLI010000169.1, on the reverse strand, counting down.
ATGTCCCATTTTCCCGAGGGAAACATTTCAATTTTTATTTTCAGCTCGGCTTTGACTCTTAAGCCGCGGGGCAATACCGGCTGGCGCGAACCCTGATCCCGGCCTGTTGAAGCTTGCTGCGGGGCGCGTCGGTAAGCAGTGTGCCGATTTTATTCCACGGGATTAGAAAATGCAGGGCCTTATGGTTCAGCTTGCTGGCATCCAAGCAGAAGACCGAGCTGGCGCTCCGCCGGAGTACGACCTTCTGCTGCTTAATGACGTCCGCCTGCGAGTTCCAGATGCCGGTGGAGTTCATGGCTTCCGCGGAGAGAAATGCCACGTCAAACCGCCAGAATTCAAGGCTTCTGCAAACCGGTTCCCCGAGCAGGACCGATTGCCGGCTGAAGAGCTGTCCCGCTGGGAAAAAGACCTGCACACCCTCGATTCCGGCGAGTAATTCGCCCAAAGGAATGTTCGGTGTAACAATTTTCAGCGGAGTGATCGGGTGCGCCCGGAATTCCTCCGCGATGGCGAACATCGTCGTGCCGGTGTCAAAATAATAGGTGCGGTTTGGTATAATGAAGGAGAGGGCCGTTGCGGCGATCTTGGCCTTCGCACGACGGAAGCGCCCGCGGCGCTCGGTGAAGGAGGGAAACCGGCTCTCGAATTCTGAAAGTGCGCCGCCATAGGTGCGCCTGATTTTTTTCTCGTTCTCAAGAGCCGATAAATCCCGGCGCGCGGTTGCTTCGGAAACTTCCAGTTGCCGACAAAGCTCCCGGATGGGAAGAAACCCCTGCTGCGCAACCATGGCCGCCAAGCGTTCACGGCGGGCCCTGACGATGTGGAGTGGAACTTTCAGCGGCTGAAGGATTGGGAATCTTATGATTGAAGTCAATCATGAAGTTTCCAATTCGACGCAAAGATAAACAGCCCATGTTGGCCAAAATGAATTCAGGGTGAAGCCTGAGGTGGGGCCGGAGGCTCGTTCGTCGAAATGGTGATGTGGAGGCTGTCGAAGAAAGCGGTTCCGCTGACATTTTCCAGACCGATTCTGAGGGCAAGCGAGACCGTATTGTCGGGAATGCGTTCCACCAAGCGCGCCGGCATCCAATCAAAAGTGCCGTCCGGGAGGTACGCCTGCGGATAGTCATATTTGCCCTCGGCATTACCGATTTGGAGCATCACCTTCACTCCATTCCAGTGGTTGGGCTTGGGCGAAATTCCTTCCCCGCGGACGCGCGTTTCGATCACGACAAAATGCCCGTTGCACACAGTGGTGTCCAAGGGCGCGCCCAGCATCAAGGCTTGTGTAGGATCGGTGACATTGATTCGCACCACCGGATGGCCCTGTTCGTTTTCGACCGTCGGCTGGGGCTGCCAGTTAAGACCGGAACTGCCGGTCCACAATTCATCGATAGTCGGAGGCTTTTCCGCATTAGAAACGATCGGAGGGACTGAGTTGGAGACGGAGGTAACTGCTGGAGCCGCGGCCGTTGAAGCTGTGACCGCCGGAGCCGGACCCGTCAAGGCATCCCAAAGGGCGTCGGCATAGCCTGCCTGACCCACGTCGCCGGGGTGCCAGTTGACAGCAGCGTTAGTGAACCGTTTTTCCAAAAGCACGCGGGCGGCCGGATTCGGCGTTATCTTGCCAAGGTCGACGTAAGTAGCGCCAAATTTGTCGCAGGCGGCGCGGATCATCCGATTCTTTTCCGGATTGCCAAGGGGATAACCCCAGACGCCGGTGCAAAGGATGCGAACCTTCGGGTTCCCTGCCTGAATCGCCGCGAGAATGCCCTCATAGGGGCGCTGGAAACCTTCCTCGTTGACATTGGTGTTGTCATTTTCACCGAGCTGGACCACCGCCAGGTCGGCATGGAAGTCGGTGAAGCTGGACGCCGACGCGACTTTGTCGGTCACTTTGCCTCCCCCTCCTCCGAGGATGGCGACGATAGGCGCCGAGCCGTTCCGGGCCTGTGTCAATTTCGCGATGAAGAGATGGACGTAATCCTTGTCCTCGGCGGAGGCCGCCATGCCCCAATTGCCCGACCAGCCGAGATTCGCTGCAGGTCCGTGGAGTGTGATGCTGTCGCCGATGAAGAGAACCCTTTGGTATTGGGTCACATCCTGTGCTCTCGAGATGCCGCAAGTAAGGCCGAGCGCACCAATCATCATGATCGTCCGCATCATAGTTATAGAGGTATTAAAGGTCACGTTATGAACATGGAATCATCTGATCGAATTCGATAGAAAGAGTGACGCGAGGGACAAATACCCCATCCTGAAGGAATACGGTATCTCCACAAGGTTCCCTAGGCGAGAACATCATTCTCGTAGCATGAATCTCTGAAGTAAGGCTGATTTTTGAACTCTGCGAAACTATTTTTTTGACAACAAGGGCCTTGCCATTCAAATTGTTGACCGCCCTCCATGGACCTCATCCCCCGCCGGATCACCATCCGAGATATCGCAAAAAAATCGGGCTTTCATTATTCAACCGTCTCGCTGGCCCTGCGCGGGGAACCCCGGCTGCCGGCTGAAACCAGGAAAAAAATTCTTCGCGTTGCGCGGGAGGCGGGCTACAGCCCCGATCCGATGATGAAGGCGCTGGCCTTCTACCGGAACGCCATCCGGCCGCCGACCTATCACTCCACGCTGGCGTGGCTGGTCAACGACAGTAAATCGGTTTTCCATCTCCGCACAAGTTTTAGCGCCTATCTTGAGGGAGCGCAGCAGCGGGCGGGGGAACTGGGCTACAAACTGGAGGAATTTCTTTTGCGCAAGCCGGGCATGACCCCCGCGCTGATGGCCCAGGTGCTGGAAAATCGCGGCATAGCCGGAATTCTCATCCATCCCCAGCCGGGAGCGCGCATGCAGATGCGCATTCGCATGGACTGGTCGTCCTTCGCGGCGGTCAGCTTCGGTTACTCCCTCGCCTTTCCCTCCTTTCATCGCGTGACGAACCATCATTTTCGGACGGTGAAGCTGACCGTGCGCAAGCTATATTCATTTGGATACCGGCGCATCGGCCTTTGTGTCCATCGCATATGGAATGGCCGGGTGGACGGAGCGTGGGTCGGCGGCTATTTTTCCGAGATAGCAAGCGGGCGAAAGGCGTGCCGAATCGATCCCCTCTTGGTGGAAGGTTGGGAAAAAACTCGCATCCTCGACTGGATTCGAGCCAACCGTTTGGACGCCGTGATTGTCGACGAGACCCACTTCATTGATTTGATTTCCGAGTCACCGGGCTTTTCTGTGCCACAGAAGCTTGGGGCCGTCAGCCTGGGGGTTACTCGCGATGACACCGTGCACAGTGGAGTCGACCAAAATGAAATAGAAATTGGACGGGCCGCGGTCGATCATTTGGTTCAGCTGCTTCATTCGCATAGGCGCGGCATTCCCCTCATCCCCCAGAATATTCTCATAGAAGGGACTTGGAGAGAGAATCGTACCACCCGACGAATCAATTTGAGCGAGAGTAAAGGAAAGAAGTTCCCTGTTTAGTCAACAATTTGACCTCCACAACCATTGTCTTCGTGCCACTAAGGCATTATCGTAATCACATACATTGTACTGACATAGGTAGCTCAACATACATTGTACTGACATGATTACAGTAGAAGAAAATCCCATAGGAAAATGAGTTTTTCACCACCTCACGGAACTGCGTCATGATACATCCTATTGTTCTATCAAGGCGAAACAAAGGGGATGCCTTTTTGGAACCCAGTCCCGGCTTCCGGCTACCAAGGAGGAGTTCTGCCTTTACCCTGATTGAGTTGCTGGTGGTTATAGCGATCATAGGAATATTGGCTTCGCTTGCCGGCCCCGCCCTGAGTGCGTTGAGCAATAACGGAAACTTGAATCAGGAGGTGAACGGGATTTCCATGTTGCTGAACCAGGCCCGGGCTTATGCCATGGCTCATAATACCTATGTGTGGGTGGGGTTTTCTCAAAATACCACGACGCAAGAATTGATGGTAGGTGTGGTAGCGGGCACGACAGGTCAGTCCACTGACTTATCGAATGCGAACTACACCCCGATAAACAAGTTGCAAACCTACAATCACTTGGAACTCACGTCAAAGTTTGGCTCCTCGGTTGACACCAGTAGTACCGGCTTGACGGCTATGGCGAGCTCAGCCGACGATATTTCCAAGTCAACTACACTGACATTTCAGCAAGCGGGTGGGGGAACGAACGTGACTTTTGGCGGGGGTACGAATGCCACTGGCAGTACCTATGTGTTGCAATTTAATCCTCAAGGCGAAGCCTCGCTTGGTTTATCCTCCCCTGACGGTACGCATTGGGTCCAAATGATCTTACAGCCGGTTCGTGGAAGCAACGCCAGTGATCCCAACGTCGCGGCGCTTCAAGTGGGCACGCTGACCGGGCAGGTTAACGTCTTTCGTCCATGAGAATCCTTTTTTTTTCGGCCCATGCGCGTCAAGGCGGCCTTTACAACTCAAGGAACGTCCGCGCCTTTTCGCTGGTTGAGGTGGTTCTTGCCTTGGGCGTCACGGCGTTCGCCATACTTGCCATGGTTTCTCTATTGCCGGTTGGCTTGGAATCTTCCAAGGAATCCCTGGACGAAAGTGGGGCGATCAATGTCATGAGCGCGGTGATTGCGGACCGGAAAGCCACGCCCCTCACGGATCAATCCTCAAATTACTTTCTGCCGGCATTGAGCAATACCATGACCGTTGCGATGACAAACACTTTTGGGGTCAGCGACAGCAGTCCATACACCACCAACAACTTAAGCGGGTCGCACTATCTGGTGGAATGTGTCTTTATGCCGCCAGCGAACGGCAGTTCCGGTCTGGCTCCTTACCAGGCCTACATCAAAGTGAGCTGGCCCGCGCTCAACTCCAACTCCTCGGACTTCGTGGACACCGTCGCGACCATTCCTCAGCCATGATCCGGACATCTGCATCGACTCAAGGGCAATCCCCAGGCGACCAAGGCTTCACCTTGGTGGAATTGATGGCGGCCATCGCCGTGCTGGCCATTCTGGCCGTTCTTCTGGCCCAAGTGGCGGTTTTGACCAGTCAAGCCACGACGGCAACTTCCAGGCGGCTCGATGCCACCGGTCAGGCCCGGGTTGTTTTTGATCGTATCGCCTCGGATTTGGCGGCCAGGCCGCGGCGGCCGGACTTGGGGATGAATTTCTCGATTACGAGCGGCACGAACAGCAGCCTTCAATTTTACAGCCAGGTGGACGGTTATTCGGGGACGCGTCAGCTTGCCACCGTGGGCTATATGATCACGACGTCGAATACGAATGCGTCGGGTTATCCTCAGCTGGATCGTGGAGCAACGGGCCTCAATTATCCGACGTCATCGACGTCAATAAACGGCGCTACTTTTCCGCAATTTTTGCAAATACCATCGTCTTCGTCGCCTTTTAACACCCTGCCTGCCTCGGGTGATTACGATGTCTTGTCTGGCGAGGTTTTTCAATTGGGGTGTTGTTACCTGCTCAACACGGGAGCGTTAAGCACAACATCCAGCTATAGCAGCACGTATACTTATAGCGATGTCGCGGGCTTGGTGGTTGCGGTCGCAGTTTTGGACAGTCAAGGCCGTCAACTGATCACGCCGAGTCAACTCACGCAAATTGCGACGGACCTGAATTCTGCACCGAGCAGCTCGACCGCGGACCCCATCACGAGTTGGTACGCGGCTATCAACACGCCGGGATCATTCCCGAACATTCCAGCGGCGGTGGTGCAAAACATCCGCGTTTACGAACGGACTTTTTATGTGCCCTAAAAATTCCTCCTTCATTCAACAGGCCTCCTTCCTTCGCTACAGACGAAGCAGCGCCCTGGTGATTACGCTGGCGGCGCTGGTCTTGATCAGCGCGCTCATCCTGGTGTTCTTGAATGTAAGCCTTCTTAACCGCCAGATTTCCTTTTCCAGCGCCGGACAATTCCGGGCCGATATTGTCGCCCATACCGCCATGGATACCATCGTGGGCGACCTGCGCAACGAAATCGTGGCCGGTTCAACCAATGCTAATGGTACTTTTCTTCCGCAAGGCAGTAGTACCAGCAATCTATACATACCCACGACGAATTTGACCATGGTGCCGAGCCGCGTGGAGGACCAGGGTTTTACCAATCTGGTCGCACAAAGCGCCTCGCTCTCCAATTTTTGGACCGGTTCCTATTACAGTAGCACGATCACGAGCCCGGTCCGCTCGGCGTCCGGTAACAGCACCACGAATGCATCCGCGAATGGCCGCTACATTTTAATCAGTCGATGGAACGCGCCGGGTTTGTTGGAAGATCCCGGTTCCGGGGCAACCAACAATGTGCCTGGCAACTACATCCCACCCGACTGGGTCCTGGTCACCCGCGGGGGCGCCATCACCAATGCAACGGCATCGGCCCTTCCCACCCTTGCCACCTTGTCGGATAAAAATGCCACCAACTCCAATTATGTCGTCGGGCGCTACGCCTATGCCATTTACAACGAGGGCGCCTTGATCGATGTCAACGTGGCGGGTTATCCAAACGGCAGTAGTGCCAGTGGCATATCCAGCACGAATTCATATACCATGCAGCGGGGGTTGCTGTCGCAAATCGATTTGGCGGCTCTTTTAACCAATCCGCCCATTAACGATCCCAATGGTTTGAGCGATGCCAATGCCCTGGTCAGTTGGCGCAATACGGCAACCGCCAGCAATGCCGCCGTCTATACCAATTATATGCTCAACGCGACCAACGGATACACCAGCGTGGCGCAGTCCGGCCTGCCCTACACCGTAACGAGCAGTGGAACCACCACCACCACCAACGTGCCCTCTCCGGGCGATCAAGCTTTCGTTGGTCGCAGGGACTTGATCAGCTATATCCAAACTGCCATCACCAATGGCGCTTCGACGACCCTGACCGCGGCCCTTCCCTACCTCACCACCTTCACCCTCACCTCCGATCAGCCTTCCTATTATCCTGCGGTAACTCCTGCAGTAAATACCACTGCCATTACCGTTAACCCTACCAATAACCCGGACGTCATGGCCATTCGGGTGCAACCGGAAACGCCGGAATTCACCCGATCTTCGGATGGTACGACGGCTATAGCTGGAGAGCCTCTTCTCAAGCACCGGTTCCCTCTGTCACGATTAGCCTGGTTTTCCAATACCAACGGAACGACGGGCGGGATACCCAATTTAGAGTTGATCCTGACCAATTTTTGCATGCAACCGGGGACGGCCGGGCGTGGCGACCTCGGATGCTGGGATTATGTCAATCCAGACACCGGCGCCGTGATGACCACGCTGCCGACAATCGACAGTCTGGCCACGGTCGCCAGCGAGAACCGCGAACCGACTTTCTGGGAACTTCTCCAGGCCGGCATCCTGAACGGTTCGCTCGGCGCCAGCATGGGCGGGCCAAACACCAGTGGCGTGTTGGGTGGGACAAACCAAAGCCCACAAAATCCGACTTATGTTTCGCCCCTCATCATCACTTCCTCCCAGGACATAAGCACAACGCGCCAGATATTCGCCCTCGGTCTTTCCATCATGAGTCAATACAACGCCAGCAATACCAATACACCCATGGTTCTGTACCTGGGCGGTGAAGGTATACCGCACGGTTCGCCTTTTGTTACGGTTCCGAGCACGTCGCAGTCCTCCAGCAACTACAACAACCTCTTCATTGCCGGCGAAGTCAACGCTCCCTACATCTCATGGATTGCGCAGCAGACCTTCTCTGACGACCTGACTGCCCCCGTGCCGTACTTCGGAACTACTAATTCTCTCGTCGACGCCTATTTCCTTTTTGCCCTTTGGAATCCCTACCGCAACGCCTACGCCCCCCCCGCCGGGCAGCCGCAGCAATACAGGATCAGGGCAAATGGGAAGTCCTATATGTATTTCCAAGAGAATGCACCGGTCAGCACAGGCGCTCAGCAGGATATCAGCACCCCCATAATCAACACGAATACGTACCTTACCTTCCAGACCACCTCATCCCGCTATTTCAACTATATCGACGGCCTGCGCCCCACCGATGTCCCCAGTGGAACCAACCTCCCCGCTTATGCGGAATTCCCCAGTCCGGCGGTCCCGGCCGGCTACGGCTATACCCCCTACAGCGGCAGTCCGTACCAAGTAGGCATCTGCCTGGGAATCATATCGGTGTCCCAGGCCGCTGCAACAAACATGGGTTTTGTAACGAACTCGTCCGGCAGTGGGGTGGGCAACGGATCATGGGTAAATATGCCCGTACCGATGACCCTTGACATGGAAATGTACGTCAACGGCAATTGGGTCCCCTACGCGGCCCTTCCCGGCATGCAAGTCACCAACTACTACCCCAGTCCAGGCTTTGGCACGATGGACAATGATGGCGGGGGGTGGAATCAGGTTACGACCTGCATGAACACGCTTAACGACTGGAATGACGCTAATTATAGTGGTGCCTTCGCCGTCGAAGGCGTCGAACATTCTGATCCGCGCACGAGCCGCCTGGGCTATGTGACCGGAGGCCCGGAAAGTGGAATGCTGGGGAACAATGTGAACAATTGGAATCTGGAGGCCAGCGGCGGCGCGACAACTGCCCAAGGCTTTAGCTTTGCTACGAATTTTTCGGGGGATACCGCCTACATCGCTAACTTCGCCTATAATCTCACCAACTTCACGTCGGGCGCAAATATCAATAGTTATGCCGATCCGGATGGCATAACTCGGAAGGCCGATCCCAACCCGAGTGGGACGGAAATGTCATCACCGGAAACTCACGGAACGGACAGTCCCTTTTATCTTGTTGCTACTGGTAGCGCGCGCCCCTTCTTCCTCGGCCGCCCCTTCGCCTCGGTGGCAGAAATGGGCTATGCTTACCGCGACGATCCTTGGCGCACCCTGGATTTTTCCTCCACGAACAGCGCGGACGGCGGGTTGCTCGATTTGTTCAGCGCGCACGAGAATGACAATACCAACCGGGCCGGCGTGCTCGACTTGAATGGGGCCAGCGAGCCGGTTTTGGCGGCCATCCTGATGAACAATTATCAGGATCCGGCGAGTCCAACCACAACCCCTCTCACCGCCTCCCAGGCCAGCACGATTGCCCAGGCGATCCGAACGGTGATCGGGCCGTTCGATGCCCCCACGAATGTGATCAATAATATTGCCGCCATGCCCGCGTTTACTTCGCAAGTTGCCACCGCTACCTCGAGCTCCCTGCCGATTCCGGGCTCCCCCTGGCAATTTAAATTCAATCGCGAGGCCTTTGTCCGTTCCCTTGCGGATATCACCAATACCCGCACTTGGAATCTCCTCATTGATGTCATTGCGCAGTCGGGGCGCTATAGTCCGACGGCAACATCCCTGAATAATTTCACGGTCGAGGGCGAGCGCCGCTATTGGGTCCACGTGGCCATCGATCGATTCACCGGCGAGGTGCTGACCGCGCGAATCGAGCCGGTAACCGAATAGGCGGCGTTGCGAGGGAAGTCTAAACTTCGAAAGATGGCATCCATCCATGACAAACTAATCTTATCCATCCGCGGCTGCTTCCCCTTGGGCCCGCCTCCGATTTCCATGTGTTTGCTTTTGTTTGGTGAGAGCCTCTTCGCCTTCACGCGGGGTACATGGAGGCAAGGTCACCGCGTAGCAACTAATCCGGCGCGCCGTTGTTTCTGCCCTGTCGCATGGCCGGCGTTATCATTATGAAAAAAATTAACCTCTTCCTCCTCCTTACCTTTCTTTTTGCGTTATGCGGCCATCGGACCGTCTCCGCCGACACGCCATCCGCCCCCGATGAACTGGTGCAAAATGGGTCGTTCGAGGACGGCAAGGCGGGCTGGTCGACGTTTGTTCCACCCGATGCGCAGGGAAAGAACTGCCGTTTCACGATCAGCCAGGATTCGCCCCACACGGGTACGTCGTGCGGCTTGATGCAGGCCGACAGCTTTGCCCGCTTTGCCGTGACTGCACCGGGCATTCCCATCCAGCCGGGTGAACGTTACCGGGTCAGCGCGTGGGTGAGGGGAGGCGCCGATTTGCAGTTCGAGCCGCGCACGGCGGGTGTTTTGATCCGCCTGAACCTTACGCAGAACAAGCAGGATGTCCCCGGCGGCCCTTTTTTTCTCGCTCTGAACGGAGAGGTGACCCGTGATACCCCCGTCAATCCGGCGCCGATCCCCACGCAGTGGACCCGAATGCAGGCCGTGGTGGAGATCCCCGCCAATGCCGACTCGATGCAGCCCTACTTCTTTTGCTGGAATGCGAAGGGCTCGCTCTATGTCGACGATGTTTCGGTTGAAAAGGTCGACGTCTCCGTGCCGCTCACTCCGATCACTCAGGTGGCGCAGTCCGCACCGCCCAAGCAGTCTGCACCCGCGGGATTTGCCACGCCGCCGCTTCCCAACGCGCTTATTCCGGAGCAGCCCTCCTGGGCTAAAAACCATCCCCGGATTATTTTCGACCCAGCGGGACTGGCCCGGGTGCAAAAGCGGATTCACGACGACCCGGAAATTGCCGCCCTCTGGAATCAGCTCAAGGCCCAATGCGATTCCTACGTCGACCCCAAGAGTCCCTCCTACGTCGATGCGTCCAAGGCCTACGTAAATATGCGGGCAGGGGACGATCTGGCCATGCGGGACTGGCTTACGCCCCTGAACATGCTCGACTTCGCCTACGTCGTTTCGGGAGATGAGCGCTACGGCAGGAAGGCCGTCGAACTGGCGGTGGCCACCGCGCAGAAGGTCCCGCCGGATGTGGCGGGCAAGGGCCTGTCCCTCAGCTTCCCGACGCGTTCCATGGCCCTCGCGTTCGATTGGTGTTATCCCCTCTTTACCAGCGACCAGCGCCAGACCATGCGAAAAAGCCTGATCGATTATACCAACAATCTCTATTACCAAAGCTTCTTTAATGTCTGGGGACAAAGCGCGCTGGGACACATCTGGAATTGGAACCCCGGTATCGCCTCGAGCTGGGGTTTGGGAGCTCTCGTTCTGGATGGAGAAACCCACGCTCCGACCCGGCAGTGGCTCTTCCAGGCCGCCCGGGATGAGGAGGACTATCTCCGTTTCGGAATCGACGCCCAGGGCGGCGTGATCGAAGGTCCTTTCTATTTCGGATTTGGTCCCGGCTTTACGCCCTACTTTGTAGAGGCGATGAAAACGCTGAAGGGCGAGGACCTCTATGCCGCCACCCATTACAACCGCTTCGCCGACTGGCTTCCGATGGAGATTCTGCCCGGCGGAAAGCGCGTGAATAATATCGAGGATTCAGATTATACACTAGGCGGCTTGGAAACGCCGCTCTACGCGCTTTATCGGGAACCGGACCGCGCCTTGGCACGTTACCTCTGGGATCAGTTGTTAAAGGGTGAAATGGGGCCTCAATTCCTCTCGGCGGGCATTCTCTGGGCGCCGGAAAACGTGCCCGCCGCCGAGGTCGCCGCCCGCGTGGCGAAGTTGCCCGATTACGGCTGGGCGGGAGGTCGCAGCGTCGTCGTCAGCCGTACAGGATGGGGTCCTGACGACGCCTACATGAGTGTCGATGCGCAGCATTACACCTGTCTCCGGCATGACCAGGCCGGCAAGGGCCAGTTCACTTTTTATGCCTATGGCGACGATCTCGCGATCGATTCGGGTTACGGCAACGACAATAGTCCCCTGAGGAGCACCAGCGGCTATGCCCATAATCAGGTCCTGGTCGACGGCCATCCCGAACTTCAGGGAGGCTTTCACGCGCAGACGGACGGATGGATTGTCAATTCCCTCCACGAGCCCTTGGTCGATCTGACCTGCGCCGACGTGGCTGATGCTTACCGGTTTTTCTACAAGGCCGACATCAGTTACGAAGAAATGTATCAGCAGGATTTCCAGCGCGCCGACCGGCACACCCTCTTTATCCGGAAACCCTTTCCCTACGCAGTGGTTTTCGACGACGTGAAGAAAGACGACAACGCCCACGATTATACCTGGCTTCTGCATGCCAAGTACGGAAAAACGTTCGAGCGCGTCGGCAATGCCATCCACGTGGTGCCCAGTCAGAGTTCTCCCGAGACTGCGGTTACCCGCCCGTTCACCAATAAAGATACATGGAGCGATACCGGAGCGGTGCAGCAAGCCAAGTGGCAGGCGACGCTTCAGGTGCCGACCGCGGGAAAATATCAGGTCTGGGGCTTGACCGGAACGGCCAATCCCGACGGCCAGGCATCCAACTCCTTCTTCCTGCGGATCAATAACGGCAAAATGGGTTTTTCCGGAGGTCCCAACGCCAACCTCTTCTTCTGGGGTACCTGGACCAAGCTTCCGCTTATGTGGGTACCGCTCAACGATAACAAGGGCACCATCCATGTTCCCGCCTTCGACTTTCCGGCCGGCCTGGTGCAGTTGGAACTTATTGCGCGTCAATCGGGCGCGGACTGCGCGGCCCTGGCCCTTGTGCCGGATGGCGCGCCACCACCGGCGGAAGGCAGCCCCTTGCCTCAAGGTACTCTTGTCGTCCAAGCCTCGGAAGGCGAACTCAGCGGGGCCATGCAACGAGAGGAGATCAATCCGCCCGCTCAGTCGGCCTGGCTGCAGGTCGCCTTTTTGACCCCGGAGCAATGGGAGGAAAAGACCGATGTTTTTCAGACCACCCGTGCAGGTATGCATCCGAGATTATTGGTGACCATGCATGGCACCGACGGACAATTTCTGACGCTGCTGCTGCCGCATCGTCTTAAGGATGGCAAACCAGATGGAGCGTTGGACGTTCATTCCCTTGCCGCGCAAAAAGGCCATGCGGGCCTGCTGCCCATCACGGGCGATACGAGTGACCTGGTGGCTTGCTGGGATGGGAGCAGCGGGATTGCCGTGCAGGATATCGCCACCGACGCGGAGCTGCTCTGGCTGCGCCGGGATGCGTCCGGCAAGATCGTGTGCGCGGCGGCGTCGAACGTCAGCCAATTGACGGTGGGAGGGCGCCAGATTTTCACCAGCAAGGGAGGCAAGACGTGCTTCGTCTTGGACGAGGACCAGGCGCGGGTGCCGGAAGAAGCGGACGTGAAGTTCGATCTGCCGGATAAAACGGTCGAGGTTGAAAAGGTCAAACGCCCCACCGACTGGTTTTCCTCGCGCCCAGCCAATGAGAATCAATGATCTCCATCCCACTCGTCCCAGCCTAGGCAACCTCAAAAGATCGAATCTAACGATGACGAATAATCATATCCATCCTCGGGCACTTCCCCTTTGGGCTCGGCTCCAGCGCCTAAGCCTTTGTTTAGCGGCAACGGCACTGGTTTTTCGCGCTCCTTGCGCCGTAGCGGATATTCCCACGCCGCCGCTTCCCAACGCGCTCATCCCGGAGCAGCCCTCCTGGGCCAGGAACCATCCCCGGATCATTTTCGACCCGGCGGGGCTGGCCCGGGTACAAAAGCGCATTCATGATGACCCGGAAATCGCCGACCTTTGGAATAGACTTAAAGTCCAATGTGATTCTTTTGTCGACCCCCAAAGTCCCTCCTACATCGATGCGTCCAAGGCCTTCGATGATTATCTGGCGATAGCGAGAAAAAGGCCTCCCCCTCACCCTTATGTGTGGTCAAAGGAGGGAAAAGACGCCGAGATTGGCGCGGATCTCGATCAAGTCGCGGGAAAGTGGCTCAATCCCCTGAACATGCTCGACTTCGCCTACGCCGTTTCGGGGGACGAGCGCTACGGAAAGAAGGCCGTCGAACTGACGGTGGCCATCGCGCAGAAGCTCCCGCCAGATGCAGCGGGCAAGGGCCTTGCCCTCAGCTTCCCGACGCGCTCCATGGCTCTCGCGCTCGACTGGTGCTATCCGCTCTTTACCAGCGACCAACGCCAGATTGTTCGAAAAAGCCTGATCGATTATACCAACAATCTCTATTACCAAAGCTTCTTCAGTGTCTCGGAACAAAGCACGCTGGGACGCATCTGGAATCATAACGGCGGTGAATCTTCGAGCTGGGGTTTGGCGGCGATCGTTCTCGATGGGGAAACCCACGCTCCGACCCGGCAGTGGCTCTTCCAGGCCACCCGGGATGCGGAGGACTATCTCCGCTACGCGATCGACGCCCAGGGGGGTGAGATGGAAGGCCCCAGCTATTTCGGATATGGCTCCGGTTTTATGCCCTACTTTGTGGAGGCGATGAGCGCGCGTCTGGGCGAGGACCTCTATGCCACCACCAATTACAACCGAATGGTCGACTGGCTGCCGATGGAAATGTTGCCCGGCGGCAAGCGGGTGAATAATCTTGAGGATTCGGACTATGGGATGTCCACCCCGGAAGTGGCGCTCTACGCGCTTGATCGGGATCCGGATCGCCCCTTGGCACGCTACCTTTGGGAGCAGTTGTTCCAGGGTGAAGTGGGGCCTCAATTCCTCTCGGCGGCCATTCTCTGGGCGCCGGAAAACGTGCCCGTCGACGAGGTTGCCGCCCGTGTCGCGAAGTTGCCGGATTGGGGCTGGGCGGGAGGCCGCAGCCTCGTCGTCAGCCGCAGCGGATGGGGTCCCGATGACGCCTACATGAGTCTCCATGCGCAGCATTACACTTTTCTTCGGCACGACCAGGCCGACAAGGGCCAGTTCACCTTTTATGCCTACGGCGACGATCTCGCGATCGATTCGGGTTACGGCAACGACGCCAGTACCTTAAAGAGCACCAGCGGTTACGCTCATAATCAAGTCATGGTCGACGGCCATCCCGAACTTCAGGGGGGCTTCCACGCGCAAACGGACGGATGGATCGCCAATTCTCTCCACGAGCCCCTGGTCGATCTGACCTGCGCCGACGTGGCCGATTCCTACCGTTTTTTCTACAAGGCCGACATCAGCTACGAAGAGGAATACCAGCAGGATTTCGAGCGCGCCGACCGGCACGCCCTCTTTATCCGGAAACCTTTTCCCTACGCGGTGGTCTTCGACGATGTGAAGAAGGACGATAACGCCCACGATTATACCTGGCTCCTGCACGCCAAGTACGGAAAAACATTTGAGCGTGTTGGCCATTCAATCCAGGTGGTGCCCAGCCAGGTTACTCCTCAGATCGCGGTGACTCGCCCATTCACCGACAAGGTTGCATGGAGCGACGCCGGACCGGCGCAGAACGCCAAGTGGCATGCGACGCTGCAGGTGCCCACCGCGGGAAAGTACCAGGTTTGGGGATTAACCGGAACGGCCAATCCCGAGGGTCAGAAATCAAATTCCTTCTTCCTGCGGATCAATGGGGGCAAAATGGGGTTTTCCCTGGGCAGCAGCCAGCCCGACCGCTTTTTCTGGGGCACCTTCGACAAACTCCCGCTGATGTGGACGGCGCTGAACGATAACAAAGGCGCCGTCCATGTTCCCGCCCTCGATTTTCCGGCCGGCCCGGTAGAGTTGGAACTTTTTGCGCGCCAATCGGGCGCGGACTGCGCCGCCCTCGCCCTTGTGCCGGACGGCGCACCGGCGCCACTGGAAGGCACTCCCCTGCCTGCGGGCACCCTTGTCGTCCGGGCCTCGGAAGGCGATCTCAGCGGAGCGATGCAACGAGAGGAAGTCGGGACGTCCGCTCAGTCGGCCTGGCTGCAGGTCGCCTTTTTGACTCCGGAGCAATGGGATGAAAAGACCGATGTTTTTCAGACGACCCGTGAAGGCGTGCATCCGAGATTATTGGTGACCATGCATGGCACCGACGGGCAATTTCTGACGCTGCTGCTGCCCCATCGTCTCAAGGACAACAAACCGGATGGAGCGATGGACGTTCAGTCTCTTACCGCGCAAAAGGGCCATGCCGGGCTTCTGCCGATCACGAGCGATACGAGCGATCTGGTGGCTTGCTGGGATGGCAGCAGCGGGATTGCCGTGCAGGATATCGCCACCGACGCGGAGCTGCTTTGGCTGCGCCGGGATGCGTCCGGCAAGATTGTGGGTGCGGCGGCCTCGAACGTCAGCCAATTGACGGTGGGAGGTCGCCAGATTTTCATGAGCAAGGGAGGCAAGACGTGCTTCGTCTTGGACGGGAACCAGGCGCGGGTGCCGGAGGAAGCGGACGTGAAGTTCGATCTGCCGGATAAAACAGTCGAGGTTGAAAAGATCAAACGCCCCACGGATTGGTTTTCCTCGAGGCCTGCAAGTGAGAATGAATAATCTCCACCCCAAAAATGGAGTTTTTGTCAAACCGGCTTTCGGAATAGTAAAAAATAGGATGGAAAAATTCAGCACGAAGTAGTCAACTTATAAGTTCCATGCAATTGATGTCCGATGCCTTGGCCGTAACCGGCTCCCGTCATGGCATTTTTTTCGAGCCACATAAACGTGCCTGTGCTCTGCTGCGGTTTGCTCCCTTTCATAGCCGGGCTTTCTTTCATCTGCGGGCAGGTCTAAAGGTCGGCTCACGCGAAATTATATTTCCTCTCGCTCCCGACCAAGGGGCGGTTGACTTTAATCTTGTCGATCAGCGGACATCCCCCTGCACCGTCCGCTTCATCGGGCTGGATTCCGCCTCGGGCATGAAGGTACGCTTAACTGTCACGGTTCCGTTCAAACCGCGCGACACGGAATTTTCCACCACGCCCGTTCTACTTTTCGATTTGAGTGTTGAGCCCATCGGAGGGCAGTTTCGATGGGATAAGGTCAACGCCCCCCCTGCCAAGGGCGAGCTATTTTTTGAGATAACGGATGGCCCCTTTTCCTTTAAGGAAAGCGGGAAGGAAAGCCTCGATTTATTTTTTGAGGCCGCCAATCACCTCCCTGGCACAGATTCTAGGGAGCAAATCGCGCAGCAAGACCGCTTGATTGCGTTGCAAGGTCAGCGCAGCGGACGACGTTTCGTACAGTCCGTGCAGTTGCGCCGCCCTGACCCACGCCCGCTTCGCGTTGCCTGGTGTACCTGGAGTTCCCCCGTTCTTCGCGTGCAAGGGAGCAAGTTGCCGTTCCTTTACACGGAAAAATTTGCCAGCCTCGATTCCGTTGCCCGCTGGGCAAAAAAAGAAGCCTTTAAGATTATCGAGAATGCGGTGCGAGTTGATGCCATGCTGGCCAACCACAATCTCGGACCCGCCGCCTCTCACCTGCTGGCTTATACGCTGCATTCATGGATGCTTGACACTTGGTGGTGCCGCCGGCCCGACGGTCGCGAGTGGTTCAGTGTTTGGGAGGGCAGTTGCTATTTTCATTCCACGGTCGATGTCGAGTTTACCCAGGCGCCGTTCTATCTCGCGGTCTGGCCCGAGCTTCTTGCCATTGAATTGGATTACTGGCCCGAATACGCCAAATCGGGAGAAGCTTGCCTGGGAACAAGGGGCGCGGGCACCAAATATCTTTCGCATGATTGCGGCGCCTTTGGGGAAGCGAATGCACAGGTATATCCTCACGATATGGAGGTCGAGGAAACCGCCAATTGGGTGCTCATGGCCTTTGCCCATTCGCGTCGCACGGGTGATCTGAGCGTTGTAAAGAAACATGCTCGTACCCTCGAACAGTTTCTGCGCTTTCTTATCATGGCGGATACCACCGGCAATGGAGTTCCAGACCATGGTGTTGCCAACACGATAGACGATGCCTCACCCGCGATACAATTCGGCAAGGAGCAAACCTATCTGGCGGTCAAAACCTTGGCCGCGTTCGAGACTGGCGCGATTCTGCTTACTGAGCTCAAGGACTTCAAGGCTGCCAAAGTCTGCCGGGCGCAGGGAAAAATTCTCCGGGCAACAATCTCTGCCAAGGCTTGGGCGGGCGACCATTTTACGGTACTATTAAAGAAAGGCGGACGACTTAAAGATCCCTGGAACGGCAACGAGGTCGAGTGGAAGACCATTCCCGGATGGAATGCCCCCCATATTTATACCGCCAATACGCTGCCCATTCTGGACATGGTGGGTTATGACCTGAAACTCGATCCGGCGCGGGTCAAGCGCGACCTGGAAATCGCCACCGCCCGCTGCTTGCGCGAATATGGTTGTGCTCATACAGACTTCACTCCCGATGAAGTCAAAATTTTGCAAGAAGCGCGGAGCTTGGCGGGCGCCTCGCGCAATCCAGGCTGGATTTCCATGAACATGCTGCGCGATCTGGCTGCTCTCTACCGCGGCATTGATCTAACGGCTATGTTTGAACGCTACTGGGAATGGCAGGTCACCGCCAACACTCGCGAGACGACCCTCTTTTTTGAAACTTTTGGCGGGAATAATCTTAATTTTTATCCGCGTGGCGTTGCTTTTTGGGGCGTCTTCGATGCTGTCAACGGTATCGAGATCGACGTCATGAGAAAGATCCACCGCTCACATCCACGCGTTCCCCATCTCAAGGCAGCTCGACTCGATTTGGTGAAACGGTAAAGAAATCTTCGTAGGCTGACCATGGCGCCAAGTTTGCGAGTTGTTTGAATGAGCTTCAGTATTTGTGATTCTCCGACTCAAAAGGCAATGAAGCGAGAGGTTGGCCAGGCACTTGGAGAACATCCCAAGTGCCTTTTAAATTGTCTGGCGAAATAGTTGCCATTTTCGAATCCGCAGCGCAGGGCGATCTCCTCGCAGGTCAGATCGAGGTTTCGGTTTTCCAGAAGGCGGCAGGCATTGCGCAGCCGAATCCGGATTAGATAGTCGAGGGGAGAATACCCGGTTGCTTCTTGAAATTTTCGAAAGAGAGTTCTTTCAGACGCGGCCGCCACCCGGCACATTTCCCCGACTGTAACGTGCCGCGCCGCGTTTTGCTCAACCCAGGAGAGAAGTCGTCCCATTCGCGTGGGCATTGGGGCGGGGGAAGCCGCGCTCGAATGATAGTTGCGGCTCAGCAAGCCGACCAGAAGCGTGAGATAGGATTCTGCCATGGCGTGACCGCCAAATCTTCCGCGGGCTGCTTCTGTCTCTATTTCTTCAATCCAATACCGGGCTTTTTGGAACTCGCCATCCCGCAGGTGCGTTCTGCTTTCGAATAAAGCTTTCCCTTGAGAAGCCGCTCCAATTGTAAAAAGATCGTGGTATCCCGGCAGATCGGCAAACATCGCGGCAGTTTTCCGGAAGAATCGTTCCCGAATCATAAGGTTGGCAATATTGAACCCCTCGGGGCGCTCGTAGCCGTGGACATAATGACGGTTGATCACAAAGGCGTCGCCCGTAGCCAGACGATGACGGGCTGATCCAACCCGATGAATGGCCGATCCGGAAAGGACCAATACCACTTCGATGAAGTCGTGGGTGTGCAGAGCCGCGACGGACTGGTTCGGCTGTCTCATGACCATGACCTGGGCCTGGGAATCCCGGCAAAATTCCCTGAGCCGGTATTGAAAAACGCTTTTTTTCATCTGGCGGAATCGTCCTATGAATTGGCAGAATATGCAAGAGACAGATGCGCGGACGGATGGGAATTTATTCCCTTAATCGAGAAACCAAAATGATCATCATCAATCAGGAAGAATATCGCGACAAAGTACTGGCTTGCTGGCTCGGAAAGAACATCGGGGGCACGCTTGGAGCTCCCTTTGAATGGAAGCGGGGCATTTTCGACGTTGATTTTTATACTCAGGAACACAAAGGGGAGCCTTTACCGAATGATGACCTCGATATTCAACTCTTGTGGTTGATTGCCCTCGAGGCGCATGGCCCCGGGCTTGATACACGCACGCTGGCGGAATACTGGAACGTAGGAGTTACCCCGCATTGGGCTGAATATGGCCTGGCCAAATCCAACCTGCGCGCCGGGTTGCAGCCTCCGGTGAGCGGAACCCTCAATAATCCCTACCGGCATAGTTGCGGCGCCTACATTCGCTCGGAGATCTGGGCTTGCATTGCGCCCGCGATGCCAGACGTGGCGGCATGGTATGCCTATCAGGATGCCATCATCGACCATGGCAACGGGGAGGGGACTTACGGCGAGGTTTTCATTGCCGCCCTGGAAAGCGCCGCCTTCGTTGTGTCCGATCTGCGCGAGTTGATTCGTATTGGGTTGAGTTATATCCCGGAGGAATGTGCCGTGACCCAGGCGGTCCGGTTGGTCGAGCGCTGTTATGATCAGGGAACAAGCTGGCGGGACACCCGCGACGAGATCCTTCGCCATTTCCGCGGTGACGTTCAGCCGTGGAACCGGCCGGCAAGCAGCGACGACATCGCGAAAGGTTTCAATGATGGCCCCCTGGGTTTTGATGTGCCCAGTAACGTGGCCATCACGATTTTGGGTCTCCTCTACGGCGGCGAGGATTTTGGCAAGGTGCTTTGCACGGCGGTGAACTGCGGGGAAGATACCGACTGCACGGCGGCCACCGCCGGGTCCATCTACGGCATCATTCGTGGATGCGCGAGTATCCCGGCAAAGTGGATTGAGCCCATCGGCAGATCCATCAAGACCATTTGCCTGAATACGGGAGACTATAATCCGCAGTTGGCCAAGTCGGTGGACGAGTTGACTGATCGGACGGTTGCCGTTGGCCAGGCCGTACTGGCCCAGTCCCCCCATCGTAATCGTGTTCAACTTTCATCCCAGCCAAGCCAGAAGGAGATCGATCCGGCGAAGCTGGCCAGTTCCAACCCCCTTTCCATACTGAGCGAAGGTGCCAACGGCCCCATCTTTTCCTTCGATTTCTTTAGCGTGGCGGTTGACTATGGAACCGCTCCCTATGTCCGCGATGGTGAGTCCGCGGAGCTGCGGATTCGTATCAGTAACAACAAGCCGCGGTTTCACGCCAACGTTTTGGCCAAACTTTACCTGCCGCCGGGTTGGAAGGCATCTCATGGGGCTGCCTGCATTTGGCCCAATTACTGCGAAACGGTGGTTTTCAAGGTGCAGGTCGGCGAGGTTCGCGAGGTCACGGAGCGGGGTGTCCTTGAGCTGACCATTCCCGGCCATCCCACGGTCATGCTTGTTCCCTTGATTTGGGTGAACGGAAATAGTACGCCGGGTCCAGGTGCTTGAGAATCTGGCTCGTGCCGCTTGCGTGTCATTTTAAGCTCTCTCGCCAGAGGTAACCTTCATGGGATAATTCCATGCCAAAAAACTTGTTGCTGACGATAGTGTTGGCGCTTTGCGCACTAGCTGAAGCAGGTGATTTATGTCCCGCTCAGACGATTCTTAGCAGAGGTTTTGACGGGCTGAAAGATGGTCCGGGCAGCCTTATTGAGCTTCCTGAACACGGGAGCGTTCTTGAAATCACCAATGCCGACGCCAAGGCAGCGCCCGAGCGCCTCCTGCCGCTGCCCGTGGATCGAATTCAAGGGCGTCTCATACTGGTCAATTGCGACATCTCCGCGGACAACATTTCCGTTGGGCCGGAACCATGGAACGGGATCAAGTTGATGGCCCGCATCCAATTTTCAGGAGGTGAGGCGTGGCCGGAGGCGGATCTTCCGGTGGGTACGTTTGACTGGCGGCATGTCTTCTTCCGGTTTCAAATTCCAGAAGATGCCACGGCAGTAACCTTCGCTTTGGGGTTGGAAAAGGTCACGGGCACCGTTCGGTTCTCCGGTTTGTCAGTCACGCTCGGTCCCAAATTTGTCCAGGCGTCAGCCGCACCGGCGAATCAGCCCATCTTTGTAGGCCACGACCTTCCCCGACTTCGCGGCGCCATGGTCGCGACCACCATGAAAGAGAAGGATTTGGATTATTTCACGGAGCATTGGAATGGGAACCTGATCCGATGGCAGTTGACCCAGAGGAATGTTTCCCAAGAGGACCCTGATTTTTCCGGTTATGATAAATGGCTGGACGAAATGCTGGCGAAGACGGACTTGGTCATCGTGTGGGCAAAAAAACGCCACATCAAAGTCGTGCTCGATCTCCATTCGCCACCCGGCGGTCTGCCTTGCTCGGGCGGATACATGTCGGCGGCAGGTCCATTCTTTACGAATCCGCAGGCGCAGGCTCATTTCATTGACGTCTGGCGAAAAATGACAGAGCGCTACAAGGGGAATAACACCATCTGGGGGTTCGATCTGGTGAATGAACCCAACGATGATGCAACCGCGCCGGATTGCATGGATTGGCAGGCTCTTTCACTGGCGGCAGGGAAAGCCGTGCGGGAAATCGACCCGGATCGCACACTCATTATCGAGCCGCCGCATGGAGGTGGCCCGAGCGGATTCAAATATTTTAATCCAGTTCCGCTTGAACGTGTGGTCTACAGCTTTCATATGTATGAACCCTTCCGGTTTACTTATCAGAAGGTATATCATCATGATGAAAGTGCCGTGTCCTATCCTGGCGAAATCGATGGCGTGCTTTGGAATCGCGCCGCCTTGGATAAGGCCATGAAACCTGCAATTAATTTTGCGGAAAGGTATCGGGTCCACCTTTACGTGGGGGAATTTTCAACAGTCCGTTGGGCTCCCGGTGGCGAAAAATATCTCTCGGATGTGATCAGTCTTTTCGAAGAGCATGGATGGGATTGGTCGTACCATGCTTTCCGCGAGTGGGATGGGTGGAGTCTGGAACACAACTCAGACATCAACAATCACGAACCTTCAACGACGCCGACAGCTCGTTTTGAAGTAGTGGAGAAACTGTGGGAAAAAAATAAAAAAGATTTGGATTAACGCATTCAGTCTGCCTGGGTTTGGGGCGCGTTTTCAAAATCAAGAACTCCGCGGAAAAACCGCCGGGCGGGTATGAAGCGGAAACAACTGAGATGAAAAACTAGCCATTTCTTCCTCAACTTTATTCTCTTCGTCGCCGTCTTCGACTGGCTCAATTCATTTTCAAGACACGCCCTACTCATGAAGGACGAAATATTTCCACGATCGTCTCTTGCGTACCAAGATTACGCAGGTCGCCCCAATTATCACCTAACGCGACGATGATAAGAAAGAGAGCCATGAAAACATTCTCCCTGCTTTTGTTTCTTGCATTTAGCATGGTTCAGTTTGCCCTGCGTGCCCAGGCTGGCGACCCGTTCAATCCGAGTCCGGCGAAGATCGAAACACCTGGTGATAACACTGATGCGGTGTTGAAGCGGTTGACGACGAATTCCGATGGCAAAACGCCAGTTGTTAAATACCTCGATCCAGCATGGATCAAATCTTTGGCGGACCGGGGAGAGTCGACGCTTTACACAAAGGCGAACAGCCACGACTTCGACTATATCGGCATGCCGATTGGAGGCATTGGTGCAGGCGAAATCTACCTCAGCGGCGATGGTCGGCTTTGGGATTGGGATATTTTTGGGACGCGTTGCAACCCGGGATTTCCCGTCGACTTTGCAGGTCCTTACCAGTTTCCGCATAAAGTGGGTGATCCCCAAGACGTGTCTCAGGACGTTCTCGACCAAGGATTCATCATTCGAACTCAACAAGGGGATAAAAAGGACATCCGGACGCTCGATAAGAACGGTTTCTCCGATATCACTTTTTCAGGGCAATATCCCATCGGCTCGGTCGATTATTCCGATCCAGCCAGTCCTGTTCGCGTCCATCTGGAAGCGTTTTCTCCCTTCATTCCGTCCAATGTGGATGACTCCAGTTATCCGGCAACCATCCTGAACTACACGGTGGAAAACACTTCCACGAATAAAGTCGAGTGTACGCTTGGCGGCTGGATGGAAAATGCCGCGGGTATCGCTGTCCGCAATGAAGGGCCCATCCTCCTGGAAAATGTTTCGTCCAAAAATCCTGGCTATACGACGCTGAATTTCGGGATGAAGCCGGTTGCCAACGAGGGTCATCCTCCCACAATTTTCGACGATTTTGAATCGGGAACATACAAACACTGGACTGCGCAAGGAGATGCTTTTGGAGCCAAGCCGGCGAAACTCGGTGATATAAGGCATAGTTTTCCGATCTTGGGGTCGCAGGGGCAATATATGGTCGACAGCCTTTATAAAAGTAGTGACAAGGCGACAGGCACGTTGACGAGCGAATCCTTCGTGATCAACCGTCCCTATCTGCTTTTCTTGGTCGGCGGCGGTAAGGACCCTCATCGGGAATGTGTTAACCTTCTTGTCGATGCCAAAGTGGTGCGGACTGCCACGGGCCAGAATGACGAAGTTTTGCGTCTTGCGAGCTGGGACGTAAAGGATCTCATCGGCAAGACGGCACAGTTGCAAATCGTCGATCGAAGCTCCCAACCCTGGGGCCATATCCTCGCCGACGATTTTGCATTTTCCGATGCGCCTGACGACCTGATTACGATCAAGGACCAATCGGACGTGGGAGACATGGCGCTGGCAATGATGGGCGATGATGCCGAGGCGGTTTCCCAGGTGAGCGGAGATAAATCTTCCGATGCCTGTCTGGATGCCTCGGTGGCGGGCTCCGCGGAACTCAAGGTTTTCGGGGATAAGAGCAAACTGGTTGGCGCGCTCCGCCGCACCCGGACGCTTGCCCCGGGCGAGAAGATGATCGTCTCCTTCATTGTTAGCTGGTACTTTCCCAATCCGCTCAACCTGGGACTTTCGACCCCTATGAACCGCCAATACGGGGTTCGTTTCAAATCGGCGCAGGATGTGGTGGATCACTTGGCTGCAAACTTTGACCGGTTCACCGCCGCCACGCGCGAATGGCGCGACACCTGGTACGATTCCACCCTGCCATATTATTTTCTGGATAGGACTTTCCTCAATACCTCCACGCTGGCCACCAGTACGTCCTATTTACTCGGCGATGGTCGCTTCTACGCTTTCGAAGGCCGCTACAGTTGCCCCGGCACCTGCACGCACGTTTGGAGCTATCAACAGGCCATGGGCTATCTTTTTCCCGATTTGGAAAAGGCGATCATGGAGAAGGTTGAGTTTGTGCCTGGTCTCGGCATGAATGAGAAGGGGGGGATCACCATACGCGCTGAGTATGGCACGACGCCTGTCGTGGATGGCCAATCGGGAATCATTCTCCGCACCTACCTGGCCCACCGCATGAGCGCAGACAATGCGTTCCTTCAACGCAATTACAGTTCAGTCAAAAAAGCAATCGATTTTCTCATTAACAGAAACGATCCAAAGCGTGAGGGCATTTTGGAAGGACCTCAGGATAATACCATGGATGCCGCCTGGTATGGCAAAATTACCTGGCTCAGCCTCTACTATCAGGCGGCGTTGCGAGCTGCCGCCGAAATGGCTGATGTATCGAACGACGGTGATTACGCCCGGAGTCTTCGCGCCATTGCCGACAAGGGCCGGAACTACGTGGAAACCCAGCTCTTTAATGGGGAATACTTCATCCAGCAGCCCGACCCGGCTCATCCTGAATCGTTGGGCACGTTCAACGGTTGTCCGCTTGAACAAGTCATGGGACAGAACTGGGCCTATCAGGTCGGTTTGGGCGATATCGTTGATCACGAGAAGGTGCTTACCGCGCTCAATTCGATCTGGAAATATAACTACACCACGGATGTCGGCCCCTATCGGAATGTCTTCAAACCGGGGAGATGGCTCGCCATGCCCGGCGAGGGAGGCCTCATCATGTGTACCTTGCCTTATGGGGGGAAGGCCCCGACGTGGGGAAATCCCAGTTTCTATAATAACGAGTGTTGGGCCGGTTCGGAATATGAGGAGACGGCGTTGATGATGTGGGACGGACTCGTGGACAAAGCGCTGGCAGAAATCAAAACGTTGCAGGCACGGTATGACGGCGCCAAACGCAACCCTTGGGATGAGTGTGAGGCTGGGGGCCACTACAGCCGCTCGATGGCCGATTATGGTGTTTTCATAGCGGCGTGCGGCTTCGAGTACGACGGCCCCAAGGGCACAATGACGTTTGCTCCGCGCGTGAATCCGGAGAATTTTAAGGCCGCCTTCACCAGCGCCGAGGGGTGGGGCGGTTTCAGCCAGAAGTACGTCGGCCAAGAACTGGATGCCAAAGTCGTTCTGCGTTACGGCAAGTTGCGCCTTAAAAAGCTGAGCCTCATTTTACCTCCTGGGAATCTGGGCAAAATGACCGATGCGCAAGTTGAAGGTAAAGATGTGCCGATTTCAGCCACTGTCGTCGGCGACCGAATCTCGCTCGATTTTTCATCTGAACTTCTTCTTGAGACAGGGCAAAGCCTGGTAATTACCATTAAATAAGATGCAGCATGGACTCTCGGGCGGATACAGCAAAAGTCTGATCTTTACGGACGGAATGGTGCCACCTAGTTTTCAAACGCTGAGGTTGGAATTATGATCCGCAAAGCCTTTCTGATGCATGTCCGATCGGATGCCCATGATGAATATGAACGACGGCACCGCCCCATCTGGGACGAACTGACGGAGACGCTCAAAGCCCACGGCGTCTCCAATTACTCGATCTTCCTTGACGCTTCGCGCGACCTTCTTTTTGGCTACGTTGAGATTGAGGATGAGGCGCGCTGGAATGCCATTGCCAACACCCCGATTTGCCGGAAATGGTGGTTATATATGAAGGAGGTCATGCCCACCAATCCCGACAACAGTCCTGTCTCAGAGGCTCTCCGCGAGGTGTACCATCTCGATTAGGCGCTGTCTCAAGCGTCCCAAAGTCTCATGCTCGGATATGAAAACCACGTCTCTTTTCCTTCTCGTTCTATTTCTAGGCTTCGCCCAACTCCACGCTGACCCCGCACCCGGGACTCCGCCATCTTCGATTCCGCCTCGACCCGAGCTGCCTCCTCCGCCATCAACGGTCAACCTGATCCGGGATGTTGTCTATGGACAGGCTGGCGGGCATCCGCTTTACCTGCATCTCGCACTGCCCGAGACCCTGCCGGATAAGCCGATGCCCGCCATCATCCTCATTCACGGTGGAGGCTGGCATCAAGGGACGCGGGCCGCTGATGTGGGAGAAGCCTATATTTTTGCCGGACATGGCTATGTGGCAGCGAGCATTGAATATCGTCTGGCTCAGGAAGCCCCTTTCCCCGCTCAATTGGAAGACTGCAAGTGCGCCGTCCGTTTTCTTCGCGCCAAGGCGGCTGACTATCACATCGACGCCGGCCGTATCGCCGTGATGGGTGATTCCGCGGGAGGCCACCTTTCCGCCTTGATGGGATTGACCAATGGCATGAAGGAATTTGAGGGCGACGGTGGATGGGCTGATCAGTCGAGCAGCGTCCAGGCGGTCTGCGATTGGTATGGGCCGACCGATCTCGTCGCATGGGTAAAGGGTAATCCGAAGCTCGCCAAGGATCCTTTTCTTCCCCTGTTTTTTGGTGGGACGGTTGCGGACCATCCCGAGAAGGCTGCCTATGCCAGCCCGATGACCTATGTCAGCGGCAGCAAGGACACCCCGCCGTTTCTCATCATGCATGGCGATCAAGATCCGCTGGTGCCGGTACAACAGAGCATCATGTTGGCGGAAGCGCTTATCGCCGCCGGTGACGACGTCACGTTGCATGTGATCAAGGGAGCAGCGCACGGGGGACCGGGCTGGGGATTGAAAAAACCATGGCCTGAGGTAATCGAGTTTTTCGATCATAATCTGAAGGGAGAGTAGAACCTCTTCAGTGGGAGCTTTGTTAAATACAAAGCAAAAGCTGACACGGTTCTTCGGTCGGTATTGGGCCTGTGGAATCAGAAATTCCATAAAGCGATGCCGGACCTGCTGTCAACGCCAGGCGTACGGGCTTGGTGTAAAATCGAGTGGCTCCCCTTGGACGGGGATTGAGGGCCATGCTTGAGGTATTTGCGGTCTTGTTTTGGGACAGGCTCGGCGTCATTGTCCTTGGCGACGAAGCCCTATGGCGAAGCGATCCAATAGAAAAGTGGTGGCTGGCAGTGAAGTTTTCACGAAAGTCGACAGGAAAGTGGCGCTGGCTCCGTCGCTACCGTCTTGGTCGAGCCGCGACTGGCTTTGGGGGCTGATTCTCGTTCTGGCCGTCATTCTCGTCTATCAGCCGGTGTGGTACGCCGGATTCATCTGGGATGACAAGCTGGTTGTCACGGCCAACCCCGTCATTATCGGGCCGCTCGGTTTGAAAGAAATTTGGACAACACGCGCCGCCGATATTTGTCCCTTGGTGCTAACCACCTTTTGGGTGGAGCACGCGCTGTGGGGCTTGACGCCACTGCCTTATCACCTCGTGAATGTTCTCATGCATGGAATCTGCGCGGTTGTGTTGTGGCGGGTCTTGCGGAATTTGCAGACGCCGGGCGCGTGGCCGGGAGCGGCGCTTTGGGCCCTCCATCCGGTGCAGGTGGAATCGGTGGCGTGGGTCAGCGAGATGAAGAATACGCAGTCGTGCCTGTTCTTCCTGCTCTCAATCCTTTTCTTTGTCAGGTGGCTGCGGGCAAAAGACTCCGACAGACGAACCGGCGGCAGTTGGTACTATGCGGTAACGTTGCTTTTCGCTGCGCTGGCGATGGCGAGCAAGTCATCTGCGGTAATTTTGCCAGTGGTCCTTTGTTTGTGTGCCTGGCGGATGGAGGGCCGGTGGCGATGGCGCAACCTGGCGCGAGTGACCCCCGTCTTTTTCATGTCCATCACGGCGAGTGCCTTGTCGATATGGACGCAAGGGCTGGCTCTGGCGACGGTCCTCGATCCCCAATTTGTGCGGACTTGGCCGCAGCGCCTGGTGACGGCGGGCGATGCCGTTTGGTTTTATCTGGGCAAGCTGGTTTGGCCGCATCCGTTGATCACGATTTATCCCCGCTGGGAGATCGATGCCGGGCGGTGGTTCTCCTGGCTGCCGCTGTTCGCCGTGATCATTATCCTGGTTATTTTGTGGCTCAAACGGGAGTCGTGGTCCCGACCCTGGTTTTTCGTCTTCGCCTATTTCCTGGCAGCGTTGCTTCCGGCGCTGGGATTGGTTGACAATTGCATTTTTCGTTATTCCCTGGTCTTTGATCATTTGCAGTATCTGGCCGGCATGGGACCGTTGGCTCTGGCTGGGGCGGGGCTGGTCCGGGGGGCAGATTTCGCTATTCCAAGCAAGCCATGGTTGCAATCGGCCCTTTGTGCCGGACTCCTGCTGGTTCTCGGGATATTGAGTTGGCACCGGGCCTGGGCTTATGAGAGCCAGGAGACACTCTGGACCGACACGCTGGCGAAGAATCCGAACTGCTGGATCGGCCACAAAATCCTCGGCATGGTCTCCCTTCGAAACGGGCAGGTGGACGAGTTCATGCGCCAATTTCAAATGGCCTTGGCTATCAACCCCAACGATGCAGAAATCCACAATAACCTCGGCATTGCCCTTTTTCAAAAGGGGCGGGAGGACGAGGCCATGAGCCAATTTCAAATGGCCCTGAAAATCAATCCCAGCTATGAGCAAGCCCACAATAACCTTGGCAATGCTCTTCTCCAAAAGAGGCTGGAGAACGAGGCCATGCGCCAATTTCAAATGGCCTTGGCAATCAACCCCAAATATGCCGAGGCCCACTACAGCCTTGGCAATGCCCTTCTCCAAAAGGGGCAGGTGGACGAAGCGATGGCTCAGTTCCGGGACGCCCTGAAAATCGACCCTAACTTTGAGCAAGCCCACAATTATCTCGGCCAGGCTCTCCTTCAAAAGGGGCGGGTGAACGAGGCAATTACCCAATTCCAAGAGGCGTTGCGACTGGAGCCTGACGACGTCGACGCGCAAAATAATCTCGCCAAGGCGCAGGCGATCGTCGCACAAAGGGCGGCCCAAAAATGAATGGGCGTCAATGGTTACTCGTGTCGAATCCGACCCTTTTTTTGCCACCCAACGCATCCATTTGGGCGACCATACAGGGTAAAGACACACCGCTCTAGTCAACAATTTGACCTAAATAGTCACTAACAACCGTTGACGAGAGGTATCAAGCTTGCTTATTTTGCAGCCCATGCAACAGCATATGCAGGTTAGGCATCTTCTTACTTTTGTTCCATCCACAACGCGTTGGGCTTGGATTGCGATTGTGAGCATTCTGTTGTTTATGGGGGGTGAATCTCTGCATGCGCAAAATTATACGTGGACGGGTGCTGGGCCCGACCAGAATTGGACTGATGGGACTAACTGGGCCACGGGCGTATTTCCGTCTTCGAATCCCGGGAATGTTCTCAACTCTGGTTCCACCACCAACCAGGCCGTCTTTGCCGGATCGGGAACGGGAACGGTCTACGTCAATGCGCCCATCGCTCTTGGTGGAATACAGTTTGCGGGCGGTTCCTACACCCTTACCGGGTACCAGCTGCTCCTTTACGGGCAGATCCAGATCCTCTCCGGATTCACCGGTGTGGACACGATCGCCAGCAACATTGTCGGCGGACCGATTAGCAGCACCGGTAACATAACGTTGGATAACAATGGCAATAACGGGTCAGCTGTTCTCGATATCACAGGATCGATCAGCAATGGGCAGCAAACCGGCTCACTTACCCTTGAGGGGTCGGCTACAAGCTTTAATACCGTCAGCGGGCTGGTCTTCAACGCCACGGACGCCAACGTCTCCAATGGCGCCACGCCTTTCGGCGGTGCTCTATTCAGATTGGTTAAAACCGGAACCGGATGGTGGGATGTCACGAACAACGAAAACATCTTCAGTGGTTACGTACAGGATAATCAAGGTCTCCTCGGCATCGGTTCGATCGGTAACATTGGAGCGGCCTCCTCGTTGGGCACGGGCTTGCAGCAAGCGACCATCTATTTGGGGGGAAGCAGCACGCTCCAATTTCTGGGAACGACGAACCAGGCGAGCAACCGTCCGATCATCTTCGGAGACAGCGCGAGCGCGAACGTCACGGAAACCCTCCAAAACTCCGTTGCGGGCACGACGGTCACTCTCACCGGAGGCATCGACACGATCACGAGCAACACCAACCTCCTCACCAACAATACGGTGCTCGTTCTGGGTGGCAATGTGCCCACATCCACGGGCACGTTTACGGCGCCGGGCAACTTTGTCCTGAGCGGCGGCATCAACGGCTCGGGAACAACCTTGGTTGGCGACTTCTCGATTACCAATGACACCACGGGGACCTCGCTGATTTCCGGCATCAGCAATTACACCAACGGGTTGACGGTCACCACCACGGGCACGTTGGAGTTTGGCAACGAAACAGCGCTTTATGACGACGACACGGCGAGTTGGACGGGGACGAACATCCAGGTGGCCAACGGCGGTACGCTGGCCTTGCAAGTCGGTCCCACGGGGAGCGGTTATTTCACCACCAATGATATTGCAACGTTGCTGGGCATGACATCAACGGCCTCCAAAGGCTGGGAGTCCGGCTCTTTCATTGGCTTGGACACCACCTATGCCAGCGGGCCCATCACCTTCAGCAGTAATATCGTCAATCCCGGCGGCGACACACTGGGTCTGACCAAGCTCGGTCCCGGCACCCTGGTTCTCTCCGGCACGAACAGCTTCACCGGCGGAGTTAATATCAACGGTGGCGTCATTCAGGCCGGTTCTGCCGGCTCGTTGAGCACCACGGGCAACATTGATTTCAAAGGCGGCACGCTGCAGTACACCTCGGCCTCCGCCACAAATGATTATTCCGGTCGCATCGCCTCGGGCACCAGCCCCAGTGCGGTCTCGATTGATATCAATGGCCAAAACGTCACCTTTGCCTCCGCCCTGACCACCAATCAGTCGGGCGGGTTCACTCTCATCGATTCAGGCACCAACTCCACCCTGACCCTCTCTGGCGCCAATGCCTACACGGGCCCGACCACGATCAACGGGGGTACGCTGCAAGTGGCAGGCTCGGGCACGCTCGGCAACACGTCCAACGCCCTGATCGTCAACGGCGGCTCGCTCGATCTCGACGGCACCAGCCAGACCGTGGGCAACTTCACCGGTATCCCCAGTGGAACGATTCTCGATAGCACGGGCACGGTCAGCACCCTGACCATCGGCAGCGGCAATGGCACCGGCGGCAATTTTGCCGGTGTTATCGAAAATGGCAGCGGCTTTGTCGCTTTGGCGAAGACCGGCACGGGAACCCTGGCGCTCAGCGGCTCGAACACCTACACCGGCGGGACCTCGGTTAACGCGGGTACGTTGATCGCAGAGAACGCCACGGCACTGGGTGGCAGTGCCAACAACGTAACGGTCGCTTCAGGCGCGGCCTTGGATTACGCCGCCAGCACGAATGCGCAACTCGCCATCGGCGGCGAGCTGGGTGTAACGGGCGGCACGGGCACGACCATCGGCGGTTCCATCGGTTCCACCGCCACCAGCGCCGAGATCAATGTCATGAGCCTGGCGGCCTCCTCAGGTAACGTCACGGTGAACATTTATGGAATCAGCGGCGTCTCACCGCTTGCCGGCACGAACACCTACACGCTGGTGGCCGGCGGCGGGGGCAGTTCGTTGACCTCAACCAACACGCTTGGCTTTGTCTATAATAACTCCAACTTTACCGTCGGGGGATTGAGCGAAACCTCCAACGCTCTTCAGGTGGCGATCAGCAGCGCGACTCCGCTCACCAGCGCCTATTGGCAGGGAGGCCTTACCGGGGCCGTCAACGTCTGGGCCGCATCCAACGGCAGCAGCAAAAGCAACTGGACGTCAACAAACGGAGGTTCGGCCCAGGCCCTCACGCCTGGCGGCGGCACGACCGTCTACATCTCGAACTCGGCCATCACCACCGCCCCGACCAGTACGGTCCTGGGCGCGAACATGTCGATCGCTGGCTTGGTCATCCAGAACACCGTCACCGGCCTCGGCCTCAACGCCGACGGAAACACGCTCACCATCACTGGCGCCAACGGCATCACCGACAACACCAATGTTGCGGCCAGCTTCATCGCCGCCAACGTGGCCTTGGGGACCAATCAGACCTGGACCAATAATTCCGTCAACGCGTTGACCGTCAGCGGCGCGGTCAGCGGCGCCGGCAATCTCACCACGACGGGTACCGGTACGGTCATCCTCTCCGGCGCGAACAACTATAGCGGCTCGACGACGGTCGCCGGGGGCGCGTTGAACGTCCAAAGCAATAGCGCCCTGGCGGGCACTTCCGGCGTCACCGTGGCAACCGGCGGGACCCTGCAGCTTCA
Source organism: Methylacidiphilales bacterium (assembly GCA_021272315.1). Classification (GTDB taxonomy): domain Bacteria; phylum Verrucomicrobiota; class Verrucomicrobiia; order Methylacidiphilales; family UBA1321; genus JABDGH01. The sequence continues at coordinate 4,919 of JAJSLI010000169.1, read as the reverse complement.
GGGCGGCGTCTCCGCGAATCCTTCCCTGACCCTCAACGGCGGCGGCCTCGCCGCCACCCAGAACGGCGCGTTGGAAAGCGTCAGCGGCAACAACACCTACTCCGGGTTGATCACGCTCGGCGCCAACGCGAGCATCGGCTCGGACGCCGGCACGCTGAACCTGACCAATACCAATGTTCTCTACGGAACCTCCACCGGCTTTGGCCTGACCTTGACGGGGGCGGGCAATGGCATCTTCGCGGGCATTTTCGATGGCGGCACCAGTGGCGCCGCCGGCGCGGGCACGCTGACCAAGAGCGGACTCGGCACCTGGACCCTCACCGGCGCGAACACCTATACCGGCGCGACCATCGTCAACGGCGGCACGCTGCAGGTCGGCAACGGCGCCGTCGAAGGCACCCTTGCCTCCACCGCCCTCACCTTGGGAGGCGGCACTTTCATTGATAACTACACCGGCGGCCAGACGATAAGCTTCAGCACCGGTGGCACCACCATCAATCCGGGATTGTCCGGCGTTACCGCTGCCGCCGGCGATACGATCAACTTGGGCACCATCACAACCACGAACGGGAGCGCGGTTAATTTCAGCAGCACGGGCACCATCGACACAAGCAACACGACCAATGTGAACGGCATCATGGGGGGTAATGCCACCTATGGCGGCACGACATGGGCCGTTGCTCCAGGAAGCGTCGGCGGCGCCATCACCGGCCTGGCCAGTTCCAGTTATTACGAAACGAGCAACGGCGGAGCGACAGCGGGCAATTACGCGACCAACACGAATGTCGACGTGAACCTCACCGAAACGATTGGGGCGGCCGTCACGTTAAACTCCATCCGGTACAATACGATACCTTCTGGAAACGGCCTGAGTCTGACCTTAACGGGAGCCAACACGCTCACCTCCGGTGGTATTTTGATCACCACCAACGCTGGCGACTACTCCGTTGCCGGCGCCAATTTTTTCCTTAGCGGCGCCACGGGCGCCACTCTCACGAGCGGCGGCTCGAACATCCCCATCACCGTCTTCCAGAATGCCGTCAATTACACCTTTGATATAGGTGTCGTTCTTTCCGGCAGCAACGGCCTGACCATAGCCGGACCCGGCGTGACCCAACTGCTCGCCGTGGATACGTATACCGGTCCGACCCTCGTTGCCGACGGCACGCTGGAAATCGGCAACGGCACATCGGCAAATGATGCGATTGCAAACAGCTCCGCCATCACGGTGGAGCCGGGCGCAAACCTGGTCTTTGACGAAAGCGGAGGCAACCAATCCAATTCCATTACCAATAATGGAACCGTCTCGGGTTATGCGAACCTGAACGAGTCCTTCACGCTTTCCGGCAACATCAGCGGCGCCGGCGGCGCTTTGGTGCAGCTCGGCCCCGGCACGTTTGTTTTGTCCGGGACGAACAGCTACACCGGTGCGACGACGATCGATAACGGCGCCTTGCAAATTAAAAGCAATGGTGCCTTGGGTTCGGCGGGCGGACAATCTTCCGGCGTGACCGTGATAGGGGGTAACGCGGCCCTGCAACTTGCGAATAACATCACCACGTCGGCGGCGGTTCCGCTGACCCTTAACGGCAACGGCGTCACGACCGTCCCCTTGACCAACAGCAATTTTTCTCCTAACACAACCGTCGAAACCGTGCCTGGGAACGGCGCTTTGGAAAACGTCAGCGGCACGAACACCTACACCGGGTTGGTCACGCTCGGTTCGACCTCGTCCATCGGCTCGGATGCCGGCCTGCTGATCCTGAGCAATACCGGCAATATCACGGGCGCCTACGGTTTGACCCTCATCGGCGCGGGCAACGGCACCATCGACAGCGGCATCGCCACTGGCGCGAATTCGCTGACCTTGAACGGGACCGGCACATGGATCCTCGCCGGCGCGAGCGCCTTCACCGGCGGGGTAAATATCAACAGCGGTATCCTTAAGATCGGCAATGGCACGACGGGCAGTATTGCCGGCGCCAACGCGCTGACCCTGGGCGGTGGCACCTTCTATTTGCAGGGTACGGGAAACAGCGTCGTCAACCAGACGGTCGCCAGCCTGGCAACCACGGCCGGCTCGTCGTCGACCATTACGATTAATCCCAACTTCACCGGCAGCGACACCACGACGCTGACGATCACCAGCACGAACACTTCAATCGGGCTCGGTTCCGTGCTTAGCTTCAATTATTCCCTCGGGACCACCGTTGGCACCAACGTTGGGAACGACTACGTGATCTGGGATCCCACCTTGAGCAACGGCATCATCGGCTCCGGTTACACGGTCACCGACACCGGCGGCACCGGCTTGGCCACGGTGATCACGAGCGGCACGAACGACGTCGTCGTCCGTCTGTTGGATAACGGCACTTCCGGTCTTCCGGTCTCCGGCGGCATCTCTACCAGCAACTACTTCATTAACCAAAACTACAGCACAACCTCCACGAGCACGGCGGGCAGCCTCGTTGAGGCTTTGTCCGGCAACGATGCGGCCAATAGCGTCACGGTTAACACCACCACCAACGCTTCCTTCACGGGCTTCAACCTTGCCCTCGGCACGCACTCACTCGCCATCACCAACAACGGCACCTTGCTCTTCACGGGCACGAATACCTACACGATCACCGCCACCAACCCTGGCGGCGTGGGCGGACTCACGGGCGATGGCACCGCCGACGGAACCCTGTTTATTGTCAACGACATCTCCGGCACCAACCTGAACATCGAAGCACCGATTATTGACAACGGCGCAGATCTTAATGTGACCTTCAGCGGCACCGGCACCACGATACTGACCGAAACCAACACCGACGACGGCCAGGGCAACGCCGAGACCTACGCCGGCGCGACCACCGTGACCACGGGCACGCTGATCGTCGGCAATGGCACCACGGGTTCAATCGATGAGAGCAGTTCCGTAACGTTGTCGCAGGGCGCGACCGTGACTTTTAACGCCTACAATGGCGACAACTATGCCGGCAACATGGTCAATACTTCGGGAACGATCACCGGCTCGGAGATCAGCGGCAACAGCAACACGCTGAGCGGTAACATCAGCGGCAGCGGCGCCTTCACGCAGAACGGCGCCGGCACGACCATTCTCTCCGGCTCGAACAGCTACACGGGCGCGACGACGGTCAGCGCGGGAACGCTTAATCTCACCGGCTCGCTGTTCGACTCAAGTGTCACGGTCACCGGCACCGGCGTCGTTGTGGAATCCAATACCGGCTCGATTAACGGTCCCGGCGTCGCGACATTCACGCAGGCAAGCACGGGCACCAGCATCCTCGCCGGCACGAACAACTACGGTCCGACGACGATCGACGCGGGCACGCTCAGTCTCTCCGGCACGTTGATCGGCTCAACTATCACGACCGCCACCAACGGCATCTTTTCGGAAACCAGCACGGGTTCAATTAGCGGTCTTGGCTACCCGACAAATGTCAATTACTTAGTGCAGGGCAGCACGGGCACCAGCATCCTCGCCGGCACGAACCTCTACACCGGTCGAACGGCGGTCAACGCGGGCGCTTTGGAAATTGAAAGCGCCGGCGCCTTGGGCACAACAAACGCCAGCTCCTCCCTGGTGACCGTGGCGAGCGGCGCGGCCCTGCAATTGTCAGGTGGAATAACCACAACCACGGCGGTTCCGTTGACCATCAACGGCGCCGGTGTCACGGCCAGCCCGAACGGCGCGTTGGAAAACGTCAGCGGCAGCAACACCTACACCGGTTTGGTCACGCTCGGCACCAACGCAACCATCGACTCGGTCACCAACACGCTGACCCTGAGCAATCCCGGCACGATTACGGGAGCAACCTTTGCCTTGACGCTTGGGGGAGCGGGTAACGGCGTCATCGAGAGCATTATCGGCACGACCACGGGTGGGCTGATCAAGACCGGAGCCGGTACGTGGACCCTCACCGGCACAAATACCTACACCGGCACGACGACGATCCAGGCCGGTACGCTGGACCTGCAGGGTGGCGGCAGCCTGAATTCTAGCAGCGCGGTCACGGTGAGCAATAACGGCACGTTGGGCGTGGGCTCGGTGGGCGGCATTGGCACGGCGGCCGGTACGGTGGCGGTGAGTGCCGGCGGCACAATTAACGTCAACGGCGGCGGTACGGGCGTCCTTCATACCGGTGCGCTCACCCTCAGCGGCACGTCCGGTTCCAGCTCCGACGATCTCGTCTTTAGCATGACGAACTCCGGCGCGACCACCTCTCTCGATTCAATTTCGGTGAACGGCAGTGCGACGTTTAGTTCGTCCAACGGCACGCTGATCACCATCAACAATTTGAGCGGCACGCCCAACGTTGGAGACTATAATTTGATCGTCTCCACCGCCGCCATAAGCGATACCAACGTCGTCTTGAGCACCACTTCGTTGGACGGTTACACGCTTGCGCTCGGTATCTCAGGCGACGATATCCAGTTGGACATCACGGCAGCTTCCGCGCCCGCTGTGGCCTATTGGACGGGGGCAAGCAATACAAGTTGGCAGACGTATCAAAACTTTAGCACGACCAACACCACGAACACACCCGCCACAGGGGTTCCCGGGACGGCCACGGACGTGGTCTTCTCGACGAGCAGCCCGACGGCGACCAACCTGAGCACGACGCTGGATGCGCCCACGACGGTCAACAGCCTGACCTTCAACGCGACCTCGGGGACGGTCACCATCGCGGCGGGGACCAACAGCGGATCGTTGACCTTGGAAGCGACGACGACGACAAGCAGCAATGGCATCAACGTCGCGCCTAACGGCATCAACGACCAGAGCGGCGCGGGCGCGGTCACCATCAGCGCGCCGGTGGCCTTGGGCACCAACCAGACCTGGACCAATGCCAGCAGCAACGCCCTCACCATCAGCGGCGTCGTCAGCGGCGGCTACGCCCTGACCACGGCGG
>JAJSLI010000139.1 GCA_021272315.1 Methylacidiphilales bacterium | reverse complement strand
AGGGGTGTAGGATCAGACGATCTGACCGCCGCCGGTTGGGGCCAAGTTGCAATCTTGACTCCAACTCTCTCGGTTGGGTTAAGACCCCAAGTTCATCCCAGCAGCCTTAATCCGTCCAGAAATACAGATACAAGGATCAGCTCCCAATGCACTTTCGAAATTAGCAACCGATTCGCACCTGACAAATGCACCGGGAGCTGATCCTTCGACGGCGCTTCGCTTGCTCAGGATGACGGAATTTTAAATAGAGGCCCTTTTGCAAGGGCCTTTTGCGCGGTCTTTTAACGGAAGCGCCTTTACTGCTTCCACCACACACAGGTGACGTAGGCCAAACAGATCACGGCCACGATGACAAGAACGGGAAGATAGTTCCCAAAGAAATCGTGCCAATAAGCTCCAACCGCGATTCCCAAGGCCAGCATGCCCCATTTGTAAAGAGCGCCTTGCCACCATTTCAACGTGAAGGTCTTGAATATATTCATGGATGTCTCCTGCCGAATTCTCCGCCGCGGAAGTGATTGAGCGTGCGGGCGTCGTGCTGGAAGGGGTCGTCCAGGTGGATTTGTTTTCCCTCGCCGATGTAGATGAGGTCCCAGTCGATGACGTAGGAGAGTTTTTTGTGAAGGATGGTGCGCATGGCTTCGCTGCGGAGATTGGCCCGGGTGTTGGGCGGCGGCTGGAGGAAGAAATCTCGCCGGGCGAGGCCGGGCAGGCCCTGCTGATGAAGCGAGGTGCCGGGCAGCCCGGCCAGAAGCGAGCGGGTCGGATCGATCTGGTGGTACTCGAGGTCGAGGCTTTCGAGCCAGGTGTCGCGCCAGGTGATTTTCTCCGACTCGACGAACGATTCGAGAAGATAGCGCTTGGTGATCCAGTCGATCTTGCCGATGAGGTCCTGGGGATTGTGGCGAAGCCGGTCGAGCGTGCGCGCCCAGGCCTCGACGGTCCATTTGCCGTCGGCGTCGAGTTCGATTTTGCCCGAAGTGGCGGCGGCGAGGAACCGATCGAGAATGTCGAGGGCGGAGCATTCGGTGCGGTCGGCCAGTTCGACTTTCCACGGCCCGTTGGGCTGGTGGGAGATTTTGCGCATGGCGCAGACAGGCTCGTAGAGGGCGATCTCGGGCAGGGCGTCGGCCTCGAGCAGGTCGAGGATGAGGGCGGTGGAGCCGACCTTGAGCGCGTTGCTGAACGGCAGCAGGTTCGAGTCGCCGAGCAGGAGATGAAGGCGGCGGAAGCGCCGGTAATCGGCCAGCGGCTCGTCGCGGGCGTTGATCAGGGCGCGGTTGAACTGGACCCACTCATAGATGTCGGTCTGGATGAAATCGGAGCGCTGCGAAATCTGGTAGGGGACGAAGTCGCTGCCGTCGGACTTGCCGTAGCGCCGGGGCGCGAGGGTCATGCCGACGCGGCCCGCGCCGGCGAACAGGATGCGGGTGGCGAGGAAGGTGAGGAGGGTGTCGACGTTGCGCCGGGTGAGCGGCGCGTCGCGCTGGAGCAGGTAATTTTCGTGGCAGCCGAAGGTGGCGCTGGTGTAGTGGTCGATGTTGTTCTTGATGAAGGAGACTTCCGGCGTGAGATGAAGTTCCTGGAGCGCCTGCTGGAGCAGGACTTCGCCGACCTGGTCGTAAGCGACGACGTCGGCGAGCGAGAGGCATTCGGGCGTGCAGTACTCGACGTGGCCCATGTCGAGGTAGAGCCGCCCGCCGTTGAAGAGGAAACCGCCGTTGCCCGCGGGCTCGTCGTAGTCGCGGTCGTGCAAATCGATCAGGCCGATTTTTTTCTTTTTGAAGAGGTAATCGCGCACGCGGGTCGGCACGGCCGGAAGCCCGAACGCCTCGGGGGCGAGGCAACCGTATTCGGTTTCCAGACCGGCGAGGCGCTTCATGCCTTAACGGTACTGAGCTTTTGTCCGTCGGCTACCGGAAAAAATTTGGCCTCGAGAAACCGCGCGCTTCAGCGTGATTCGTGATCGCGTTTGTTTTCAGGCAACCATGGAGATGGGCATCGCCGATCATGTTGGGGCTTGGAAGAAGTGGTTGTGCTGTTAGATTGAGGTATGACCTCACGCGTGATCCCTCTGATTACTCTTGCCGCTTTTCTTCTTGTCGGTATGACCCGAGCCGACGACGTGTCGCAGCTTCCTTCACGTGAGGCGAGCGTGGTTATTCCTCTTTTAAAGGCATTTTCTCCCAAGGAGGGATATGCTCGGATCGTAAAAATTCTTGGGAAAGAGGACGTGGATACGGGCAATGGCATTAAGGATTGCACCTATGGACTTGACGATGGCACAAGCGTCCGCGTCCGAGCAGTCGGCGACAAAGTTTATTCCATTTTCTGGCAGAGACCCGGGATTTTTGGCAGTCAGGTCATTTTTGCAGCGGATAAGACTTGGGAACACTAATTCAAACTGACCCACCACCGCAGCAACCGGGGACTTGACCTGAACAGACCCCTCTGGGCTAATCTTTGTGCAGATTTTAGTCTTGCCGGGATGCAACTTTTTACTTTAAAAACGTAAAAATAGGGCTACTTTCTGACTTATGATGAATGGGCTTACTTACTTCCGGACTTTTTTTGCCGTAGTCCTGGCTTTGTCTGCCAGTTCCATTTTCGTCGCGAAGGCGCAAACAGCTCCACCGCTCCCAGCCACCAATAATCCCGCTCCGGCGGCAACACCGGCTCCCGCTCCCGCCCCGGCGGAGGCATCGGGCGCGCCGGCGGAACAGCCGACGACCTACACGGTTGTTTCGGGCGATTCGCTCTGGAAAATCGCCCACCAATTCCATACGTCGATCAGGAAGCTGAAGAAGCTGAATAACCTCAAAAACAACAACCTCAAGCCGGGTCAGGTGCTGCAAATTCCTCCGGCCACGTCCTCGACCCAAGACCAACCGAAAACGACGAATCATCACAAGGTGAAAACAATCCAGCAGACTGAGCCGGAAGTGGCCGCGGTGCCTGACACGACGCCGGAACCTGCGATTGAGCAGCCCGCCGATGCCGATGCGCTCGCTCCGTTGATCCCCGTTGCCCAGCCGGTCACCGCCACGGCGCAAACCAAGCCGTTGCATCACCACAAGAAAAAGCCGCTTCAACCGCAGGAGCCGGAAGTGGCGGGTGCGCGCCGGGCCCAGCCGGTGCAGGATTTCGATGTCCCGGCGTCCACCTTTGCGTCCTGCCCGGTCCCGGTACCCGTCGAAACAGACACGCCTGAAACTTCTCCGGTCCCCGTGGCCAAGCCCGCTCCCCCGGCGGCTTCCGAGCCGGTGGCAGAAGAGGAAACTCCTGCCCCGCGCGCTGCTCTGGTGAGCCCGTCGGAACTCGCCACGGCCCCCGCTCCACCGGCCCCCGCTCCACCGGCGCCCGCCGAAACGGTGACCAATCCGCCGGCCCCCGAATCTGCGCCCGCGCCGAGCGACTTTGCTTCGAGCCAATCGAGCAAGCATGGCGGCGACTCGTTTGTCACCGATTCCACCTCCAATAATGGAGAAAGTACGTCGAGTTCGCTTTCTGCCAACGACTGGGCCGACCGTTTCAAGATCGAAGCCGAGAACCTCGCCAACCGGGACATCGACTACAATGAAGAGTGGCGCCCGCCGGGCGAGTCTCAGGCCTGGGTGATGGATTGCTCGAACACCTCACGCTATCTCTACAAGGTCACCACGGGCATTCAACTGCCGCGCACGGCTTCCGACCAATATTACTACCTCCACCAGCAAAATAAGGCGTGGGATGTGCCGCAGGCAGCGGACGGTTTTGCCGACTGCAATTACCTGCGCGAGAATCTCAAGCCCGGCGACCTGCTTTTCTGGGAGAACACCTACCGGCCCGATCGCCAGCCGCCCATCACCCACGTCATGATTTTCCTCGGTACGAACGAAAAGGGCCAGTGGATCATGGCCGGTTCGCAAACGAGCCGCGGCGGCCTGCACAACCGGCGTCACGGCGGCCCGGACATCTACGTCTTCGATCCGACCAAGCCGTGCGGCGGTTACAGCACATGGTTTGGTATTGTCCATCACCAAGGCCGTTTCTGCGCCTACGGACGTCCGCTTGAAGCCGACCCGGCCAAGCTCTCCGTGGCGGCGAATAACTAGTCCAACCCGGCTGGCCCAGGCGCTGGCCACATCATTCGGGCGACACCGTGGCGGCTACCACGGCGGCAGGTTGACGATTGTTTGCACCGAATGGTGATGGTGATCTCCGATTATGGGTTTGAGATTGGTGGCAAGAAAGGCCTCGACGGTGCTTTGATGCTTTTGATCCACCTCGGCCCACGTCGTGAGGAGTCTGTATCCAAAATAACGGTTCATGGTGGGATCTTCCCGAAGCGCCCCGAGTTTGATTTTGATGACGCCATGGCCGACGCAGACAACGCGCCCCTCATGACCCGCTTCGTCGGAACCATACCAGACGACGTAAACGCCGCTGAAATTGTTGGCGAAACACTCCGACTCGAGATTAAGCGAATCGAACAGGCACCAGTTATCGTCGAGACCGATCATCCAATTGAGCGTCATCGACATAAAGGCTATTTAAGAATAAAAAGTTCCAATAATTCAACCCTTTTTTTAAATAATCGATCTACGCTTTCTTGTGCAACGATCACGAATCCGTTGCGCTTGAGTCTTGACTGACTTAAACGCAGGTTAGAGCCCGCGCCCACTTTTCGGAAAGCTTCTAGGCCAGCTTCATCTTGAGCAACGAAAAATCATCTTCAAATTCCCCGCTGCCGCGTATCGCGCGCATCCGTTCAACGATCATCCCAATGGTAGGCTGGCTTTCTTGAAGAAACTGGAAGAACTCCTCCCATGACTGCCAACTGCCATTGGGCCGGGCTATCTCGAAAACGCCGTCACTGAAGAGATAGAGCTCGGCAGGCGAGGGAGTGTTCATCCGGACCGAGGGATATTTCATTCCCGGCATCACGCCGATGGCCGGGCCGTTGCCTTGCAGGGGCAATCCATCGCCCTGGCCGGAAACGAGGACTGCCGCGTGATGGCCGGCGCTCGCATAGGTCAGCGTTCCCGAGGGCAAATGATAGACGCCGTACCAGATCGTGAAATATTTTTCATTCTTGTAGGTCATGGGAAACGCCCGGTTCAGGCCCTCCAGCACGGCGCTCGGATCGTGAAAATCGGTGGCGGCCAGCAATTGGGTGCGGAGAACATTCAAGACGGAGCTTGCCAGCAGCGCCGAACCGACACCATGGCCCGAAACATCGAGCAGATAGACGGCAAGAGACTCGGGATCAAGCCAGTGATAACCGAAGCCGTCCCCGCCGAGATGCGAGCAAGGGAGATAGCACCAGTCGGCCTGGATCGATCCCGTCAGGGGGTCGGGCAGCAGACTGCGAACGTAACTTGCCGCCTCAGCCAGTTCGTTTTCAAGACGATGCCGTGTTTGTTCCAGGGCCTCCAGCATCCGTTGCAGCTTTTCACGCGAGAGCTTCAGTTCGGTGATGTCATCCACCGTGCCCTCGTAGTAAAGAAAGTTCCCGGCCTCGTCGTGAATCGACCGGACATTTTCCGATATCCACAGGGTCTTGCCATCGCGGCGGCGCACCTCCGACTCGAAGTGCAGCACCTGGCCTTGCTCCTGCATGAGCCGGATGAATTCGGTGCGGCGATCGGGATCGATATAAAGCTGGGTCGCGATGTTATTGATGTTGTTGGCCAATTCTTCGAACGATCCGTAACCGTACATCTTGATCAAAGCCGGATTGGCCGCGATATACCGGCCTTCCTTCGAGGTTTGGAAGATGCCTTCCAACGCGTGTTCAAAGATGCTCTGGTATTTATGCTCGGCCAGGCGCAGCGCCTGATCGCTCTCTTGCCGCTTCTGAATTTCGTGCTGGAGGGCGCGGTGAAGCGTGATGGTTACGGCGTGGGGACCGGCTTCCTTCGGCGTCCTTCTCGGCGCAAGCTCGATTTTATTTTTGAGAGTGCCCATAAAATCCCCACGCTTCACAGCTTATCCCATGCCCAACCCGGGACGTTCCCCGGGGCAGGACGGGAACGAAGCTTGCCCGCCGCATCGGATCACAAGAAGGACAACCCTCCGGCTCTGCTGAAGGACACCGGCTCTCCTAGACGTTTGTTTTCGTCTGGACAGGAGCGTTGAGTACTTCCTGCAAAGTTTTGAGGAGAGTCCCGGTTGTGCAGGGTTTGTTGAGGAAATATCTGACACCAGCGGCGGTCGCCCGGGTCATGCTGCCGTCGTCATGAAGGCCGCTCGTGGCGATGATTTTCACATCGGGTCTGATCTTTTTTATGGTTTTGATGAACGTTGGCCCATCCATGATCGGCATGGCCATGTCGGTGATGACGGCGGCGATTGTTTTTTGATGTTTCGCATAGAGGGCGACAGCTTGGGCCCCGTTGGTCGCCGTCCGCACTTTGTAGCCAAAAGCGAGCAGTGCCTGGCTGGTGATGGCAAGAATCGAGCTTTCGTCATCGACGACGAGGATTGTTTCCCCGTTGCCGCGGGGAAGCCCGATGGGTTGAGTCTTCCGCTTCGATATCTCAAAGGCGGTTTCGACGGGCAGGTGGACCCGGAACGTTGAGCCTTGGCCGGGCTCACTGTAAACCGTGATGAATCCTCCGTGGCTTTTGACGATGCCCATCGACATGGAGAGGCCGAGTCCGGTGCCTTTGCCCGATGCCTTGGTGGTGAAAAAGGGGTCGAAGATTTTATCCAGCACGTCCGCCGGGATGCCCGTACCGGTGTCGGTGACGCTGAGGATGACATAAGGTCCGACTTGGGCCTGCTGGTTGGTGGCCGCGTCTTGTTCATCGAGGTGGCGGTTTTCGGCGGTGATGGTCAGGTGGCCTCCGTTGAGCATCGCATCGCGCGCGTTGATGCAAAGGTTGAGAAGCACCTGGTGCAATTGGGTCGGGTCGCCCACGATGGTCCACAGGTAGTGCGGGATGGCGACGTGGAGCTCGATATTCTTCGGGAAGGTGTCCCTGACGATTTGGTCAATTTCCTTGAACAGATTTTTCGGTTGAATCTCGGTGCGTTCTCCTTCCACGCCGCGCGCGAAAGAGAGCACCTGCTTGACAATGGCCGCGCCTCGTCGGGCGCTGCTTTCGATGGCGTCGATGACACCCTTTGTTTCCTTGTCCTTGGCGGTAAGCCTGAGGAGGCTGATCGACATCAGGATCGGGGCCAGCACGTTGTTAAGATCGTGGGCGATGCCTCCGGCCAGGGTGCCGATGCTTTCCAGGCGCTGCGCCCTCATGGATTGGGCCTCGATCCTTCTCTTTTCCGTGATGTCGGTGTTGATCATGAGCACCGATTTGGGATGGCCTTCGACGCTGCGCATGAGGACCCGGCGCGATTCAAGGACCAGCTTTTTCTTGTCCCTGGTCCTTTGGTGGACTTCTCCTTCCCAGACGCCGTCATTGAGGACGGCTTGGAGGATCTCGATGAATTTGCCCGGTCCCTCTTCGGGAAAGAGAAGGTCGGGAATCGTTCGTCCCAGCGCTTCCTCGCGGGTCCATCCGTAAATGGATTCGGCGCCCTTGTTCCAGAACAGGATGTTGGATTCGAAGTCGCAGACCATGATGCCGGCCGGCGCAATGTCGATGATCGCGGCCTGCTCGGCAATTTGTTCGAGGGCCTCCTTGCGCTCGCTGATGTCCTCGACCATGCCTTCGTAATAATCGATTTTGCCGCTGGCATCGCGCACGGCCCGCGCGTTTTCCGAAATCCAGATGGTCGACCCGTCCTTGCGGTAAATTTCCGATTCAAATCTTTGAACAAAGCCGTTCGTCTCCATCGCCAGGATGAAGGCTTCCCTCCGGTACGGGTCGACATAAAGCTGATTCTCGATCCGGGTGAGTTTCTCGATTAATTCATCAGGGGAGTCGTAACCGTACATTTTGGCCAGGGCGGGATTGACACTGAGATATTGACCCGATGGCGTCGTTTGGAAGATTCCCTCAAGCGCATTTTCGAACATGCTCCGGTACACGTTCACGGACTGAACCTTGCTTGAAAACTTTTCGCGCATAGAAGTCAATATCCCCCATTTATTGGGTTGGTGTGGAAGGAATTTTGAGATGGCTTTATAAGCAATTGCTGCTCAGCAATTAACGTGCCGATGCTTCAATTTAAGTCGGCTTCTATCCACTTTTCCGATTTTGGGTCATGTCGTTCGGGCCAGGCATGTGCTATCGTTATTGCATATGTCACAAAGCGTTAGTTTTGATTGGTGGGTCCTGGGATGCGACCCGATTCAAGGGCACCTTCTCGTTAAATGCCGCCTCACGCAGCGCACGGGCGTTGTGAAAAGCGCAACCGCCGAAGAGCTGCTCTCGGCCAGCGCCAAGAACTTCACCTCGTACCCATGGACGGAACCGGAGCGTGTCACCGAGACACCCCTGAAACCCCATGTCATCCATTTGGCCAAGCAGTCGCAAAATCTTTCGACGTTTATGCGGAAGACCCAGCCGCTGGTATCGAGACATAACGAGTAGGTCCAAGCCCGCCGTGCGCAGCACCTGAAAGTGCTTTACCCTGCTTCCGGAACTGGTAGGTTTTCCCCTCGGTCGTGACTCATTTTTTGCTCCTCGCACTTCAGCGGAAGTGCTGCAAAATGAGCCTTTCGCCTCGGTAGCTCAGCGGTAGAGCAGGTGACTCTTAATCACTTGGTCCAAGGTTCAAATCCTTGCCGGGGCACTTTTTTTATCTGTTGATCAGAGGTGACAAGGGGAGTCGGCTTTTTTGAAACTGGAAAAGGGTGACACCACCGTGTAACGGTTTTGCATGGCTCAAATCGCCAAAAGAATCTACCGCCGGAAGCAAATGGCCCGGTACGGGGTACCGGAGAGGGGAAAGCGCGGGTTTATCTTCCTGCCAGGGCATGGGGTATGTTTCCGTCATGCAACCAAGGTCGTGCTTTTTTTGCTGATTGGAGGGTTGCTTGGTCTTCAAGCTCAGGATGCGACCCAACCCGTGCCGACGCCCGTTGCGCCAACACCCGCCCCGGCCAACGCCAATCTCCAACCAGATTCAAACCCCACCGATCCAGTTGCCCAGTTCAAACTGGCTGTAGCCTATGATAACGGCGATGGCGTGGTTAAAGACCCGGTCCAGGCTGCCAAGTGGTATCTCAAGGCTGCCGAGCAGGGCTATGCCGAAGCTCAATATGACTTAGGCGTTGATTATGACCAAGGAGTTGGTGTTCAGAAAGACCCGGCGGAGGCAGCCAAATGGTACCTCAAAGCGGCTGAGCAGGGCTATGCCCAAGCTGAATTTAATTTAGGCCTTGATTATGATCAAGGAATTGGTGTTCAGAAAGACATGACAGAGTCAGTCAAATGGTACCTTAAAGCGGCTGAGCAGGGCTACGCCGGAGCTCAATTGAATTTAGCCATTGATTATGATATGGGAAATGGCGTTCAGAAAGACGCGGTCGAGGCAGCCAAATGGTACCTCAAAGCGGCTGAGCAGGGTCTTGCCGATGCGCAATATAATATAGGCATCGATTACGATCAGGGAGTTGGTGTTCAGAAAGACCCGGTGGAGGCGGCCAAATGGTACCTCAAAGCGGCTGAGCAGGGCGATGCCGAAGCTCAATATAATGTGGGCGTCGGTTATGATGATGGGACTGGCGTTCATCAAGACCCGGCGGAGGCGATCAAATGGTACCTCAAAGCGGCCGAGCAGGGTTATGCCGAAGCTCAATATAATTTAGGCGTCGATTATGATCAGGGAGACGGCGTTCAGAAAGACGCGACGGAGGCGGCCAAATGGTACCTCAAAGCGGCCGAGCAGGGCCATGCCAAAGCCCAATATAATTTGGGCGTTGATTATGAACAGGGAGACGGTGTTGAAAAGGACATGGAAACGGCCGTAGGTTGGTACAAGAAGGCCGCAAGCCAAGGCAACGCTGATGCACAAAAAAGATTGAACGACCTGGGAATTTCTCAGTAATCCTTGCCGGGGCACTTGGCTGTCTCTTTTATCTCCAACGGCTTGCTGTCGGCAGTTCCAACCGTTAAAGTTAAGCAGTATGTCTGAAGAGTCCCGACACGTTTATCCCACCGCCGAGGAATTGGCCGCCGCCGCCGCCTTCGATCTCACCGCCCTCGCGCAGCGCAGCGTGGTCGCGCACGGCCTCTTCACCCTGGCGCTGGCCGGCGGGTCCACACCGCGCCTGCTCTACAGCCTGCTCGCCAACGACCCCGCCTACCGCAATTTCCCCTGGGACAAAACCCAACTCTTTTTCGGCGACGAACGCCACGTCCCGCCCAATCATCCCGACAGCAATTACCTCATGGTAAAAAACACCCTGCTCTCGACCGGACTCGTGCCCGAGGCCAACGTCCACCGCGTCCGCGGCGAACTGCCCGACGCGGACCAGGCCGCCGCCGATTACGACATCGAACTCCACACCTTCTTCACCGAGGATCGCCGGTTCAACGGCTTCCCCCGCTTCGACGTCATCCTCCTCGGCATGGGTCCGGACGGCCACACCGCCTCGCTATTCCCCGGCAGCAAGGGCCTCGAGGAAACGGAACGCTGGGTCATCGCCAACCCGGTCGAGCAATTCAAGCGCCACCGCATCACCTTCACCTTTCCGGTCCTCAACGCCGCCCGCGTCGTGTATCTCCTCGTGGCCGGCCCGGACAAAACCAACATGCTCCGCGAAGTCTGTGTCGAGTACCGGCACAGGCCGCGCTACCCCGTCCAGTTCGTCCAGCCCGTCGACGGCCAAAAAATCTGGCTCATGGACAAGGTCGCCGCGCAAAAACTCCCCCCTCTGCTCACATGAAACCCATCCGCATTGCCCCCTCCGTCATCGCCGCCGACTTCGGCTACCTCCGCGCCGACATCGCCCGCGCCGAGCAGGCCGGCGCCGACCTCCTCCACGTCGACATCATGGACGGCCATTTTGTGCCCAACATCACCTTCGGCCCCGCCATCGTCAAGACGATCAAGTCGCTCACCAAGCTCCCGCTCGACGTCCATCTCATGATCTCGCGCCCCCGGCGGTTCGTCACCGCCTTCGTCGAGGCCGGCGCCACCAACATCACCTTCCACATCGAGATCGAGGACGGCCACGTCTACACCCTCATCAGCGAGATCACCAGTTTTGACTGCACTGTCGGCCTCTCCGTCAAGCCCAAGACCCCGCTCTCCGCCATCAAGGACTACCTCCCCCAGCTCGACCGCCTCCTCATCATGACCGTCGAGCCCGGCTTCGGCGGCCAGCGGTTCATGACCGACATGCTCCCCAAGGTCCGCGAGGCCGTGCAACTGCGCAAGGAAGGCGGCTACAAGTACGACATCGAGGTCGACGGCGGGCTGGATCGCTACACCATCGGCCCCTGCGTCGAGGCCGGCGCGGAAGTCATCGTCGCCGGCACCGCCATCTTCGGCCAGCCCGACGCCGAGCGCGCCATCCGCGAAATGCGCGATGCCGCCGCCGCCGCGCTCGAATGACTATGTGGCGGTTTCGATTTGGCCCCCTTGCTTTCTGCCTGATCGGTCTGCTCCTTTTTGTCGGGATGGGCCGGGCGGAAGATGCGCCAACCTCCGCTGCCTCCTCCTCGCTGATGACGCCCCAAATGCAGCAGGAACTCTTCGACGCGCTCGATCTTTCCGGTGATGCCCTCCAACCCGTGCGCGATGCCGTGGCCAAGGGCGATTACGCCGCGGCGGAACATGCCTTGGCGCAATACTATCGCAACCGCACCAGCGTGCCCTGGACCTTCGATCCCCGCCACCCGCAACGCGATGTCGCCTTCAAGGACCCGATTGCGGAGGACGCCGTCAATGGCAAGGTCGTCGGCGGGCTGGTCCCGCTCCCGCATACCTTCCCCGGCAACAAAATCGACTGGCTTTATAACGAAACGCTGGTTGCCCCCGGCGCTCCCCACAATTTCGAATGGCAGTGGCAGCTCTGCCGCATGGACTTTTGGAATCACCTTGGCGCCGCCTACCGCGCCACCGGCGATGAGAAGTACGCCCGGGCCTGGGTCCAACAATTCCGCTCCTTTGTTGCCCAAAATCCCGTGCCCGACCATGTCGAAAATAGCGCTCCGTCCGCCTGGCGCACGATTGAATGCGGCATTCGCATGTCCGGCTCCTGGCCGAATGCCTTCTATAGTTTTCTCCTCTCGCCCGAATTCACCGATGAAGACCTCGCGCTCTACCTCCACGCCTGTCTCGGTCACGCCCATTACCTGGCGAAGTACCGCACGACCGGAAACTGGCTCACCATGGAAATGGCCGGGCTCTACACCATCGGCGCCCTCTATCCCGAGTTCAAGGAAGCCAAGACCTGGCGCGCCCAGGCCGCCGGGCAGCTTGATGACGAGCAAACCCGGCAATTCCTCCCCGACGGCGCCCAGTTCGAGCTCAGCCCCGGATATCACAACGTCGCCCTCGACAACGTCATGACCATTCCCCGCCTGGCCAAACAGGTCGGGCGACTTGATGAATTGCCCGCGGGCTATGTCGCCGGAATGGAACGGGCCTTCGACTATGACCTCTATCTCATGACGCCCGACCGTTCCCTGCCCAAATTCAACGACTCCTGGCCGGTCGGCATCAAAGGCGTCCTCCATAAGGCCCTCGACTTCTTCCCCGGTCGCGCGGAATACCAATGGGTCGGCTCGGACGGCAAGGACGGCCATGCTCCCGCGGAAACGTCCCATGCCTTCCCCTGGGCCGGCTTCTACGCCATGCGCTCCGGCTGGGAACGCGACGCCAATTACGGCGTCCTGCGCGCCGGGCCCATCGGCTATGGCCATTGCCAGCAGGACAAACTCGATTTCCTCATCTGGCCCTATGGCCGCGAACTCCTCTTCAGTTCCGGGGGAGGCTCCTACGAACAAAGCAAATGGCGCTCCTACGCCACCGATACCTATGGCCACAATTGCGTCATCGTCGATGGCAAGGCCCAGCGCCAACAGACCCGGGACCGCATGGCCAATGTTTCCAAGGCGCCCATCGACGCCCGTTGGGAAAGCACGCCCGATCACGACTTTGCCGCCGGCGTCTATGACCAGGGCTACGGCAACGAAACCGACCGCATCGCCACCCAGACCCGCCGCGTCCTCTTCCTTAAGCCCGACATTTTTGTCGTCGCCGACACGCTGGCCCCGAACGACGCGGCCAGTCATGCCTATCAAGCCCGCTGGCACCTGCTCACCACGCAATCGCGCATCGACAAGTCCACCAACACGCTTGTCACCACCGACCCGGGACGCCCCAACCTCGCCATCGTTCCGCTGCTGCCCGACGGACTTGAAGTCCGTTCCGCCACCGCGCAGACCGAACCTGAACTGCTCGGCTGGAATGTTTGCAAGGACCTTGTACCCGAGTATGTCCCCGCCACCACCCTCCTCCACACCCGCCAGGGAACCGGCGTCCAGAATTTCCTCACCCTCTTTCTCCCGTTGAAGGCCGGCGAACCCAATCCTGTCACCAGCGTGAAATCGACGGGACCCGGCGCGGCGCTCGTCACGCTCGCCGATGGACGGCAACTGGCCGTCACCGCCGATCTCAACCCATCCGGCGGCCTCGAAGCCGCCGAAACTTTGGCCGATGGCACCCCCGGCCGGCATGTGAAGGCCGGTGAGTCTCATCCTTAGTAGTCGCACTAAGCGAGAAAAAGGGCCGGGCATCTTCCCCCTCGTTCCTAAGTTGTACTTGGGAACGCCCTTGTCGGCGAAGCTTTGCTCCCCCCCCGTCTGAAGCAACGAAGTTGCGGGGACAATTGCGTACCCAAGTGCAACTTGGGTACGAGGGAATCCCCGCCATCGCGCAGATCGCCAAGACAGCGGGGGGGCGTAAAAGGATCAGGCCGTAGTATTGACTTTAAGTGGCTGGACGGATAGGCAGGGATAGGCCTCGGGCCATGTCCATGGAGAGCGTGGCGAGCCAAGGGCGATGCGCAGAAAAGATCTGACCCCTTGATACAATGACTATTAGTCGGTTTCGATTTGGCCCCCTTGCTTTCTGCCTGATCGGTTTGCTCCTTTTTTTCCAGATGGGCCGGGCGGAAGATACGCCCACCCCCGCGGCCGCCTCGTCGCTGATGACGCCCAAAATGCGGCAGGAACTCTTCGACGCGCTTGATCTGACCCAACCCGGCCTCGAAGCCGTACAGGCCGCTGTCAGCCGCCACGATCTCGCCGTTGCTCTGGCGGAGCTCGCCCGCTATTTCCGTACGCGCACTTCCGTCCCTTGGAAGTTTGATCCCCATGCCGTTGATCACAACGTCCCCTACAACAAGCAGAAGGCGGATGACGCCGTCCTCGGCCGCGTCCAGCCCGACCTGCTACCGCTCTGGCACAGTTTCCCCGACGGCAAAATAGACTGGTTTTACAATGCCACCTTCCACACGCCGGGCGAGGCGCCGAACACCGCCTGGCAGTTGCAGCTCGTGCGCATGGCATGGTGGACCAGTCTCGGCAGCGCCTACCGCGCCACCGGCGACGAGCGTTATGCGCAGGCCTGGGTGCGGCAGTTCCGCTCGTTTGCCGCGCAATGTCCCGTCGTCGCCGAGAACTGGAATGCCGATGGCTCGGCCTGGCGCACGCTCGAAACCGGCATCCGCATGTCCGGTTCCTGGCCCGAGGCCTATCACAGTTTCCTGCTTTCGCCCTCCTTCACTGATGCCGACTTGCTGCTCTTCCTCTATCTCTGCCGCGAGCACGCGCAATTTCTCGAGGCGCACAACACCGGCGGTAACTGGATCACGATGGAGATGTCGGGCCTTTACACCGTTGGCGCGCTCTTCCCTGAGTTCAAGCAGGCGCGCGAGTGGCGGGACTACGCCTTCAGGCGCATGAGCGAGCAGGAGTCCATCCAGCTCCTGCCCGACGGCGCGCAGTTTGAGCTGGCCACCGGCTACCACACCGTCGCAATCGATAACTTTCTGATCCTCGCCGATATCGCCAAGCTTACCGGACGGGTGGCAGAGATCCCGCGCGATTACATCACCACGCTCCAGAAGTCGTTTGACTACGACATGTACATGATGACGCCGGACCGCTTCCTGCCTCACTTCAACGATTCCTGGTATGTCGACATCAAGGGGCCGCTGAGGCGTGCTCTCCAATATTTCCCGAGACGGAAAGATTATCTCTGGCTCACCAGCGATGGAAAGAAAGGCAAACCGCCGGTCGAAACATCTCACCAGTTTCCCTGGGCTGGCTATTACGTCATGCGCTCGGGCTGGGATCGGGAGGCCAATTATCTCATCTTCCGCGCCGGGCCCCTGGGCGCAGGCCACCAGCATCAGGATTGCCTCAATCTCCTGATCTGGCCCTTTGGCCGCGAGCTTCTCTTCGGCAGCAGCGGCGGCAGCTACGAGGTGAGCAAATGGCGTACTTATGCGACCTCCACCTACGCCGCCAATTCGGTCATCATCGACGGCCTCACCCAGATGCGCCCGATGGTCGGCAAGGACCCGCGTCAGGATCCGAACCGCGTCAGCCCCGTGCCAATCGACGCCCATTGGCAGTCCACGCCCGTATTCGATTTCGCTTCCGGCACCTACGCTTCCGACTACGGCCGGCCAGCCGAGCCGCCGTGGAGCAACACGTCGACTTCGCAGCCCAAATCGCGCCCCGCCACACATCACCGGGACGTCCTTTTCCTGAAACCTGATCTTTACGTCGTCGCCGACCGCCTCGTGCCCAATGACACTTCCGTGCACCAATACCAGGCCCGCTGGCAGCTGCTCACCACGCAATCGCGGATCGACCCGTCCACCGACACGCTTGTCACCACCGACCCGGGACGCCCCAACCTCGCCATCGTACCCCTGCTCGGCGACGGGCTGACGGTGACCTCCGCCTCTGCACAGGAGTTGCCCGATATCCTTGGCTGGAACGTGCGCAAGGACATGGCGCCCGAGTATGTCCCTGCCACCACCCTCCTCCACACCCGCCAGGGAACCGGCGTCCAGAATTTCCTCACGCTCTTCCTCCCGTTGAAGGCCGGTGCGCCCAATCCCGTCACCAGCGTGAAATCGACGGGACCCGGCGCGGCGCTCGTCACGCTTGCCGATGGACGGCAACTCGCCATCACCGCCGATCTCAACCCCTCCGGCAGCCTCGAAGCCACCGAAACCTTGGCCGATGGTTCCCCCGGTCGGCATGTGAAGGCCGGTGAGTCTCATCCTTAGTTTTAATACTAAATGAAAAAAGCGGGCCGGGCATGACTGGTAGCCGCCGCACGCCGGGCGGCGGTGCCTTTTTCGGGAGTCCCGCAGGGACGATGCGAAAGTAGCCCAGCGCTTTAGCGCTGGGAAAGAAGGCCCCCCCATTAACGGGGAGTCCCGTAGGGACGATAGAAACGCATCTTCCCTCTGCGGCAGCCGAATGGGGGATGGATGTCCCCATCGGCTATCCCGAAGGGATCGCAGCATATTAGCCGGTGGTAAGACCGCGATACCGCCGTCCGCCAGGACTCGCCACCACCGGAAGCCATTCCCGAAAAACCGACCCCGGCCGGGGTCGCAGAGTTCGGGCACCCCCTGCCAAAAGAACGGAAACACGAGAAAACGATAACTGCCCCCTGCTTAGAAGCTTAGAAATGACGCGTTAGCCTGAAAGATATTCTAGCACTGAAGCAACTACAACATTCATCATCCTTCTCGACCGCTTGGGGCCAATGTAGCTGATGCGTTGAAATTCCATTTCGGAAGCTTGAAGGGCGGCCCCTACCGTATCAATGTTTATGGAGCGTAATCCACTACTCTGGTGTTCCGTTAGATCGAGCACGTCAATCGATTTGGCGAGGGCTCGCTGAAGAGCGGCGGACATATCGGGTTCTTGAAATTGACCAACTACGGTTGTCAAGGCCCCAAATACTGGATAGTTCGCGCCGTATTCAGAGAATCTTTTAATTGAAAGGCCCGGCCATATTGTCGTGAGTGTTTGAATTGGATCGGCGGTCGCGGCTGCCAGGCATCCCAGATTTATGGCGAAACGGGTCCCGGTTTCTCTGCGAGTTGCGACAATGCCCGAGTCAAGGCGCGTTACAATTCCCGTGTAGCTTAGAAGGCGAAGGGCCTCAGCTACAGCGGCTGGAGCATCTCTATGTATCCAAAAATAACACGTTGTTTCTTTCTTTCCCTCAAGTGCCCAAAGCTCATTTTTTCTTAACGCATCAGGAATTATTACTTTCTCGATGAATTCCCGGCCCCAATCGATAAACGCCCGGTGCCCTGAGTAGCGCTCTGAAAGACTAGTGTGCTCCGACCAAATCTCGGTACGGTAAAACTCCTTCAAAATACCACGCACCTCCGTTAGAAGTAATCGAGGACTACGTTGAACCGTTTTTAGCAGCAGCCGGGGGTTTCCGCTTACGGCATACGCCAAAGCTTCGAAGCTTAGCGGATTTTTTTCGACATTGGATGCAAGTTCCGAGTCGGCCTGTTTCAATATAATTTCCCGCATGTTGTCTAAATACTGGGGGTCCACAGGGTCTCTATTCAACGCAACAATTGTAGCATCGTGAGTAGCTTGAAATGTCTGGCCGTAAAACGTAACGCCAGGGTAAACGGCGGCGTTACACGTGAGGTAGGGGGATCGTAAGTCGCGAAATATTGTGAAGAACTGTCTTTGCTGCTCGGGACGAAAAATATGGGCCGCCTCATCAAAGAAAACGGCAATTCGTGATATGCCTCTCTCCCTGCAAATGTCTTCTATCGCATCCCTGAAATCATCAACCGTGGGAATAGACGAGGGGTCGATTGTAGCGCTTGGATTGCGATACGATTGCTCATATTTTTCCGCAAGAGATTCAAGCGGGGTTTCCCCAAAGTCAGGCCCGATATTGCCCCCCGTAAGAATTTTTAAGGCTCCATTTGCTGGCACAAGTAGTCCGCGTTGATACATGCACCGCATGACGCGGCTACATAGCTTTGCCATCATCCAATGGGTAAATTGGTTAGGATCGTTGGTTTGAAGTAGAGAACTTCGCGCAAAAGTTACGTAGACCGGCAGTACGTGTTCGGACGCGAATGAATCTGAAAGCTGCATTTCGGCAACGCGCAATAGGAATGACTTTCCAGTTCCGCGGCTTCCTTCGATGATTATCGGCGTCGGAGACTTGAGGAGTTCGACCGTCTTTCGATCCTGAGACGTCTCTACATAAAGCTCTGAAATGTGTTCAGGCTTAATATCTTCAGTTCGAATTATTAGGTTCGTCATGGGCTGGTCGGAGGGTTAAGCGCGGCCTGAATTTCTGTTATTTGTGGGAGGTTGGGGAGGCATGGCCCAAGTTTCCTCTGGTCTGCCAGAGGTAGATCGTTAAAATAGCGAAGGGTTAAGGCGAAGTGTGCCACGAGTCGTAGAATCTCGGCTTTTCTTTGCCATAGGTCAAATGTCCCTAGGTCAAAGGTGATCGTTTGTGGAAGAGGGATGAGCTCGGGAGTCTTGCCATGAACGCACTCCGAACATTCGCGATAAAGCAAGACCGCCATGCCTCCGTAATGAAGGATGTGGTCTTTGAGAGAGGGAAAAAAGGCTTTGCAAAAGCGCTCCGAAAATATGCCCTCTTGTTTATCGATGATAGCTCCCCAGCTTGTGTCGATGCGATTACTAAGCCATTCTCGTAACTTTATCTCATTTCCGGAGAGGTAAATCGCCTGAAGCGTAAGTTCTAAGACCAACCTGAGGCTCTTGAAGGCGTGTCGATAATGTCCCTGGATCAAGGCCAGAATTGAATACTCGAATTCGTGTTCCGCTACCTGAAATAGTTCCCCTTCGCGTCTGTTACCAATGAGTGCTTGCCACAAAGCGAGTTCCGAAGCAAACCGATGGCTTGCTGCAATCTTTGTCAAGTTAGGTTCACTGAGGGACTGCTTAAATGCTGCTTCGCACTGCGAATGGAGAGTTCCAAAGTATTCCGCTGCAAGTTCACTCGGTGATTTCGCGTCTCCAGACGGGTTGTTAGGTGGATCCACTTCCATGTCATGGAAAGCCTAGGCCAGGAGCTGGGATTCTTCGAGTAAATTGCTGAAGGCCAGGTTCGTGCGTGAAAAAGGTGCCAGGCATCTTTTTCCTGCCGCTTTTTTAAATACCCGCTCTCGCGCAGATCACCAAGCCAGCGGATCTGTGAGCATCCAAAGACACCCAATCTTTAAGCCAGTATCCAGTTGATCTTAATTTCCTTCGCCAGAGGTCGAAATTCCGGGTCGCCGGTGACGAGATCGGTTTTCCTTTCCCGGGCCAGCGCGGCGGCAAACGCATCGGCCAGGCTCAGCCGGTGCCTGACTTTGAAATGCGCCGCCCCATCGGCCAACGCGCGGCTGGTGGAAACAAACTCGATCGGCAAACTCACCAGCGCGGCGGAAACCTGTTCCCAGACCGACTCGCCGTTCTTGCGCCGGGTGATGTATTGCACCTCGGCATAGTTGACGTCGCACATCAACACGCTGGCGCCCTTTCGCCCGGCTTTTTCGAGGATTTTTTGCACTGCGTCCGCGCCCGGCTCATCCCGCAGATAAGCCAGCAAGGCATAACTGTCCAATACCGGACCCGCCGGGGTCACT
Source organism: Methylacidiphilales bacterium (assembly GCA_021272315.1). Taxonomy (GTDB): domain Bacteria; phylum Verrucomicrobiota; class Verrucomicrobiia; order Methylacidiphilales; family UBA1321; genus JABDGH01. Next base: position 5,335 of record JAJSLI010000139.1, on the reverse strand, counting down.
TGTCCTCCAACGCCAGCTCACGACGTTTATGCTCAGCCCATTCCTCGGCAAAAGCCTTGTCGCCCGGCTTTTTCGCGACAATACCGCGGGCCAGCCGGATGGTGGCGGGCGTGATCGGTTTCAAAAGGATGCCATTTTTCGTTACGGACAAGGTGGCGCGCGTCCCCTCTTCAATCTCAAATCTGCGGCGCAAGGGCAGGGGAATGACGACCTGGCCCTTGGTGGTAAAAGTCACGGTATCGGACCGGCGAACCAATTTCATGCCCTCAACCTACCATTTCGTAATATAGGAGTCAATTAAAAAGTAAGAAAAAACTATTTGGTAGGATTATTGCATGTTTTCCTCTCGTTCCTAAGTTGTACTTGGGAACGCCCTTGTCGGCGAAGCTTTGCTTCCCCCCCGTCTGAAGCAACGAAGTTACGGGGGACAATTGCGTACCCAAGTGCAACTTGGGTACGAGAGAAGAAACAGCATAGCCGCGCAGATCGCCAAGACAGCGGGAGTCGCGCAGCGGTAACGTGCGGCCATGGATGCCCCATCTCCAGACAGGTCCGTCAAGCCTGCCATGCCTGCCAGGCTCGCCATCGGGTTGCTTCCCGCAACTGGCTTTGCCTTCGATTTCAACGTGGGAACCAGAATAACCCACCATCGCCGGAGGCCCAAAAGGACCAGTTGGACGCAGCTAGACGCAGCGAAGTGCCACAAGCCGCAGCTAAATCGACTTTTTTCTTCGCGCAGAGCGCCAAATTTCACCCAAATATTTAACTCGTCGCAACAAATGATACCGAGGCAGATCAACCCAGCCCGCGCTAACCTTCCCGACAGCCTTTCAGGCCGTGGGCTCGTCCGATTTCCGGCTAAGCTGCGTCTCGGTGTAACGCGCCATCAGCCAGAGCAAATCGGAAAGCCGGTTGAGGTACTTGATCTCCAGCATGTCGACCTTGTTGAGTGCCGCGAGCCGGGACACCAGCCGCTCCGCCCGGCGGCAAACCGTCCGTGCCACGTCGAGCGCGGCGGACGCGACGCTCGCACCGGGCGTGGACCATCCTTCGAAGGTGATCTTCTCACTCTCGATCCGCGCCACCAACCCGTCGAGATGATGCAGCATCTCCAGAGTCATCTTCGGATACTTGTCGTTCGCGTAACGATTCCTGTCCTCGTGCGCGACCGCGAGTTCGCCCATCAGCGCGACCAGTTCCTTCTGGATGACCAGCAGCGCCGTCTGGATAAACACCAACTCGGAGTGGGCGCGGGCCATGCCCAACGCGGCATTCAGTTCGTCGACCGTGCCGTACGCCTCCACGCGCAGATCGAATTTGTCGACTCGCCTCCCATACATCAGGCTCGTCTGGCCCTTGTCCCCCGTGCGTGTGACGATCGACATACTGCAAAAGGATTTTCTCAGGAAAATCTTGAGGACACGATGTTATTTTTGAAGATAATGTCTTCATGCCTCAGCCACGCCTCATGTACGCCGCGAGCGGTCCCGACGCCGACATGCTCTACGCGACCCATTTCTTTGCCGACGATCCCTTTCTCTGGTGGGAAGTGCGCGGCAAGACCCATATCGCCCTCTCGCCCTTGGAAATCGACCGTGCCCGTCCGGTCGCGCGCGTCTCACAGGTACACGCCCTCGGTGAATTCATCCCCACCGCGGCCCGCGACCTCTCCGCCGCCGCGATCATCGCGGGTATTGCCCGGAAATACCGCATCGGCTCTTTTCTCGTGCCGGGACAATTCCCCGCCGGATTGCTCGAAAAACTTCGCCGGACCAGACTGAAGATAACCGTTTCCGAAGGGCCTTTTTTTCCACAGCGCGCTCGCAAGACCAAGGAAGAGATTGCGGCGCTCGCCACCGCATTGCGCGTGGCGGAAACCGGCCTGCGCCGCGGTATCGACGTCCTCAAGGCGAGCCGGCCGGACCGGCGGGGTCTTCTCAAGTGGGGCGGAACGCCTCTTACCTCCGAGCGGTTGCGCGCCGAGATGGATTCCGCCGTTCTCCGCGCTGGCGGTTCGCCCGCCAACACCATTGTCGCGGGCGGTGAACAGGGTTGCGACCCGCATGAGCGCGGCCACGGCCCGCTTCGCGCCAACGAGGCCATCGTTCTTGACATCTTTCCCCGCCACGCCCGCACCCACTTTTTCGGCGACCTCACCCGCACCGTCGTGCGTGGGCGAGCCTCGGACGCGCTGCGCAGGCAGTATGCGACGGTGCAGGAAGGCAAACGCTGGGTGATGAAACAGATGCGGGTCGGAGCCGACGGCACGGCCCTGCAAAGCGAATTGATCGGGCGCTTCAAGGCCGCCGGTTATCCCACCGAGCAGCGTCATGGCCGCTGGGTCGGTATGTTCCACGGTGTCGGCCACGGACTGGGCCTCGACCTGCACGAAACGCCGCGCTTCGCCGCTGGCAAACTCCTTGCGGGCTTGAGCATCACCGTTGAACCCGGCCTGTATTACCCCGGCGTTGGCGGCGTGCGCATTGAGGACGTGGTCATCGTCGGTTCCGCCGGTGTCCGCAACCTGACCCGGTTTGAGGAAGAGCTGGAGCTGCGCTGAGCCGGGCGGTCGGGCTTTGCCGCGCTAACCTTTGTTCACCCCGCTCACCATCTCGCCGGTGGTGCGCGACACGGTCACCCCGACAGAGAGATACTGCCGCTCCGCGCCCTTGAATACGCCGCGCAGGGGAGACACATCGTGGTAATCGCGCCCAATTCCGATTTGCACGTGGCGTTCACCCTCGAGAATGTTGTTCGTCGGATCGATCCCAACCCAGAGGCCGTTCGGCAGATAGACCTCGACCCAGGCGTGGCTTGCCGTCGCCCCGACCAGATTCGGGGTGCCGCTAGATTCGGTCTCGATGTACCCACTCACGTAGCGCGCCGGCAAACCGGCGCACCGGATCAAGGCGATCATCAGGTGCGCGAAATCCTGACATACACCCGCCCGCCTTTGCAGCAGCTCGGTCAACGGTGTTCGCACGTCGGTCACGCCTGGCATGTAGGTAAAATTCTTAAAGATGAAAGTGCAGAGGCCCAGCATCGATTCTGAAAATGAACCGCTGCTCGGCAACTGCTGCTTCGACAGCGTTTCCAACTCTGGTGTGATCGGCGCGTGCATCGAGGGCATGAGGAAGTCGAACAACTCGCGCCGGTGCGGCCAGTTCAGGCGCACCGCTTCGCTTACCGTCAAGTCCAGTCCGCTCAGCGCGTCCTTGTGCGGCAGCGTCTCGACTGTACTGCGCGACGTTACCGTCAGGCAGCGGTGCCGGAACGGGACTGAGAGACATTCCACCGTGTTCCCGTAATAGTCGGTGAACTCCTCCAAGGCGGCGCGCGGCTCCACCTCCGTCACGTGGGAGTAGACGTTCTGCCGGTTGCTCTGTCGTGGACGCACCCGCAGTTCGGTAAAGGATTCGATAGCCGGGGCCGAGTACTCGTAGGCGGTGGTATGAACAATGTTGAAGATCATCGGGAGACCGCCAGGTCAAAGAGTTCTGATTCGCGAAAGACCACCTGGTGGTCCAGATAATGGTCCGAGATCAGGACGTTGAAGTCGAGGAGCAGTTCAATCAGGTCGGTCAGCTTCTGTGGGAATTCGGGAGTGGGCACGTCGGCCAGGTCGTCATCGCCGGTCAGCGTCGCGCCGGCCTCGCCTGTGCGCGGGAAATAGGCCGCCATGTCGATGAAGTTCAGCTCGGTGATGAGCAGCCCGCAATGCTTCAGCGGCGCATCAGCCCCCTTGGCCGGTCGGTCACCCAGCGTCGCTGTCAGTGCCCGCCTCATCCCGAGGAGACAGAAGAACGCCGAGCGCGGAAATTCCTGGTCCTGCAGGAGCAGCCGCGCCACCCGCGCTGCGGCTGGGCGCGCGTGATACAGGCTCCGGTAGGCATACTGCCCGGCCAGCATTTGCAATAGCAGGTCAAGGTTTGTGCTGCTGACCGGCCCGATTCGTGCCACTCCGCCGATTTCTGGCGTCAGCACCTGCTTGAGGCTCAGCAGCGTCATCAGGCTCCGCTCGGCATAGACGCCCATTTGCCAGAAGTGCCACGCGTCGTTGTGGAGCATGTGCTTTTCCAGCGCACCCGTTAGTTCGTCGAGCTGAGTAATCACCCCCTGGTGCAGCGAGCGGTCTTCCAGCACCATCCGGACCCTTTCCGTCGAATTCTGGTCGGCGTGCAGCGCCACCTCGAGATAAAGGTGATTGAGCACCGACCAGACCTCAGGTGGAAAGTGTTCCCGGATATTCTCTGCGTTCTGCCGACACGACAGCAGGCACGAGATGACCGACCCCGGATGCTTCCGGTCGAGCAGGAAATAATAAGGCACGTCCCCGGCATGGATCTGCTGCGGTCCCGGGTTCAGGAAAAGGTCGGCGGAGTGGCCCGTGATAGCCGCCATCGCCGCCCACAACGGTTGCCGCTGCCGCGCCACGGTGCTCGCCGTCATCGGCCACGGCTGTGTCTGCACAATCCGCAGCGCCCGCGCCGTCACTTCCGCCCGCTCCGCGTAACGGCCCATCCAGAAAAGTGATTCCGCCACCCGGCTGGTCAGACGCAACCGTTTCGCCACCTCTTCGGCCTGCGCGTGGACGGTGATTGGCGGTGTCGCGGCGGTGCGCAAAATCCAGACATCCTTTACCCGGTCCGCCGTCTGCACCACCGACGTCGAGAGTGACGAGGCCGTGCCGGTCCAGGCCAGCGCGCAGGAGGAAATCCGGTCCTGCCCCAGCGCAAAGGCGCGTAACGTCACCGGCAGGGTCCGCGCGCCGTTGGAGGTCCAGCTGGGGTGGGCAGTCTGCATGGGCAGCTTGTGAGCCACGTACTCGTTCGGGGCCGACTCGATTTGCTGCCAGAGCCGGTTCCAGTCGTGACCGGGCAGTTGCTTGACCATCCACTCGTGCGACGGTCCCCGTTTCCAAGCGTGCCGGATCAAATAGGCGTCGCGGTTATCAGCCACCTCCTCACGCACATCGAGATCGCGCAGCTCATAGACGTAGGGAGATTGCAACAGAGGCTTCTCTCCGGTGTAATATTCGATGATGGCGGGCAGATGGGCGACCAGCGCACGGTTGTTCGCCAGGTCCGACCCCAGCCCATTCGCCATGGCCAGCGCCCCCTTGCGCACGCAGGAGAGGAGACCGGGCACACCGTAACGGCTCGCCGGATCGAACGTCACCGGGTCGATCAGCGCCGTGGAAAGCCGGCGCAAGACCACGTCGACCCGTTCGACCCCGGCAATGGTTTTGAGATAAAGCCGGCTGTCCAGCACCACAAGGTCGTTCCCCTGCACAATCGAAACGCCCATCTGCCGCGCCAGCGCCGCGTGGTCGAGA
>JAJSLI010000134.1 GCA_021272315.1 Methylacidiphilales bacterium | reverse complement strand
GTACCGACTACCTCAACGCCGATTTGATATGCGTCCTCGCCATAATCACCCTCTGACCCCCATCCGATGACACTTCATTTTTATGCTCCTACCCCGACCCCCGTCCCCTGTCACTTGGCCAGTAAGGTCTGACCCCTTTACGTGGCCGCGTAGGAGGTGACGGTCGGATCAAGAAAAAAGGGGACTGGCACGGAGCCAAGGCTAGCGGAGCAAAGGCGGATTTCAAGACCACCGCGTGCCAGTCCCCTGCGGCGATCTCTTTACTTTATTCCGCCAGCCGTTCTCCCTTTTCATCCACCGTGTAACACACCGAGTACTTCTTATGCCAATCTATCCCTGTGTAGGTCATGCGCTTGTCCTTTCGTAGAGTTGCTGCACTCTATCACCAGACTAGCTTTTCATGTTATCTGACCTCTTTATTTGAAGTAATGATTTCAGAGATTCGATCAGTTTCGCTCGCACACGGCCGTCATACAGATCATCTGTAGTGTTGATTCCACAGGTACGCAGTATTGCGCGTTTCAAGGTCGTATTAAAATGATCTTGAGCGATCTCTCCTTCTCCACCTTTTACATGATCGGCCCAAAGTGCATCTTTTTTGAGAACTGAAGATAGGGCTTGAGCCGCGTCACGCGTTCCAAGCTTGCCAATTGCGTCCACCGCGTATGACTTGACATCCCAATTCGGATTATCGCTTGCTGCAACCAAAACGTCCCCATAGTTGTGTTTAACGGCCTCGTCAATCGCTTTCTTTGAAGAAGCTACGTCGTTGTGAAGAAGTACCATGTGTCTTAACTGATCATGTGTCGGGGGCATATCTTGCGCTTTTAGGGGACCGAGAATCGTCAAAAATACTAGAATCGAAATAGAATAATGTTTCATTTTATTTAAAGTTAATTTCCAGCTCCCAACAACGAGCCGTTATCTTGCCATTGACCGCTGTGAAATGTCAGATTTTCCACTTCTTTCCATAGAAGCGGGTCTGAGATGACGTACCAGGAACTGCCAATTTGTACTCGAACAAATTCCTGCATTAGGAACGACTGTTCCAGGGTGTTGCCCTCAGACCCGCCAGCATTGGGCATCCATAATGTAGGTCTGTCCAGGGACGTTATCTGGCCGATAGCATGTGTTAAATTTGTAGTGGTGCAGGCGGCATATGGATTGTCGTCTTCATCCGCAGTAGACGCATCATCGTTACCTATCAATGGGTTACTGGGTAAACTTACAGCATTACCGCTTGGGATTGCTTGGCTGTAAATAGTCCCAAAACCAGAGGTAAACTTTCCTCTTGGAATCGATGCGGGATTCGAGATGGGGAAGGAATATCTCCTCGATACATCCCACTTCATGTTCGCGCCACCGCCTAAATCAGAAGTTCCGGGAGGACTTGGACTTGTGGAAGCGAAAAAGGGGACAGGCATCTTTTCACTCCGTTATTTTGACTTTGCGCGGTCTGCCATGCGGGCGAACGGTCGAAGCCAAATCGCCTCGCGTTAATTCCGATACCCACCGCTCTTCCCCCAGGGGCTGGCCACGTTGCACGCATAGGCGAAGACCCTGTAGTTTTTCCACCGGTAACGCCAGATTAACTTCTTCCAGCCAATGCGGTCCGCGTGGCCACGGCTCGAGCTTGGGGCGCGGCACCTCGATCAGGCCGTCAAAGATCGGCTTCTTCGACAAGCTCGACCATGGCCAATCTTCCGCGCGGGTCACCAGCTTGGCCCGCAAGGGGTTGGCCTCCACGTAGCGCAGCACGGTATAAAGATAGTTTTCGTCCTGGATGGGAAAGCTCTTGTAGCGACCTTGGTAGATATGGCCGCCGCCCAAGCGCCGATTCTCCCGGTGAAACAGCCGCACATGCCGGTTGCAGACCCCGTGCACCCACTTGCTCAAATCGGGCATCCGGGTCACCTCGATCACCAGATGCCAGTGGTTCGGCATCAGGCAATAACCCCATACTTTGACCGGCAGGCGCTCATCCGCCGAGGCCAGCAATCCCATAAACATCGCGTAATCTTCAACATTATGGAAGAGTTGCTGGCGATGGTTTCCGCGGTTGAGCACATGAAAAAATCCCTGTTCCAGTGCTCCCCGATTGATTCGCGGCATTCCCCTTTCTATCGCTTATCCGCTTCGCCTTCAATAAAGATGCCTGTCCCCTTTTCCCTTTTCCAAAGGCGATCAACCAAGCACGAGATGGCGCAACTCGGATAGCTTCCCCGCTTCCTTGTTTCGGAAGTCGGGCGAGGAAACCAAATGCGCGATCATCCGGGCCGCCTCCTCGACGGAGATTCGGTCGGTGTTAAAAACCATGTCGTAGCCCGACACATCATCGATTTTGACCCGAAAACAGGTGGCAACGAAGCGGCGGCGATTTTCATCGACCGTTTTGATCTTTGCGGCCGCAGCCTCCCAGGAACATTTCTCCAGTTCACGTATCCGCTCCACCCGCCGGGCGAAGGAGCCGATGACGCGGACATGCACGGCGCGGGGGAATTTTGCCGTGATCATATTGGCCGCGCGGCCCACCAGGACCACGTGCCCCATTCTCGCCAGGTGAACCATCGTTGTCGTCATTTTCTCCAGCAGGGTCGGCCCGCTGACCGAGATGCCCAAAATTCCCTCGACATGCTCCTCAATCGACATCGTCTGCTCCTCCGTAAAATAGCGGGCGATCTGCTTCGGCAAGTGGTGGGCTTCAATAATCCGCTGCGCAATGTCCTTGTCGACCACCACCCAGGGCTGTTTGCCGTGGCTCAGGAGGGTCAGGATTTCAGCGGTCCGTAGCGCGATCTCTCCCCCGCCGGCGCCGCATTGCCGGGAAATCGTCACGATGGGATGCGTTCCGTCCGAAGGCCAATTTTCCTTTTCTTTCGCCTTGAGAAATGCCGACACGATATAAGGATCGTTTTTCATGTTCGCCGCCTTTCTTGCTGAAGAAAAGAACCCTGATTCCACTGTAACCCACAATTTCAGGCGCGCTTCCTCATTTCTTGTCCAAAACACGCCCTGATTTGCCCGGGAAAGCGCCTATCCCCTCGAGAAGATTTTAAGCTGGCAAAACCGCGAAGACGGGTCTAGCTTCTCCCCTTGATCCCTTCTTCACCAGCCACCATCTGGCACCCGTCCTTTTCGTGGAAATGGAGCAACGTTTTTGCTCCATCCCCGAGTTTGGCCCAAGAATCGCGCGACTAAATTGTCGCGAACCGATCATTTGACAGATTCGAATAAGTATATTATTTCCATAGACATTTATGAACAGGCAGTTCTTCTCGCATCGCCCCCCCTCGCCCGACATTCATCTTCTCAACGATCCCCTGCCAGAGCGGGTCGAAAGTCCCGCGTCGTTCCGGGCCACCTTCGAAGATATTGATTCCAAAAAGAAGACGCGTTCGCGTTCCAAAGCCAAAAAAAGCGGGCTCAGTTTCTAACTTTTCCGCTTTTCTTCCGAGGTTGAGAGCGCATGTTGTGGCCTCATTCTGATGAAACATTACGCCGGCATCTGCCTCATTCTGGTAACTCTGGCGGGCATCGCGCTTTGGGCCGTGCATAGTTGCACCTCAGCCGCCGACCAGGCCATTGATCACGTCCGCGATGCCTTCACCCAGGTTCTGCGCCTGCAACCCCAAGTCACGGTCAACCAACGGGTGGTCCTGACTCAAACCGCGCCCTTGGCCGAACTGGCCGTGGTGACGAAGGAAGAACTCGTCTCCATCGGCGTCGACGAGCATTTCGAAGTGATGTCGCTCCAGGTGCCGCTGACGGAAAAAACAATCAGCGCCGAGGCGCTCTACCGGCTCAAGGCGGGATTCGACCTGCGCGAGCCGTTCAACGTCGAGATCGATCCGGCCACGCACCGGATCAAGGCCACGATGCCCCATGCGAAAATTTTATCGGTCGAGCCCGTCGGCGACCTCACCTATCACGGCGACGATTCCGTGCTGAACCGGATCACCGACGACGAGCGCTCCAAAGTCTTGACCAACCTCAACGCCGCCGCGCGCGACGCTGCGGAAAAGTCATCGCTCAAATCGGACGCCGAGGCGCAGGTCACGCAACGACTCCAAGAATTACTTCAGCACAACGGTCAGCCCATAAACATCGAATGGACCAATGCCCAAAATCCGCTGCCTTCCCAACAACCCTAGAAACTATTTGACTAAATTAACCTACATTCTTCCCAATTGGGCAGAATGTGCCTATATAAAGGCAATTTAATGCCTAGATGTTCCAATCCTTCTGCTGCACCATTCAGAAAAAATTTGTCATTCATTTGGGTCTTTGCAAATGAAACCCTGTGATAATAAAGGGGAATGGCGAACCTGACTCCATCTTGATAATATAAATTCGCCTCAAGGCGGTATGCTAAATGCCTGTTTGAGACCAACCCCAAGAATACCTCCATGCCAAAATCTTCTATTCCCTACGATCCCTCGACAGGAAGCAGTGATTACGTCGGCGAGCCCACCGCGCGCGCTTCCCTTTTCGACTGCAAGGATGACTTTATCCGCCGCGTGGCGCCGATCGGCATGGCCGCCATCTATTTTGGCGGTTTCACCCTGGCGCCGCAGGATGCCGCCCTTTCCCGCCAGGCTCTCTACAAACTTTCATTTCTCCATCGGCACTTTCTGCAGCCGGCCGGCCTGAGCGTCATGGTAAAGCGCCAAACCGCGATCCTCTCCGGCTCGGTTAAAAGCAAACATCTCCTCACGATGGCCGAGATTCTGGCGCGGCAGATCGAAGGCATCAAGCTGGTCAAAGACGAGACCGAATTGCCGAAGGGTAAGCCCGGCGAACTCGAGACCGTACGCGAAGCGATCCAACTTTTATTCGCAACCGACTCGACGCTGCGTTCCGGCCTACAGGTGACCCTCGACAACGGCCACCTCATCCTGGAAGGGGAAGTGACCTCGGCGGCACAGAAAAACTGGGCCGAGCAACTCGTCGGCACTCTCGCCAGTTGGATCGATTCACGCCTGAAAATCTCTTCCCGCTCTCCCGAGCCCGTCGTTGCTCCGGTCGACATGGACGACGAATCGCTGCAAGCCCTGGTACTGCTGCGCCTGCGACTCGTGCGCGAGACGGAACATCTGCCGCTGCGCGTCAAGGCAAGCCGCGGCATCGTCACACTCCAAGGCAAAGTCCGTACCGAGGCGTTGCGCCAGCGCGCGGAAAACCTTACCCGCTCTAGCCTCGGCCTGCGCGAATTGCGCAGCTCGCTCTCGATTGGCGCGTAATTCACCGGCAGAAAATCTCACCAAGCCGCCAACGCCGCCTGGAAAACATCTTCCACCGGGAGACCGTGCAGATCCGGGTCCTTTCTCAGCACGCGCACGCCGGGCCGCGGCGGCGCCCAAACGGCCGGATCGCTCGGGCCGAAAAGCGCGATCACCGGCAGATCGCGCCGCACCGCCGCGGCCAGATGGGTCACTCCTGAATCGTGCCCAAGCAAAAGCGTCGTCTCTCGCAGCAACGCCGCCAGGATCGGCAACGGCAACCAGCGCGCGCGCAACAGCGGCAGTTCCTTCCACGCTTCCAGCAGAAATTGCGCGGGCGCCGCATCGGCCTCGCCCTCAATCAGGAGCAGGGTCACCTTCGGCCTTGCCTTGACGAGGCGCCGCCCAAGGTCAGCCCACGCCTGCGCCGGCCAGTTTTTGGTTTCGCTTCCGCTGCCCGGATGAATCGCCACCAGTTGCGCGCCCGGCTGGAGCCCGGTGAGAAACGCCTGCGCGGCGACCACGTCGTCGGTCGAGGGAAAGAGGTGGCTCGCCGCGTCGCCGCCAAGTTCCAGCCCGAGCGGTTCGACCACGCGGGCAAAATGCCGCGCCGCCGGCTCGCGGAACGTATCGGGCACGCGCGACGCGCAGGTCACGATCCGGCCCGGATTGCAACGTTGGAGGTTGGCGAGGAAAAGCTGGTCGGGGTCATAGAAATAAGAAAGAACCAAATCGAACTCGCTGATGTAATCCATCCAGTCGGGGTCGAGCACCGCGCGCGGCGTGAAAAAGGCGCTAAGCGGGCCATGATTCACCGAGCGGATGTCATCGAGATAGTAGCGCCGGAGGGCAATCTCGGCCACCCGGGGGTAGCCCAAAAGTTCGATGCGCGCGTCGGGCCACTTTTCACGCAGCAAGCGCAGGGTGGGAAGAGTCACGATGAAATCGCCCAGCGCACCGCCGCGAATGATCAGGATATTCATTTTACGCCGACACCAGCCTGAACCATGTCGTCGCCTATTTCAACCGGGCAGATAGCGTCGGTGTCGTTTACGGAGCCGAGAGGCTTTCCGCGGTTGAGCATAAGTTCGCGCGCAGACGATTCTTGCTTTTGGGTATGAAACGGCGAGACTTATACGCAGTTTCGGTCCCGGAAAATTTTTAAAATATTCTGGAACAACTTTTATGGGAACAGTGCTGATCGCAATTGTGGTCGTCCTCGGCTTCGTGGTGCTGGCCGTTCTGGTCGTCGGCGGCTTCGTGGCCGGGATTTACAACCGCCTCGTCACGCTCCGCAACGAATATAAAAATCAATTCGCGCAGATCGACGTGCAGCTCAAACGCCGGCACGACCTCATCCCGAACCTGGTCGAAACCGCGAAGGGCTACATGGCGCACGAGCGGGGCACGCTCGACGAAGTCACCGCCGCCCGCAACAACGCCGCCGCCGCGCGGCAGAAGGCCGCAGCCGACCCTGCCAACCCCAATGCCGTGCCGCAGATCGCCGCGGCGGAAGGCGCCCTTACTCAATCGCTCGGCCGGCTCTTCGCCGTGGCCGAGGCCTATCCCGATCTCAAAGCCAACCAGACCATGCTCCAGTTGCAGGGCGAGCTCACCGATACCGAAAACCGCATTTCCTTCTCGCGCCAAACTTACAACGAATCGGTCCGCAACTATAACACGCAGCGCGAAATTTTTCCCAATTCACTCATTGCCAGCCTGTTTAATTTCACGCCGGCCACGCTCTTCGAGATCACCGATGCCGGTGAACGCGAGGCGCCCAAAGTCTCTTTCAGTTAACGAGGCGCGGGCTTGATTTGTTTTATACGTCATGGCCTCCTCCATCTTCGACAAAGACCCTTCCAAACAGCCCGTCCCGTCCGCCTACGCGCGCGAGCGGATTGAAAAAGAAATCGCGCATCTCCAAAAGGCGCGGTCGACCCGCCACAGGACGGACGAGCGCCATACCCTCGGTTTTATTGTTGTCTGCGTCATCCTCCTGGCCATCGCGGGGCTCTACTTCATGGATCCGATTATTTACTCCTGGGACAAAGGCGATGCCATGCAGGCTTATCTTTACCTGCACAATTGCGGCAGCGACCAGAAAGCCCGTGCCCTCGTCGCAACCGGCATTCTCACCCAGGCGGAAGTTGAAATCCTCAACCGTCGCCATGGCTCTTTTCAGGATTATTATGCGTCGCCGCAAGCCGCCCAGAAAACGGCCGATTCCATCATTAACTTCATGAATGGCCTCTCCACGCAGCGCGACGGCCCCTACGATAGTCTCGATATCCTGGGCAAAATCCGCTTTAATCTCTTTTGCCGGTGGGGCCTGATCCCTCCCACAGAGTGGCCTTCACTCAATCCGGTCGTTAAGGAAGAATAGGTTAATTTTCAGCAACCTTTATACTTTATTTGCAGGGTTATACCCTACAAATAAACAGTCTATACCCTACAAAAAATTCTCATTACACGAAAATTTTTCTCGACGAATTTAGGGGTTTGAAACATTGTACGTAACGAGGATTTACCGGAAGATAAATATGAATCACACCGAAAAAGGATTGCAACCTATGCTGAAAAAATGGCTACGCCGATTGAAGAGCAGGAAGGGGCAAACCCTTGTTGAGTATGCGCTCATTCTCGCTTTCATCTCGGTCATCGCCATTTCGGTCCTGATCTCCCTTGGACAACAAATTAAGAGCGTCTTCACCACCGTTTCTTCGCAATTGGCTTACGCTCAGTCGCACTGAACTGATCTTGCATCGAAAAAGCAGACGCGCCGCTTGCCCCTGTTGGGAGACGACCTAGCGTGTCTGGATGACGTCGCCTGATTCGCTGCTTGCCTCGCACGCCGCTCTCCAGCCGGTCCTCACCTGGACACGCGCCGCAGCCCTCGCCGCCACCGCCGTCGTGGCGGGCGCGATCAATTCGGTCGCCGGCGGGGGTACCTTCCTTACTTTTCCCGCGTTGATTTTTTGCGGCGTCACACCCCTGCGCGCCAACACAACCAACACCGTTGCACTCTGGTGCGGCTCGCTGGCCAGTGTCGGCGCCTACCGCAACCAGCTTGGCGGCCAGCGCCGCGCGCTCGTCACGCTGCTGATCACCAGCCTTATCGGCGGTCTCATCGGCGCGCTCCTGCTGCTCAGGACGCCCGACGCCACCTTCAAACTGTTGCTGCCCTGGCTGCTGCTCACCGCCACGCTCATCTTCATCTTTGGCAAGCATCTCACCACGCTGCTGCGCCGCCTGGTCCATCTCGACATCAACCGTCCGCAAAACATCGTTCCGTTTCTCACCGGGTCGGCCTTGCAGCTCGTCATCGCCATTTATGGCGGCTTTTTTGGCGGCGGCATCGGCATCCTCATGCTCGCCCTGCTCACGCTTCTCGGCTACGAGGAAATCCACGTCATGAACGGTCTCAAGACCGTCCTGGCCACGACCATCAATGGCATCTCTGTCCTTGCCTTCGTTTGGGCCAATACCGTCGAATGGCCGCAGGCCGGTGTCATGATCGTGGGATCAGTCATCGGCGGCTACGGCGGCGCCATCCTCGCTCAACGCGTTTCACCCGAATTCATCCGTTACCTCGTCATGGCCATCGGCATTGGCATGACGATCTACTTTTTTTTCCGGTAGAGCGTTTTCGATTGTGATAGACACAAAGAAAGGGTCTGGGCAAGCCGAAGGCTTGCCAGAAGCGTAGCCGGTGGTCGAGCGCACGAAGTGCGCGACACCACCGGAAAAGGTTCTCAAGCAACCGCACCCCGGCAGGGGTGCCAGAACTCTGCGACACCCTGCCGGGGTCGGTTTATCGGGAAATGCCTTCCGGTGGTGGCGACCGCTGCGCGGTCTTACCACCGGCTAATATGCTGCCATCCCTTCGGGATAGCCGATGGCCTGTGTTTATTTAAACCGAAAATGCTTTAAGCCTTCAAGAATTCACCGATCTCCGCGCAGACCTGCTCGATCTGTTCGGCTGGCAACTCGGGATAAATCGGCAGGCTGATCACTTCGCCGGAAAGTTGTTCCGCCACCGGAAAATCGCCATGCTTAAAGCCGAGCCCGGCGAAGCATTTCTGCTCGTGCAGGGGAAGGGGATAGTAGATTTCCGAGCCGATGCCGCGCGCCGTCAAGTGAGCGCGCAACGCATCGCGCCGGCCCGCGCCGATCACCCGCAGCGTATACTGGTTCCAGGTGTGGCCGTTGTGCGGATAAGCCGCGGGCAACACGAGCCGCGCCGTCTCTTCCGCCGCGCCTGCGTGCGCGCAACCGCAGTCCTTCGCCTGCGCGATCCGCACACCCGGCCATTTTGCCAACCGCTCCGTATAGAGCGCGGCGTTGCGGCGGCGGTCCGCAGAGTAGTCTTTAAAGTGGGGCAATTTCACCGAAAGGAACGCGGCTTGGAGCGCGTCGAGCCGGAAACAACCACCGATATGCGCGTGATAATACTTCGGTTCCATGCCGTGCATCCGCAGCGTTCGCGCCCGCTCGAAAAGCGCCGTGTCGTTAGTCAGCAGGGCGCCGGCATCGCCCAACGCGCCGAGATTTTTCGTCGGGAAAAAACTGATCGTGCCAAAGTCGCCCAGCGTCCCCACTTGTTTGCCCCGGTAGGTCGCTCCAACCGCCTGCGCCGCGTCCTCGACCACGCGCAGGCCGCGTTCCCGCGCCAGCGCCAACACACCATCCATCTCCGCGGCCTGACCGAACAGGTGCACGGGCAGGATCGCCTTCGTGCGCGGGGTGATCCGCCGGGCCGCGTCGCGCAGGTCGAGATTGAAACAGACCGGGCACGAATCGACAAAAACCGGCTTCGCGCCGAGCCGGGCCACACAGCCCGCCGTGGCAAAAAAGGTGAAGCTCGGACAGAGCACCTCGTCGCCCGGCCCGATCCCCAGCGCCATCAGCGCCACCAGGATTGCATCAGTGCCGGAACTGACCCCGAGCGCGTGTTTCGCTCCGGTGAATTCCGCCAGCGCGCGCTCGAATCGCTCGACCTCCGCCCCGAGGATGAAGTGGCCTGAATGCAGCACGCGCAGAAAAGCCTCGAGCAATTCGGGTTCCAGCGCCGCATTCTGCGCCTTGAGATCGAGCAGGTTTACGTTCATCGGGTCATCCTGCGGCAAAATCCGCGGGTATAAAAGCCTCTAATCCGTCCAACGCCAACCTTGTCAAAAAACTCAAGCGGCCTGTGGAAAAATGCTCTGCCGGGCGGCCATGGCGGTGAAAATGCCGCGAGCGGCGAGGAGCTGATCGAAATTACCCTGCTCGACGATGCGCCCTTTCTGCAAAACGAGAATATGGTCCATGGCGCGCAGGGTGGAAAGGCGGTGGGCAACGCAAACGACCGTGCGGTGTTCGGCGAGATGGTCGATGGCTTTTTGCACTTCCGCCTCGGACTGCGAATCGAGCGAGGCGGTGGCTTCATCGAGCACAAGAATGGGCGCGTTGCGGACGAAGGCGCGCGCGATGGCGACGCGCTGGCGCTGGCCGCCGGAGAGGCGGATGCCCCGTTCGCCGAGGGGCGTGTCGTAGCCCTGCGGAAGCTCCTCGATGAACTCGTGGGCGTGGGCCTCGCGGGCCGCGATGATGACTTCCTCGCGGGTGGCGCCAATTTTGCCATAGGCGATGTTTTGCGCCACGGTGGCGTTGAAAAGGAGAATGTCCTGGCTGACGAGCGCGAGATGGGCGCGGAGATCGGCGATCCTGAGCGACTCGATGGGAACGCCGTCGATTTCGATCTGGCCGGCGGTGGGATCGTAGAAGCGGAAAAAGAGATTGAGGAGGGAGCTTTTGCCGGAGCCGCTTTCCCCGGCGAGACCGAGGCGCCGGCCGCGAAGGAGGGTGAAGCTAATGTCGTCAAGGACGGGGCCTTCGCCATAGGAGAAGCTGACGTGGCGAAACTCGATGGCGCGGGTGAAATCGCCCATGGCCACGGGATGTTCGGCTTCGCGGACGCTGGGCTGGAGCCTGAAGAGCGCCATCAGGCGCTCGAGGGCGACGGAGAGCCGCGTGACATAAACGCCGATGCCGTTGAGCTTCTTGAAGGGCGTGTAGAAGGCCATGAGCGCACCGATGAAAAACATCAAGTTGGCTAAGGAGCAATGGGTCCAGAAGGCGTAAACGAGGACGGCGCTGATTCCCATGGCGTTGAGGGTTTGCACGATGGGGTTGAGCATCTCCTGGCTCTGCACGCTCTTGATGTTAAAGTGGGCCGATAGTTGGCCCGTTTTGAAGAAGGCCTGGGCGTGGACCTCCTCGAGCCCAAAGGCCTTGGTGACGCGGACGTTCTGGAAGGACTCCATTGTGATGCTGCTCTGCCCGACATTGGTGGTGAAATCCTTGCGTGTAAGCTCCCTGATCTTTTTGGCAACATGGCGTGTTGGGATGATGCAGAGAGGCGCAAACGCGAGCGAAATAAGCGTGAATTTCCAGTTGACGAGAAACATGGCGCCGAGCAGGAAGAAGATGGTGCTCGGCTCCTTGACCAGGTCGGAAAGACCGAGCTTAAGAAAAGTGTTAAGGGCGGTCCCGTCGTTTTCGATTCGGGCCAGCAATTCGCCGGTGGTGGTTTTCTGGAAGAAATCGAGCGAGAGGGAACTGACTTTGCGAAAAGCGTCGATTTTGACGTCGTTGGTGATGCGCTGGCCGCTCCAGGCGAGGAGATAGCTGCTGCCATAGCCGAGAAAACCGCGCAGGATGACGGCGAGCGGAATGAGCAGGAAACCGCCCAGACATTGTTTCCAATCGAGCGCGCGGTCCTTCAAGGGAAGCCAGGGATCGATCAGGACGTAGAATTCCTCCTTAAAGGCCGTGGCCTTTGCTTTCAGGCCATGCAATGCGGGATTTTCCCCCTCTTCTTTTTTGGCCTCGGCTTCACGGCCTTGTTCGGTGACCTTCTCGATATGGGCGGGATCGCCCAAACGGGTGGCGATGACATAGATGCTGCCCATGAAGAGGCCGTTGGAGGCGCCGAAAAGGATGCCCAGGACGATGCCGATCACGAAGCGGAACCAATATCGGCTCAGGTAAGGCCGGGAAAAACGCGCGGTCTCGAGAAGAGTATTCATCAAGATAAACGGCAAGGTTAGCGGCTAAACGGAGTTTGGACAAGCGTGTGTCTTGATGCTGCGCACAACAGATCCTGCAGATGGCAGTAACGCTTCGCCCTGCCAAGACCATTTCCGCGCGCGCGACTCTTGGTGGGTTGTGTGATTGGGCAGGAATGTTCTCGATTTGCCGGCTCACCTTTTGGCAAAGTCTCCTTTTCCATTTCATAATACACGTACCATGCCCACCACTTCCGACACACCGCAGAAAATCCTGGTCACCGGAGCCGCGGGCTTTATCGCCTCGCGGGTCTGCGCCCTTTTGCGCGGCGAGGGCCGCGAGGTGGCCGGGCTCGATAATTTCAATGATGCCTATGACCTACGGCTGAAGGACTGGCGCTGGGCGCAGCTCGAAAAAGCAGGCGGCGTGGAGTTGCACCGGCTCGACCTGAACGATTCGGCGGGCCTGAGGAAGCTTTTTCAAAAACACGCGGCGGGCCGGACGGCGCCCTTCGACGCGGTGGTGAACCTCGCCGCGCGGGCGGGTGTGCGCGCGTCGGTGGAAAATCCGGCGGTCTACGTCGAGTCCAACGTGAGCGGCGCGTTGAACCTGCTGGAGATGTGCCGCGAATTCGGCGTGAAAAAATTCGTGCTGGCATCGACCTCGAGCCTCTACGGCCGGGACCACCCGACGCCCTACCGCGAGGACATGAACACCGACCGGCAACTCTCGCCCTACGCGGCGACGAAGAAAGCGGCGGAAGCGATGGCCTACACCTACCATTTCCTGCACGGAATCGACGTGAGCGTGCTGCGTTACTTCACGGTCTACGGCCCGGCGGGACGGCCCGACATGACGCCGCTGCGGTTCGTCCAGCGCATCAGCGAGGGCCGGACGATTTCCGTTTTCGGCGACGGCTCGCAATCGCGCGACTTCACCTATGTGGACGACATCGCGCGCGGGACGATCGCGGCGCTGCGCCCGGCGGGTTACGAGATTTTCAACCTCGGCTCGGACGAGCCGCTGAAGCTGAGCGCGATGATCACGCTGATCGAGGAGTTGGTCGGCCGGAAGGCCAAAATCGATTACCTCCCGTGGCATCCCGCAGACATGATGATGACATGGGCCGATATTTCCAAGGCCCGCCGCATGCTGGACTGGTCGCCCAAGACCGCTTTCCGCGAAGGGCTGGGCCGGTTGGCGCAATGGTATTCGGAAAACCGCGACTGGGCCCGCGAGATCGATACGGACTAAATTTTCCGTTGCCTTCTTGAACCTCGTCATTCCGAGGTTGCGCCTTCGGCACTCGACAAAATGTGGAAGAATTTATTGCGCTATCGCGCAGTCCGTTTCGAAGAATCTCTTATTATTTTGCTCCAGAGAAACCTCATCAAGGAATAGTTAAAGATCCTTCGACAAGCTCAGGATGACATTTAGCTGATCAATCGGATCGTGAGCGGATAGCGATAAAATCGGCCATCGGACGCCTGGATGGAGGCGACAATCGCGCAAATGAACGCCATCAGGCCCAGGACCGCGAGCATCAGAAAGCCGATGAGAATGAAACAGAGTGGTATGCAGCAGAGAGTATAGATCAGCAGCGAAATGTGAAAATTCAATGCCTCTTTGGCATGAGCGGCGACCAGTTCCGATTCGTTCCGCTTGGCCAGATAAACGATGAAAGGCAGAAGAAAAGGGAATCCGATAATCAACGAAAGATGGCACAGAATGATGAAGAGTTTATCGTTGCCATGAGCCGGCCCGGAAGCAGGAGGTGGAGTGGTCATGAAAGTGAAATGGGCAAGAAGGTAGCTGAACCCGCAATCCGGTGATTATGAGTCGCCTGCTACAATTGCTTACCTGCAAACCCGTCAAAATTATTCTAAGAGGGACGGCGGCCCCTGTCTACTTTTGATAAGAGTTCTAAAATCCGGCCTTGAACCGCGCCTCATCGAGATCGAGTTCATGTTCAATCTTGTGGAGGACATCGTCGCCGATGAGGCCCTCCCGGCGCAGGGCGATGAGGATGTGGCGCTGGGTCGAGATCATGGCGTGATGCAGGCGGCGCACGCTCAACTGGTGATGGCGCCGGTCGCTCCAGCCGAGTTGATCGGCAAGATCATCCCGGAAGCTGAAAACGCGTTCGCGGTAGATCCGTTCGACATTATCGAGGGCCGACGCGGAATATTTCTCCGCGCGCCGCTCCTCAACGATTTTTTCTAGGACGGCCTCGGACATGCGGGTGCGGGCTTCGAGTTCCTCGCGCGCCGCGCTGCCATCGTCGCCCACTCCGAGACGCCGGATGAGAACGGGAAGGGTGAGTCCCTGAAAAACAAGCGTGGTCAAAATGACACTGAAGGCAATGAACTGGGTGAGGTGGCTGCGCGGAAAATCGGGATAAGCGTTCAAGGCAAGCGCGGCGGCAAGAGAGACGACCCCGCGCATCCCGCACCAGCCGATGATGAAAACCTGCCGCGGATCGGGGAACGGTTCGTTCCGGCGGATGCGCTTGATCAAACGCGGCAGGTAGGCGCCTGGAAAAACCCAGGCGATGCGGATTAAGATGCAGACAAGGTTGATGGCCACGGCGTAGAGGTAAGGATGCGGCCACCAATGTTCGCGCATTCCGCCGAGGATGCCGGGCAGTTGCAGACCGATAAGGACGAAAATAAAGCCGTTGAGCAGATAGACGATGATGTCCCAGACGGCACGGGCCTGAAGCCGAATCGTGGGGGTGAGAAGGCCGGGCGATTCCCAACCGAGATAAAGGCCGGTGGAGACGACGGCGAGAACGCTGGAGACATGGGTGATGTCGCCGGCGAGATAACTGAGAAAGGGAGTGAGCAATGAAACGGTAAGGGCAAGTTGCGAACCGTCGCTTATGATCCATCGACGAACCCAGTACACCAGCCAGCCAACGGCCAACCCGACCGCGATGCCTCCAATAGTGACGCAGAAAAATTCTCCCGGCAGCCAGACATCTCCGAGAAAGGACCCACGGGGCTTCATCACAGTGGCAAGCGCAACGCTGAAAAGGACAAGGCTGGTCGAATCGTTGACGAGGCTTTCGCCCTCAATGATGGTGACGACCCGGCGGGGCAGGCCCAGCCGCCGGGCGATGGCCGAGGCGGCGATGGCATCAGGCGGAGAAATGATGGCGCCAAGGACGAATCCGGCGGCAAGGGGAAAATTGGGGATCATCCAGTGCGCGACAAAAGCGACCGTGATGGCGGTGACAAAGACAAGACCAATGGCCAACAGCGAGATTGCGCGAAGCTCCCGGCGAAAATCGCGCCAGGAGGTGTAGTAAGCCTGAATGTAAAGCAGGGGCGGGAGGAAAATGAAAAAAATGAAGTCGGGATCGAGCTTCAAGGTCGGCAGGTCCGGGACGAACCCGATGAGCAGGCCGCCGATGACAAAAAGAATGGGGTAGGGGATGACCAGCCGCCGGGCAAGAAGTCCCAGCCCGAAGACGAAGCTCAGGAGCAGGACGAAGACGATGGCGTAGTGCATCGCCGATGTCGTAGCAGATGACCCAAAAACGGGCGAGAATTTAGGAGTGCTCCCGTCCGGCTAATGCGCCTCGAGCCAGTTCGCGCCGAGGCCGATTTCGACGACGATGGGGACGCGGAGGTCGGGCAGCGCGTTTTTCATCCGCTCCTCCACGACTTCGAGGACGCGCTCCTTTTCGGAGAGATGCAGGTCGAAGACGAGTTCGTCGTGGACCTGGAGGAGAAGTTTCGTCCGCCAGTTTTCATCGCGGGCGACCCGGGCAATCTGCACCATGGCGATCTTGATGAGATCGGCGGCGGAGCCCTGGATCGGCATGTTGACGGCGTTGCGCTCGGCGGCGGCGCGCACGGTGGCGTTGGCGGAACGGAGGTCGGGCAGGTAGCGGCGGCGGCCGGTGATGGTTTCAACGTAGCCGCGTTCGCGGGCGCGGGCGACGGTCTCGGTCATGTAATTCTTGATGCCGGGATACTGCGCGAAATAGCCGTCGATGAGATTCTTCGCGTCGGCGCGCGGGATGCCGAGCCGCTGCGAAAGTCCGAACGCGGAAATGCCGTAGCTGATGCCGTAGTTGACCATCTTGGCCTGGTTGCGCTGGTCCTTGGTCACTTCGCTGAGCGGCAGGCCGAAGACCTTGGCCGCAGTGGCGCGATGGATGTCCTCGCCGCTCGTGAGCGCCTCGAGCAGGCCGGGGTCCTGCGTGAGCGCGGCGAGGATGCGCAGCTCGATCTGCGAATAGTCGGCGGAGAGAAGCGTGTACTCCCCGTCGCGCGGCACGAAGGCGCGGCGAATCTCGCGGCCCTGCGCCGTGCGGATGGGAATGTTCTGCAGGTTGGGGTCCTGCGAATTGAGACGGCCGGTGCTGGTGGCCATTTGCTGGAAGGTGGTGTGGATGCGTCCGTCGGCGGCAATGGAGGCGGGCAGCGCGTCGACATAGGTGGAGAGGAGCTTGCTGGCCTCGCGGTAGTCGAGCACCTCGCGGACGATGGGATGGAGCGGCGCGAGGGCGACGAGGGTCGCTTCGTCGGTGGCATACTGGCCGGTCTTGGTTTTTTTGGCGTTGCGATCGAGAATAAGTTTGCCGAAAAGAATTTCGCCGAGTTGTTTGGGCGAACCGATGTTGAAGTTTGTACCGGCGTGCGCGTAGATGGAGGTTTCGAGCCGGGCGAGATCGGCGCGGAGCTTTTTGCCGACGTCCTCAAGCGCGGCGGGATCGAGGCGGATCCCTTCGTTTTCCATGGCGGCGAGGACGGGGAGAAGAGGCGATTCGATTTCGTAAAAGACCTTTTCCTGGCCCGACTCGGCGATTTTCGGGGCGAGGACGGCGTGGAGCTGGAGGGCGAGATCGGCCCGCTCCATGGCTCGACGCGCGGAAAGCTGCTTAGCGTCGGGGGCTTCCATCGCGGCGAGGAAATCCTGCTGGCCGGCGGCCACCTCGGCGGGAATCGGCGTGTAATTGAGCAGGGATTCGGCGGCGAACTCGAGGCTGTGACGCAGGTCGGGGTAGACGATGGAATGGGCGAGGGCGGTGTCAAAAAAAGAAACCGAATTTTCAACGGAATTACGGAATTTCTGGACCATGGTGCGCAGGCCCGGCTTGAGGTCGTGACCGATGATCCAGTGGTTTTTTTCTGATTTAAGACAAAAGGTGTCGTGCAAAAATGACCGATCCTCTTTCCACGGAACATATCGCGCCTCCCCCGGCTGGGCGGCAAAAGCGACACCACGCATCTCTCCGGTGAGAGCAAGATCAACGGCAACGCCGAGGAGCGGTTTCAATTTTTTGATCGCGCCCTCCAGCAGTTCCTTCCCATCGCCGGATACGATTTGGTAATCCGGCTTCACATCTTCGATGGTGCGAAGCGCGACGGGAAAGGGCGGGATGGGAGGGTGTTGCAGTTCGATGGTAGCCGCCGCTGTCCCCAGCGGTGGTGTCTTTTCCTCGGACAAAACAACCGAACCGCCGCTAGGGACAGCGGCGGCTACCTCGGAAACAGATGCTGCGGAACCATGCCCAGCCTTGAAGCTGTCGCCGAAAATGCGGCGGCCAAGGGTGTTGAATTCGAATTCGGTGAAAAGAGCGCGCAGCGTCACATCATCGCGGGGACCGACGCGCAGCTTTTCGGGCTCGAAGGGCAGGGGGACATTGATGTCGATGGTGGCGAGCCGTTTCGACAGGAGGGCCTGGTCGCGGAACTTCTCGAGCGATTCCTTGAGCTTGCCCTTCTGCTCGGCGGCGTGGTCGAGGACGTTTTCGAGCGTGTCGTACTGGGCGATCAGTTTCTGCGCGGTTTTCTCGCCGACGCCAGGCACGCCGGGAATGTTGTCGGAGGTGTCGCCCCAGAGGCCGAGGATGTCGCGCACCTGATCGGTGCGCTTGACGCCCCACTTGGCGAGGACTTCGGGGATTCCGAGAACTTCAGCCCCTTCACCCACGCGGGCGGGGCGGTAGATAAAGACATCCTCGTTGACGAGCTGCCCGAAATCCTTGTCGGGAGTAACCATGTAGGTGACATATTTTCCCCCGGCTGCGCGGGCCTCGCGCGCGAGGGTGCCGATAATGTCGTCGGCTTCGTAGCCGTCGAGTTCGAGCACAGGAAGATTGAAGGCGCGGATGAGGCGCTTGACGTCGGGGATGGCGGCGCTGAGTTCCTCGGGCATTTCTTCGCGCTGGGCCTTGTAGGCGGCAAATTCACGATGGCGCGCGGTGGGCGCGGCGGTATCGAAAACCACGGCGAGATGGGTCGGCGCCTGTTTCGTGAGCAATTCAAGGAGCGTGTTGGTGAAGCCGTAAATGGCGGACGTGTTGCGGCCCGCGGCGGTGCGGATCGGGTTGGTGGCAAAGGCAAAATGGGCGCGGTAGACCAACGCCATGCCGTCGAGGAGAAAAAGGGTGTGTTCGCGGTCGGGCATAAAGTTGCGGGGTTATTATCGCACAAATCGCCTGACGAAAACCAATCAATCGGCGATTTCGTGAAGATGGCGGGCGAGCTGGAGCGCGGTGGCCTCAGGGGAAAATTCGTGGAGCAGGCGGTGGGAAGCCTGCCCGGCATTGGCGGCATAAGGAGCGCCGGGCCGTGAGGCTTCGTCGATGGCGGCGGCCAAGGCGGTCGAATCGTTAGGCTCCACGACGAGACCGCATTGGTACGTGTCGATGATCGGCCAGGCGCCGACACAACGCGTGGCGATGACCGGCCGCCCGAGGATGAGAGCTTCAACCAGCGTCCGGGAAAACTCGTCAAAGAGCGAAGGGACCACGACGAGGCTGGCGCGGCGGACCTGCCGAATGGCCTCGGAGGACGGAACCTTGCCCAGCAGCTCGAGCCGGTCCGGACCGAGCAGGTCCTGCGCCGCCTTCACGCTCTCGTTCCAGCGGCGGGTGAAGCGGGGATTTTTTTCGGTGAATCCGCCGACGATCACAAAGGCGGCGCCTGATTTCGCGGCCTGGCATTTCCGGAGCGCGTCCATGAAAACGAGCGCGCCCTTCTTTTCGTTGAGCGCACCGAAAAAGAGAACGCGGCCCGGCCCGGACGCGGGCTGCGGCTCTGGCGCAGATCCGCGTTCCGTGGCAGCGTTGAGAAATTCATGCTGCAGGTTGGGATGGACGACGCGGACCTTGCCCAGGAGTGGTATGCCGGCGCCATCGGGACCGGCGTAGTGGGTGAGACTACCCGCGACAAGTTCGGAATTGGCGATGATGCGGGTGGCGTGCCGAAAGGCGAGGCCGAGGGCCGGCCTTTCGGTAAAGACGGAGACGCCGGCGACGAATTTATAGCGGAGCGAATGAATCTGGGTGAGGATGGGCGGGACGGGTGCGCGTTGCGCCGCTATGGCCGCGACGAGCCCATCGGGTTCCTCGCTCTGCGCCCAGAGGACATCGAAGGGGCCGCGGCGGGTGAGAAAATCGCGCAAGTCGTACGCGTCGGAATAGACTTTGCGGTGGTGGTAAATCTGCTTGGCGAGCTTGTCGCGCACGCCGGTGAGGAAATCGCGCCGCTTTTCGCGCGGCGTGAGCCAGGTCTCAAGCTTGCCGACCTGCGTTTGTTCGAGCCCAGTGACGAGAGGACTTTGGCTGAGGACGACGACTTCGTGCCCGAGTGCGGCGACCGCCTCAGCCACTTGCTGCGCCATGCCGCCGCCCTCCGTGCCGGTGCGGCGGTTTTCTTCCCAATACCAGCGGCAGAGCATGGCGATCTTCAACACGTGCATGACAGAAGTTTTATTTTAGCGACTGTCGGAAAATGGGCAAGTTTGACGGCAGAAAGGTTGGAAAAAATTTGCAGTGCTTGCGCTCCTTTAATCACCGGCCCTAAACTGGCGCATGGGAAGACAATGGTTGCTCGCCAAACGCGAGGTTAATTCACTCAGAAAATCGCAGGCCACCGGCAAGTACCTGAAGGAAATCATGGTGGCGGCCAAGCACGGCGGGCCCGATCCATCGGCCAACGCGCGGCTGTTTGCGGCGTGCGAGAAAGCGCGCCGGGAGAGCGTGCCGCGCGACAACATCGAGCGCGCAATCAAGAAGGGCGCGGGGATCGGCGACGAAAAGATGATTCTCGAGAATGTCACTTTCGAGGGTTACGCGCCGCACAAGGTGCCGGTGATCGTGGAGGTGCTGACCGACAACAAAAACCGGACCGCGCCGGAAATCCGCATGCTCTTCAAGAAGGGAGTGCTCGGCGCGGCGGGCAGCAACAAATTTCTCTTCGACCACGTCGGGCTGGTCGAGGCGCATCACCCCGACGCGGGGAGCGATCTCGAGGCCGCGGCGATCGAGGCGGGCGCGAACGAGGTCGAACCGTTAACCCATCTGCAGAACGACGATATTCCCGAGGGCTCGGCCGGGGCGCGGTTCATCACGGATCGAACGGCGGTGCACGCGGTGTCGGAGTGGCTTTCCAAGAACGGCTGGACGGTGGTGACGAGCGAAATGGGCCACATCGCGAAGAACTTCCCGACCCTGACACCGGAGCAAACCGCAGAGGTGGGGGAATTTTTGCAGCAACTCGACGATCATGACGATGTGCACCGCGTCTGGGCAGCGGTGAAATAGGTTGAAGGCATCCTTTAGCGCGGCAACCGGCGACCACGCCAGAGGACATAGAGCGCAGGATAGAGCAGGAGGCCCAATGCGGCAGAGGTGATAACGCCGCCGATCATGGGAGTTGCAATGCGTTTCATCACTTCGGAACCGGAGCCGTTGCTCCACATAATGGGTAAAAGCCCAAAGAGAATAGCGGCCATGGTCATGAGCTTGGGGCGAATACGGCGAGCCGCCCCTTCCTTGACCGCCTCGACAAGATCAGGGAGAGATTTCAGCGCACCTCGACGGGCGCGATCGTCGCACGCCTGGTCGAGATAGATGAGCATAACGACGCCGGTTTCGGCGTCGATGCCGGCCAGCGCGATAAGACCGACCGCGACCGCAGCGCTGAACTGGTATCCGAAGAAATCGAGAAGCCAGAACGCACCGATGAGGGAAAAAGGAACCATGAGCAGGACGAAGAGCGTGCGGGCCAACGAACGGGTGTTGATCAAGAGGAGAAGGACGATGATAAGCAGCGTGAAGGGCACAACGACCCAGAGGCGCTGCTCCATTTCCCGTAACTGTTGAAATTCACCTGCCCATTCCCAGTACACACCAGCCGGAACATGAACGCGATCGTGAAGGCGCTGTTCGGCCCGGACCACATAACCGCCGATATCGGGTGTGGTGGCGTCAACGGAAACATACGAAACGAGCT
Organism: Methylacidiphilales bacterium; assembly: GCA_021272315.1. Taxonomy (GTDB): domain Bacteria; phylum Verrucomicrobiota; class Verrucomicrobiia; order Methylacidiphilales; family UBA1321; genus JABDGH01. Next base: position 13,157 of record JAJSLI010000134.1, on the reverse strand, counting down.
GGCCGTTTTCGCTTTTGATTTCAGAGGGACCGCTGGCGAAACGAATGTCGGTCACGTCGGAAAGGCGAACGGGCGGGGTTTTCGCCCGACCTGCATCGGGCAGGACAAGATCGCGGATGGCGAGGATGTTGTCACGAAACGGGGTCTGCAAGCGCACGGTGAGCGGGTAGCGTTCGCGCGATTCGAGGACAGTGGTCACGGTGGCGCCGCCGACGGCGGTTTCGATAAAATCGTTGACGTCACCGACATCCAGGCCGCGGCGGGCGAGGGCGACGCGGTCGGCGGCGATGTCGAGGTAACGCCCGCCTTCGGGTTCCTCGGCGATGACGCTGCGAGTGCCGGGCAGATCGCCAAGCGCCTGCGCGATTTCGGAAGCGGTCTGGGAAAGGTCGCGCAGGCTGCGGCCATAGACACGCAGCCCGAGATTGGAGCGAAAGCCGGTGGTAAGCATCTCGGTGCGGGTCTGGATCGGCATCCAGAGAATATTGGCCATGCCGGGGGTCTGTCCGCGGGCTTGGATTTCGTCGCGAAGCTTGTCCCAGGTCATGCCGGGCCGCCACTCGTCAGGGGGACGAACCTGGATCGTGGTTTCAAACATGGAAAACGGCGCCGGATCGGTAGCGGTCTCGGCGGAACCAGCCTTGCCAAAGACGGTAAGAAATTCGGGTACCTGCGCGAGCCGGACATTCTGTTCGTGCAGGACGCGGGCAGCTTCATCCTCGGCCAGGCCGTGCGGTGAGGTGGGCATGAAAAGGAAATCGCCTTCGTTAAGCGGTGGCATGAACTCGCTGCCCAGGCGCAAAACCGGGACGAGAGTGAGAAGCAGGAGGAAAAGCGCGACGGCGAGGACGGTCCAGCGCCAACGCACGACGGCCTCGACCAGCGGGAGGTAAGCCGCGACGAGGAGGCGATTGAGCGGGTTGCGGGCCTCGGTCTGTATGCGGCCGCGGATGAGAAGGATCATGAGCGCGGGGACAAGCGTCACGGAGAGAATCGCAGCTGCCAGCATGGCGAAAGTCTTGGTGAAGGCGAGCGGCTGAAAAAGCCGGCCCGCCGGACCCGCGAGCGTAAAGACCGGGATGAAGGAAGCGGTGATGACCAACAGGGAGAAAAAAAGAGGACGCCCCATCCGTCGGGCGGAAAGGAGAATGGCCGAAGCGTGCTCGGCGCTGGTGAGTTCGCGGCCCAGGCGAAATCGGTCCTGTTCGAGTTCCTTGTGGGCGCTTTCAACCATGACGATGGCCGCGTCGACCATCGCACCGATGGCGATGGCGATGCCGCCGAGCGACATGATATTGGCGGTGAGATGGAGCCAGGCAAAAGGGATGAAGGAGAGGAGCACCGCGACAGGAAGCATGACGATGACGACGAGACTGCTGCGCAGATGCCAGAGAAAAATGAGGCAAACCAAGCTCACGACGGCACTTTCTTCGAGGAGTTTTGCGCGGAGCGTGTCAATAGAACGCTCGATCAATCCGGACCGGTCATAGACGGGGACGATTTCGACGCCGGGCGGGAGAGCGGGCCGGAGACTGTCGATTTTGCTTTTGACCGCCCGGATGACATTGAGCGCGTTTTCACCGTAGCGCATGACGACAATGCCACCGACGGCTTCACCCTTGCCATTGAACTCGGCGAGGCCATCGCGCACTGCGCCGCCAAACTCGACCGAGCCGATTTGCCCGACGGTGACCGCTTTGCCCTCTGGGCCGGGTTTGATGACGATGCGGCGGATGTCGTCAAGGGAGGCGATGGAACCGAGGCCGCGGACGTGATACTCCGCGGCGGAAATTTCAATCGAGCGTCCGCCTACGTCGGTGTTGCTTCTGCGGACCGCATCGGCAATATCGTCGAGGGTAACACCGAATCGAGCCAGCAGCCGCGGATCAACGTTGACTTGGTATTCCTTGACGTTGCCGCCGATGCTGGCGACTTCCGCGACGCCCTTGACCGAGCTAAGTGCGTACTTGAGGGTCCAGTCCTGCAGGGTGCGCAGTTGCGTGAGGTTGGTCCTGCCGGTGGGATCGACGAGCGCGTACTGGAAGACCCAGCCCAGGCCGGTGGCATCGGGACCGAGCTGAGGCAAAACGCCTTCGGGTAGCGTTGACTGCACTCCGTTGAGCGACTCGAGAACGCGCGCGCGCGCCCAGTAGATATCGGTGCCATCATCAAAAATAACGTAGACGAATGACCTGCCCGGCATGGAAAGACCGCGAACGGCCTTGACGTGCGGTGCTCCGATGAAGCGGGTGGTGATGGGATAAGTGATCTGATTCTCGATGATTGAGGGGCTGCGGCCTTCCCAATTCGTGCTGACGATGACCTGGACGTCGGACAGATCAGGAATAGCGTCGAGCGGGACCGAGGCAAGGGCGTAGACCGCGGCCCCAACACCCAGGAGAGTGAGGAGACCGATCATAAGCACGTTGTGTCCGCTCCACTCGATGACGCGCTCGACCCACCCGGATCGTTCCGTCGTTGCAGGGCGGTTCACGTGTTGTCTCCCCAAGTGGTGAGAATGCCCTGGTTGCGACATTCGGCATCAATGAGAAAAACGGCACCGGAAAGAACGCGGTCTCCTTCCCGCAGTCCGGAAAGAACCTGGTAGCCATCCTGCGATTGCACCCCGATCTTGATTTCACGCGGCGCGATGTACCCGGAACCGAGATCGACAAAGATGAAATTGTAATTCCCGGTGGGCAAGACGGCGCCGGCTGGCACGGCGAGGCTATCGACGCCGTTGATTGTTTTTCTTTCGACGACGACCACGGCGACATCAAGCGCCTGGAGTTGCTCAGGCGAGAAGTAAACGGAGTCTTTCGTCCCGTTGCGGCCCGAGGTAACGGGGATCAGGTCCATCCCGCAAATGGGGCACTTGCCCGGCACAGGCGAATGGACGGAGGGGTGCATCGAGCAGGTGTAATAAGCGATGCCGGGTGAGGACGCAGCCGGAGTCGAACCGGAACGCGAACAAGCGGCGAGGCCCAAGAGGGACAACCCAAGCAACGCTTGGCGCCGCGTGAGCGATGACTGATGAAGGAGTAACTGAAATTGGTTGAAAATAGACATAAGCCGACTTTCCGAAGGGGTGTTGAATAGACGAAATCCGCGACGCAAAAGCGAGCGGACCCTAAGCGGGAAGCCGGAGGGCTAAATCAACCAAAGACGTAACAAAGCCTGGGGTGAACTGCCGCCAACAGGCGGCGAAGGACCCGGGCTCCGGATGGTACGGACAAAAAGCGAACGGATATCCACCGGTTTGTTTTCCGGCAGAAGGTAGAGCGGCACACTGATCCGGGGTTTGGCGGCGGGCTGAACCGTAACGACGGCAAAATCAGCCTTTTCCCGCATACATGCCACACAAGAGCCGTTCTTGACCCGCCAATCGCAATGACAATGGCCCCCGCAGCAACAGCAACAGGACGGAGTTACAGCGCAGGACGATTGCCCTGCCGAGGACGAGACAGAACCAAAAACGAAGAGGCCCATGAGCAATGCGGCCAATCCGTTCTTCAACATGGCTGCATGCTAACACGCGACTGTCTGATCTGCAAGCAACCCCTGATCCTGGCTGCTCCATTCATGAGTTTTTAGTCCCGAAAGCCACAAAGGCGCGTCCGCCGAAGAGATAGGTGGAGGGATCGATATATTCCATGTGGAAATCGGGGCATAAGCGTTCGAGGTAGTGCCAAGTTTCACGTGAAAAATCGCTGCGGGTGAATTTTTCGACGGCACGGACATGGAGCGTTCTTTTTTTCGCGTGGACGTCGAGGATGAGGTAGATGCCGCCCGGTTTGAGCAGGTCGAAGGAGCGGTGAAAAGCGATTTCCCAGCTGCGCATGGCGCTGAACCCGAAAGTGCAGACGACGATGTCGACAGCGCGGAGATTCGTTTGCCGGTACAGGATGTCGGAGGAAATAGTGTTGGCGTCGTGGCGGAGCAGGAAGCCTTCAATGTTATTGCAGCGGGCGAGGCTGCGCCGGGCGCCGCGGAGCATGCCGGAGGAAAGGTCGAGTCCGATGATTTTACCATGGAGGCCGACGCGGTGGGCCAGGAACGGAAAATTCTGGCCGGTACCGCAGGCGAGATCGAGCGCGGACGCGCCAGGCTTTTTCGGGAGATGCTCAAAGGCATGGAAGCGAAACGGGCGATAAAACGCCCGAAGAAGCACGTCGTAGCCGGGGGCGATCAGATCGTATAGAGTCACATGTGGAAACCAGTATCGTTACCTGTCGGTTATACTGGGCAGGAACCTGAAGCATCTGCCAGTATCAGAGGTAGCTTACCCTTGTGACTTCATCTTGTGAAGCATAAGCCCACAATCACTTCGATTGAGGCTCCATGTGAGGGGAGCCCAAAATCGCCTGACCGATTTCCTTGCCGTTGACTTGGAAAATGCCGGGAAAATCCGGCGTGTTGGTTTTCCTTGTTCCAGCGGCAAGATCGGCTTCCATCGAGAGGGAGGTGGCGGCATCCGCCTGGACATGGGCGGCCAGTTTTCCGTTGGCGAAGTTAAAATCGACCTTGGCATGGGCGAAGTCCGCGCGAAATTTGGCGAAGCCGTCGTCGTCAAGATTTTCGCCCGCTTTCGCCCAAAAAATAACGTGGGCCTCCCCTTTGGGGGTTGAAGCGGCATGGGTCCAACTGATCCGCGCCGCGTTGAATTGGTCCCCATCCCGGTAATAGACGGGAGAAATCGGCTTTCCGGCATCATCGGTTGCTTCGAAATGGAATCCGACAACCGCGTTCTTGTAGCGGAGGAAAACAGGCTCATTCGAGGCGAGAACCGCTTGCTGACCGGACGAAACCGCCAGCTGGTTGTCGCCTTGCCAGACGGAGGCTTCGACAGGCAGATCGAGATGGGAATTAAGGCAAACTGGAGGCTCCTGCTTCTTTGGCTGGGGCGATCCTCCGAACGAACTGAAGAAGAGAACATTGGGGCCATCCTGGGCGCTGACGGTAAAGGGCATCAGATGATGCGCTTTGACATGACCGTCAGAAAGCATGACTTTATTTTGTCCGTAGGGATCACCGCGGCCGTCCATAAAGAAATTCACCATCACCATCTTCGGTCCGCCGTCGAAATTGATCGTGAATACCTTGTCCTCCATGCTGTAGGAGGTTCCATCCGCGCCGATGCTTAGGGTCGGGCCGATATATTGCGTGGCGCATTGCTCCGGCAACGCACCCCAACGCTGCCAGGTAAAACGGGGAGTAACCGAGGCTTCGGGGTAGGTCAAGCTATCTGCGGGTTTCCAGGTCGTGAGGTCTGTGAAGGTGTGAAGCACAGGCGATTTAAAGTCCGCGATCCAACCCCAATCCGCGAGATACCGGTCCAAATAACCGTGGCCGAGAAGGTAGTCGTAATCGCGGCTATGGGAACCTCCCAGGCGCTGATCGGGAGCAAACATATTGGCGCGGCATTGCCAATAGAGAAATTGCAGCGCCTTTTCCGCTGATGCCCGCGCCTCGGGCCAGCCGGCGTACTTCTCGAGCAGCGCAAGGCTGTCGAGATCCACACCGGTGTAGGTTGGGCTTAAATATTCGTGGACGCCATGATGATAAATCTCATCCATCCACTGTTGGAGCATGGCGTAGCCTTTTTCGGCCACGTCCTTTCGCTGGAAGGCCTCTCCAATGGCAATGGAATTCCACGTCTTCATGACGAAGATATTGGTATATTCGACCGGGACCTTGTGCCGATTGATTCCTTCCACGCTAAGGTTGATGAGCACGGAAAGAAGATTGCGGCTCTGCGGGCTCAGATTATCCCGATAAAGATTCCAGAGCAACGTGGCCTTCTGCATGGTAAATTCGACGGCATTGAGATCGACCGGCTTGGGCTGCCACTGGTACCACCTGAAATTACCGTAGGTCTTGCTCGTGGGATCGCTGTCCTGCAGTTGCTGCAGCTTGGTCATCGCTTCGTCCACTCTCTCGGGATGCCATTGAAGAGGCACGGCTTCGAGCATGAAGTCGACGAGTTGGCGGGGGCCCAGCTTGTCACCTGCTTTTTCGATGGCGTTCCAGTTGTGCTCCAATGCCTGGTCCGGAGTTCCCGGAACGTCGGGAGCTCCGATCAGACGCGCGCTCATCAAGGACAAAAAGGAGAGAAAGACCAGGGCACAAGGCATTTTCATGGGCGTTAAGAGTAAATCGCGATTTCGACGAGAAGTTGCGCTCCGTTTACCCATGAATCCGCGATTCCCAACAAGGGAGACCTTGTTTTTGCTCGAAAGGGAAGGAAGCAAAAAGTCGCAGCTTAAGCTCAGCTAGCCCAGAATGGCCTGTACGCGGCTTACGCCGTACGCATGGGCATGATGACGTAAAGAAACGGCCGTTTGTATTTGATGACGCCCGGGCTGAGTTCGTCGATGAAGTCAAAAAAGATTTCGTCCGCCTCGATGTTCTTAAGCGGGTCCATAAGGAACTCGGGATTGAAGGCGATGCTGAATTCCTTGCCTTTGTAATTGATGGGGAGCGATTCCTTGGCTTCGCCGACCTCGGGGGTATTGGCGGTGATATCGAGGTTGTTTTTGCTGAAGATAAGCTTCACCGAATTCGACTTTTCGCTCGAAAGCAACGCGACGCGACGGACGGCATTGAGAAAAATCTCCCGCTCAAGGACGATCCGTTCCTTGGCCTCAGCTGGAACAACCTGCTTGTAATTCGGGTAGTTGCCCTCGATGAGTTTCGAATAGAGGAAGGTGCTGCCGAGATCAAAGGAAACTTGGTTCTCAGCGAAACTGATGCTGAGCGGTTCCTCGTCGCGAAGAATACGCTGCAATTCCTGCACGGCCTTGGTGGGCAGGATGGCCTCGACCTCGCTGCCTTTGGGAAATTCGAGATCCTGCTCGACGAGGGCCAGGCGGCGTCCATCGGTGGCAACAATGGAAAGCTTATTGTCTTTGAAGCTGAGCAATACCCCGTTAAGGACATACCGGCTTTCATCCGTGGAGATGGCGTAGGCGGTGCGCCGGAGCATGTCGCGGAACACGCCTTGCGGAATTTTAAAGGTCTTGGCTCCATCTCCTTTTGGAAAGGGAGGGAAATCTTCCTCAGGGAGTCCCATGATGCGAAAGAAGGAAGCGCCCGAGGTAATCGTGGCGACTTGTTTGGAATCGACTTCAAGAGTCAACTCCGCAGCGGGTAATTCCCGGATGATGCTGAAAAGACGACGTGCTGGCAGCGTGGTGGCCCCTCCCTTGGAAATTTCCGCATCGACCGAGGCGCGGATGCCGGTGTCGAGATCGGTTGTGGATATAATCAATTTCCCATCTGCAGCCTGCAACAGAGCATTGCCCAAGATAGGTAGTGTGGTGCGGGTGCTGACGACGTTCTGAACAATCTGCAAACCGGAGAGGAGCGCCTCACGCGCAATGACGCATTTCATAACCAAAGGTACTTAAGAAGATTTGGAGGAAAAAACAATGGTTTATTCTCCGTCTTATTAGTGTGAACAGCTCGGGTTTTGAAGGGAAGTGACCATGGGGGAACGGATTAGACTTAAGGGATGATGTGAACAGTTTGGGGAGAAGCCAAGCTAAACTTGCGGAAAGGCGAAGTTATCCTTGATATCACCGGAAAGCCGTAACTTATTCACAAAGATCAAAGCCAAGTCCTGAGACGGTCAACAAATCGGGCGTAGATGAAGCCAAGCCCAAGGGTAACGATGGTCAAGACGAGAAAGGTAAGAACACGGTATCCGGTTGAGAAACCCCAGAAATCGTAAAGGGCGACGCGAAGAATGGCTGCCAAGACAATGCCTAGACCACACCAGCGCAGGCGGCGCTCGCGAACAAGGAAGCCGAGCAGAAAGAGAAAAAGGCCGAAGAGCGCCCAGCTTAAGGTGAGGTAGCTTGGATTAATTCGCAAAACGACCCATGAGGAAACAAAGAACCATCCAAGCCCGGCGGAAAGCAGGATTATAATCCATGATTCAACCTGGCTGACGAGACTGCCTCCCCGACGAAGCCCGACAGGTTGAGTTAAGAAAGTGAGCGCGGCGAGGCCGGTCAGGCCGGTGGTGACAGAAAGAGCGTCAATCCCAAAGCGGTGCAAGTAAAGAATGCAGCCGAGAGCGGTTGGAAAATAGCTGGCGCGGAACCCGAAGACGGAAGTTCGATGAAAGTTCCAATGGAGCAAGCCGGTACCGAGGAGGAAAAACGTGACAATCTGGGCGTCCGTCGGAATAACGGCAGAAATCCAACGCGCAAGCATGATCAAAGCAAGAAATTGATACGCATGGGCCAAGAGGCCCAGCCCTGTGCGCGAGGATACGGTGATCTCCGGGCTAATCCGAATCCATTGGTGCACGGCATGGCCGACGGCAAAGACAACCAGAATGGGGATGCCGGCGACTTCCCAAGACCAGTTGAACGCATGAAGATTCCAGCCGCCGGGAGGCACGAAAAAGTGGCAGACGGACAAGCCGAGAAAGATCTGGCCCACCAAGGCAATAAGCCAGACACGAAACACGGCGCCGTAAAGGAGAAAGACCAGGGAGAGAAGACCGGAAATGATGAGCCAGTGCGCGGCGTCCACATGAGGACGCACGGCGTTATAAACCAAGCCGGCTAAAGCAAGCGAGTAGACCAGATTCAGGAGAATGATCCAGGCACTGCGGCAGGTGACCCGCTGATGGGCCCACCACGTAATGGCATAAAGAGTGATGACGGCAACAAGACCGTTGCTCCATCCGGGTAACGGCTCACCGGTCTCAACGGGGAAAAGGGCAAAACCCTGCGCGGCGAAGAGAAAAGTCTGCGCGGTCGGCGGCAATTCATAAAGCGGGACAAGATAGATGGAGAGCGTCAGCACCAGGGCAACGACGGCCAGCGCGGGCGGGAGCGCGGCGTTACCAAGCTCGGTGTCCATGGTGGTGAAGACGAGGCCGAGCGCGAGAATGCAGTAATAAACCGCCGTCGGAACGAGGCGCGCGGGGTTTTGTGGGTCATGGCGGACATCGCGCCGGGCCCACCAGGCGTTGAAGCCCAAGATGAGGGCTCCGCCGATGCCAAGCAGCCACGGGTGATGGGCGGAGATTGCGACTTCCTCAATGAGAAACAGGGTTGCGAGGAACGCGACGACGCAGGCCGAGGCTCGCAGGATGATACTGCGCGAGAAAGCGCCCGCGAAGCCGAGGAAGAGCGTTTCGAGCGCGAGCAACACGCCGCGCGAAATGCCGGTGTAGACCACGATAATGCCCGTGGTCAGCAGGGCGAGTCCCTGCCCGAGATAGGCCCCGGCGACGTCCGGCTCATCCGCGCGCAAGACTCGCGCCGCCACCGATGTGGCGAGCAACAGAAGGCCGCAGTCGAGGACGGCCCAGCCCAGCGGCCCGAGGTCGTAGCCCGAAATGTGCGTGGCGAGGGCCAGCAGCACAGCCAATGCGCCGTTGTTCAGACTGAGAAAGGCGGACCGTTTGCCGCCCCGGAACGCGGCTGCGTTGGAAAAAAGGACCGCTGCGGTGAAGATCACCCAGGCTCCCAGAAGGTAAACGGCGAGCGGCCAAAAGTGGAGTTCGCGGCTGGTGTCGAGGACGATCTCGCCGTTCTCGCCGATGACCAGCCGGCGCAGGAGGGCCAGATAGGTCCCGATCAGGCTGAGATAGGAGAGTACGGCCCAGCCGTTGCGCAGCAGGAAAACGACCGCGGTAAAAGCAAGAATGAGATCGGCGAGCATGGTGAACGCGCCGATCGGATTGATCGCCGAGCTGACATAGGCCAGGAAAATGGAGAAGACGGCAAGGACCTGCGATTTTTTGCGTTTCGCCAGCAGAAGCACGTAGGCGGACCAGAGGAGAAGCAGAAAGCCGGCAAGAAGCGGACTGCTGATGACGCGCAACGGCGCATAATAATAGGAGGCGTAGGCGGTGAGGTAAAGCCACGCCAGCGCCATGGCCATGATCGTGCGGCCGAAAAGGGCCAAGGAGGGACGCGAACGCTCGAGACGCTCGCCCAGGACATAAATCGCCACGCTGACCGCGGCACTGATGCCTAGAAGACCGGCGGAACCGAGAAAATGATAAACCGCAGGTAAGGCCAGGATGAAAGCGAGCGTGAAAATGCCAAAGACCGCGCCGATGGCAGTGAGCCATTTGCCGAATTGAAACTCGGTCGGCGGTTCTGGAAAGGTCGGATGGATCGGCGAGGCTGAAGGCGGCGGGCGGGTGGCAACGACCACTGGTTCGGGGATGGGAGGAATCAACGGAAGGGCCGCTTCAGCCCCGGAGGGCGGTGACGCAACGGTGGAAACTTCCCCGTGGGGCGGCAGGGGTGGGAGATGTTCCGTGGGGAAGGGGGGCAGTTCGGGCGGCTCAAGGGCAGGCGTGGCCTGGAGGCGGGCCTCAAGCTCACCGAGCTGAACGTCGAGATGCGCCAGCGACCGCTGCAGGTCCAACTGTTGGCGGCGCAGGTTCTGCAAAAGATCGCGGTCTTCAGGAGTCATGCTCCGGGTACTATGTCGTCTCCCATGCCCGGCACAAGTACGGAGGATATCCGCAATTTCTGGTTTGGACTCCGTCCGCGGGCCGGGGTAGGTTGGCAACATGGCCCAGTCTCCCGAATCTTCCACCACTTCCGCTCCGATCTCCCGTGATCGCATTTGGGCCGAACAACTCGCCATGGGCGTGGGGTTTTTTCTGGCGGTGCTGATTTTCATGGCCCTTTTTCATCCCGCGATATTGTCGTCGGGAACCCGGGTGTTCGGTCCAAATTACCTGGACGCCTACGGCTGGGCGTCGGCCATCGGCATCCTGTTGCAACTTGTCGTGCATGAGGGGGGCACGTTCCTTGTGGCTTGGTGGCTGAAACTACCGCTCCGCTTTCGCCCGTTCGCCTTCGGCGCGAATGCGACGGCCATCCTCGAGAACCGGCCGCGCCGGCCGTGGACCGATGCGGTGATCGGGTTCGCGGGGCCTGTGACCGGTTCCTTCGTTTCCGTGCTGCTGGCGGTTGCCTTCGCCCTCATCTACAATCCCGACTATCCGAACCCCTATGCGCCGCTGCTGCTCGGAATGGCCTGCGTCGGCTATTTTTATAATCTCTTCACCCTGATTCCGGTCCTTGATCTCGAGGGAGGCTGGATCGCGCCGGCCATCGGGCCGCAGTTCTGGCTCCTCAGCATCGCACTAACAGCGTTTGCCCTGACGGAGTATTTCAACTTGGTGCTGCTCGGCGTGCTGTGTTTCGCCGTGCCGCGGCTCTTCCTACTGATCCGGGGGCGGGCGCCACGCGAGGACCTCGCCTGCACCGGTCGGCAGCGGATCATCGTGCCGCTCTGCTACATTGTGCTGGTGCTTCTCCTGGCAGTGCTTTCGAGCTGGACGTTTGACCTGATGCCGAGCTTGGTGACCGAGGCGATGAGCGATTAAAATCGCCGCCGCCGGATTGCCGCCTAGTCAGATTTTTTTGGCGAAAAACCGGTCGATATGGTCGGCGGCGTACTCGCGCATTTCGCCGGTCAGTCCGGGATAGACGCCGATGAAAAGCGTCTGGTCCATGATGATGTCGGTGCCGGTGAGTTCGCCGTGCACGCGGCGCGGGATGTCCTGAAAGCCGGGCTGTTTGAGGATGTTGCCGCCGAAGACGAGCCGTGATTCGATTTTGGCCTCCTCGAGCCAGCGGATGAAATCGCGCCGTTTGACGTGGGGGCGAAGCGTGATCGGGAAGCCGAACCACGAGGGATTGGCCTTGGGATGCACGGTGGGGAGGATGAGATGGTCCTGCCACGTCTTCAGCCGCTCGAAGTAAAAGGCGGCATTTTTCCGGCGCGCCTCGATAAAGGAGGGGAGCTTGCCGAATTGCGCACAGCCGATGGCGGCCTGCATTTCGCTGACCTTGAGGTTGTAGCCGAGGTTGGAATAGATGTACTTGTGATCGTAGCCGTAGGGGAGCGAGCCAAGCTGCCACTCGAAGCGCTTGCCGCAGGTGTTGCTGACGCCGGGCTCGCACCAGCAGTCGCGACCCCAGTCGCGTACGGAAAGGCACGTCTTGCGCACGCCGCCCTTGTTGACCACGACCATCCCCCCTTCGCCGAGGGTCATGTGGTGCGCGGGATAAAACGAGATGGAGGACATGGCCCCGTAAGTGCCGACGAGCTTGCCGTCCCAGGTCGCGCCAAGCGCGTCGCAGCCGTCCTCCAGCAGCCAGAGGTTATGCTTTTCGGCGATGGCGACGAGGGCGTCGAGGTCGCACGGAATGCCGACGGTGTGGGGGACGAAGATGGCCCGGGTCTTCGGCCCGATGGCGGCCTCGACCTGGGAGGCATCGATGTCGTAGACCCCGGGCTGGCAATCGACAAAGACGGGTACGAGTCCGTTCTGCACCAGTGGCGTCAGCGTGGTCGGGAACGTCACCGCCGGGGTGATGACTTCGTCGCCGCGGCGCAGACCGTCCTTGATTTGCGGGCTCAGCAGCGTGGCGACCATAAGCAGGTTCGCCGATGAGCCGGAATTGACGAGGTAAGCCGCGTTGCTGCCGAAATAATCGCGCATCAGTTTCTCGAACCGGTTGGCGAAGGGCCCGGCGGTGAGCCAGAACTGAAGGACGCTTTCAACGCCGAGACGCAGTTCCTCGTCGTCGTAGACCCGCCCGGCGTAGGGGATGCGCGTCTCGCCGGGGACAAACGGTTTCCCGCGCGCGTGGGCGGTTTCGTAATAGCGGGTGACCAGGCGCAGGATTTCTTCGCGGAGCTGGGCGGCGGAGTCGTCGGGGGAATTCATGAACGTGGCGCGGAACGCTAAATTACTATATACAGGAGCAAGCGCGCTTTGCCATGGCAAAGGGTAAGGTTTATTTTGGATGTAAAGCCGCTTTGCAAGCGGTTATTGTGGTGCAGGGGAAACAAACCTAAGGATTACACAATGAAGCTAGCTATTGGACTTTTCATGTCGATCGGAGGGCTGCTTTGGATTCTAGTAACTTATTTTAACTTCGATCACGAAGCAGTTAAGTGGACTCTTGCTGGAGCCATTATTTTCGAGATTGGATTTAATCGGTACCTGCTTCCTGGTATTTCGAAAAAGCAAGATGCCAGACAATAAGGGCCAAAATTCAAATTAAGACACTACCCGGCAAAGCCGCATTTTTTCAATTTCCATGATATCCGACCTGAACATCTACGCCGGCCGGCGCGTGCTGGTGACCGGGCACACC
>JAJSLI010000133.1 GCA_021272315.1 Methylacidiphilales bacterium | reverse complement strand
ACGATTGCGCCCCTTTTTCTTCGCCCACGAACAATACCTTGGACTCAAGACGCGGGCCAGGATCGCCCGAACCGATCTGATAAGCCGGCTTGCCCGTGCCACGGGCGCGCCACCGCGCGTCATCCCGGCCGGTCCGGCCATTTGCGAGCGCATCGGGGTGGTGACGGGCGGCGCGGGTGAAGGATTGAAAAAGGCCGCCGCGGAAGGAGTGGACACGTTCGTCACCGGCGAAGGCCCGCATCAGACTTATGCCCTGGCCGAGGAGTTGGGGTTGAACGTCCTTTACGGCGGGCACTACGCCACCGAGACTTTCGGGGTCAAGGCGCTCGCCGCTCATCTCGCGGCCAAATTCGAAGTGCCCTGGAGTTTCGTGGATCATCCCACCGGTCTGTAAGGCTTGTCGGGCAGAGGTGGTTTCGTTAGGCTACTGGACGACATGAAATCGAAGTTGATCACGGTTATCCCGGTTTATAACGGGGAGGGTTTGATTGAGCGAGCGTTGAAGTCCATCGCCGCGCAAACCTTGCGCCCGGACCGCGTCGTCGTCCTGGACAATTGTTCGACGGATAAGACCGAGGAGGTGGTCAAGGGGTTCAAGCCGATTCAATGCGAGTGGCGGCGTCATGAAACGAACCTGGGGTGGGCAACGAATTTCACTCGCGGGCTGGAGTATGCCGAGCAAACCGAATACTTGCAGCTCCTATGCGCCGATGATGCGATCAAACCCAATTTTTATGAACGGATGATTGCGGAATTGGAGTCCTGCGAGGGTCGCGGCCTGGCGTATTGCCTGGACGAAAGGATTGACGAGCACGACCAGCGATTAAGCGTCTCCGGAAAGGCCACGGGAGAAGTCGAAATTCTGACGGTGTCGGACTTCTTGAAACAAAAGGCCGAACTCGGGAACCAGGCTATTGCCAGTTCTTTGTTGAAAACAGCCGGCCAAAAATCGCCGTGTGAATTTCGCCTGGATTTCCCCATTGTGGCAGACACGGTTTTCTGGGCGGATTGGGGGCGTCAAAGCAAAAAAATCGTTTTTATCCACGAAGCCCTCGGCCTTTACCGCTGGCACGGAACCAACAATACCCACAACTTTTCGCCGCAAATCCAACCACTCGTTCTCGACGAATGGCGGGCCATGCAAATGCTCGAGCAATGGCGTGGCGCCGCGCCGAATGCCATCCGGCAGTTCAAGCTAAAGGGTCTTTTTGCCGTGCGTTCGGGCATCAAAGCCAAGCGGCTTCGCGGGCAGCACAATATCGATTATTCCAATCAGGTTGTGGCGGCCGCCAAAAAAATCAGTGGTCCGCTGGCCTGGACGATGGCCCAGGTGGTGGTCGAAGCCCGGGATTTGCTGGTTTACAAAATTATGGGCCGCCCCATGCACCCGAAGAACATTTATGGTTAGCCAGAGGTCTGGATTCGGTTAACCCTTATCGCTTATGAACCTCATGTCGAATATGCTCAAGTCGGCAAGGCGGCCCGAGCATCGCGGATTCCCAGGAAGGCGCCGGACGCAAATCGTCAAACTTGGAATGCTGGCTGGCGCGTTGATGTTCCTTGGCGTCGGTGCCATTTTCGGCCAGTCTGTTCTCTTCTTCGACGATTTTGCCGGTCCCAAACTGGACCCAACCTGGCAAGCCTCATTGCCTGACGCGCATTGCGGGAGCATCCCGTATGGCTCATCGCTCATTGCGAACTGCGCGGGCGCGCCGGAGTTTGATTTTCGATCCCTGGGCGCGAATTCCGTCGTGCACATTGCGAATAGCATGGGCCCATTGCAGCGGCGCGGATGGAGTTCGAGCGCTGTTTTTGTGGCGCGCGACTTCCGCCTGGAGGCGCGTTTCAATACGCTCAACCAATCGCCCACCAGCAGCATCGACGCATTCATCGAGCTTTGGCTGCTGGATGCAAACGACGACACCCGGTACGACATCGTTTCGCCCTACGGAGGTGGTTTTGGCACCGACCTTTACTTTTTTACCGGCAGCAGCCTGGATAAGGATTATCCGCACTCCTCTTACAGTTATCAAAATAATACCTGGTATCGACTAGTGCTTGAGGGGGCGCGCGATCAGAATATCCGAGCCTCGCTGTGCGACGACAATGGAAAAGAACTGATCGGGCGCAGCTTCCGACACAGCGCGGGCGCATTCTGTTCAGGCTTCAAGATCGTCCTGTCACAAGCCATCGGGGCATCGGGCGTTCCCTATCCCGTCGATGTAGCGGTCGATTATGTGAAACTGACCACCGGTGGAAGTCCTTCCAAACACTTGAACAGCCCGAAGTCCGAACCGTAAACGGACGCGCAAAGAGTTGGCTGTGCTGCCACCAGGGATATCCCGCTACGGCGCCACCAGTTTCTTGAAATCGGCGGATTGGCGAATGGGATTGAAGTGCTCGTCGGTCCGGGCCGAGGCGAGTAGGTCGCGCGCTTTGGGATCACCGCGCAGGCGCCGGGCGCTCAGGTCGATCGCCTTCCGCAGGGCGGGAATGGCCTCGCCGCCTTTGCCGACATTGGATTTGAAGGCGGCCAAATCGTACCAGGCCTCGGGATTTTCGGGCATGATTTTGACCATTTTTTCCAGGGTACCCTCCAGCTTGGGCCAGTTCTGCATCTGCGCGTAAGCCTGGGCCACGCCCAGCACAGCGTTAGGCTCGACGTTCGACCGGTTCAGCACGCCGTCGAGAAGCTGCACGGCGCGTTCGTTGTTGTGCATCTGGAAATAAGCCGAGGCCAGGTCGAAGGCCGCCTGAACGTTCGTGGGATGGCTGCGCACTTCGTCTTCCATTTTCTGCAGGTTGCTCTTGGCCTGTTCGATGTTGCCTTGTTGTTCGGTCTCGGATTTTTTGACGTTCGTCAGGTTCTTGACCAGGTCTTGCACGGCCCCATTGTAGGGGTCCATCTTCTGGCAGGTTTGGGCCACCAACAGGGCGTCATCCAGACGATGAAACTGGGCCAGAAGGTTCACATAGCGAAAAACCGCCTCGGGACTGTACGGGCAAAACGCGAACGCCTGCCGAAAAGCAAAATCCGCCTCCTTGTACAACCGCTGCAGTTCCTCGTTGGATTTGGGACGATATTCCGGCGGGCACTGCTGGCCGAGCCGCCAGGCATAGATGCCGCCGATGGAGCTGCGCAGCTTGGAAAAGGCCTTTTGCGCATCCATATCGTGGACGAACTTGCGGTCGCCGGTGAAGCCATTGAGGTTGTAGCGCAGGTAGGTTTTTTCGATCCAGGCGACCACGTTGGTGACCGGGGTATCGTAATCCTGGATGTCCCCGGTCATGCGCTTGGAATATTGCATCCAGAATTCATGATCCCGGCGCAGCACGTCCTCGCTCAGAGATGGGAGGGGGTTGCGGTTGATCTTCATGATCACGCCGAAAGGCGTCAGGTAGGGATACATCCATTTGAGCGGAAAACTTTCCTCGACGAAGAACTCGTTCTTGGGGTTGTGATCGAACATTACTTTGGTCAACAGGCCATTGATGTTCATCACCGCGACCTGGCCGGACACCTGCACCCGGTTCTCCACCACATGCACATCCTCACCCGGATCGAGCTGGTTCTTCTTCATGCGCTCCTGGGCGTCCTGCAGGTACTCCTGAAAGCAACGCTGGGAATCCTCGGGCGTGGCGATGTACATTTCGCGGTCCGGATAAACTCCGCCCAGGCTCCGGGTAATTTCCTTGGGATAGGCCGCTTCGAGCAATAACCGGTTGAGCCGCACGCGGGTGTCGCTCTGCGGATTCTCCTTGATAAAATCAGCCAGGTATTCCGAAATCGTTACCTGCTTGAACCGTTCCGGATCATACAGCGTCCCGATCGCCGTCAGATCGGCGATCTCCTTTTCCAATTCCTTCTGGCGTTGCAGTTTGCCGGCGGAATTGCTGCCGTCGATAATCTCCTGGTCCAGGGTGTCCTTCTCCGCCTTCTTTTTCGCCATCTGCTTCTTGACCGCGAGCTCCCGATCCAGCAGCCGGTTCAGATCTTCCTCCAGCCCGTTCGAAAGAAGTTTTTCGTCGCCCTGGTTCTTGACGAGATCCTGGGTTTTGGGGCTGAGGTTCTCGAAGAGGTACTTGGAGAGCGGATCTGCCTGCGGGGGTTTCAATTTATTGGCAAAGCCGCGCAGGTCGGCAAAGTCCTTGTCCTGAAAC
Organism: Methylacidiphilales bacterium; assembly: GCA_021272315.1. Lineage (GTDB taxonomy): Bacteria > Verrucomicrobiota > Verrucomicrobiia > Methylacidiphilales > UBA1321 > JABDGH01. The sequence goes on along the minus strand of JAJSLI010000133.1, from coordinate 2,767 downwards.
CAGGAAGTGTAGGTGCGACGCCGCTTTTCCACCCTTGCGCCATGGCCCTCGAACAGGGTGTCCAGCGGAGTAACCAGTCGGGCGAGCAGATTGGTTTTGTAATTCTCCTGTCTTTCGCTCTCCGAGCGGCAAAAATCCGAAAAGAAGGGTGGGTCGATCTGCGTGCTGCGGTTGTAGTGGGCGCGGATATAGTCGAGATACGTGCCATCGGCCAGGGCGTTCTGAGTGATGATGTAAACGTCGCGGCGGTCGAAGTGCTGGTCTTCCTTCGGCTGGCAATCGTGCGGCGTGAAGCTCTCGGTGAAAATCATGTAAGTGGGACAGAAACGTCCCGGGTCCGTGCCTCCGTAGAGTATCGCATCCTTCGTCATTTCAGGATAGATCGGCTTGCCGTCCTTGCCATTGAAGGGCGGGCTAAACATGTCATGTCCAAACCAGTAGCCGAACATGTGGTCGCGCTGGTCGCATTCGAACCAGTGGCGCAAGCCGGAGGATAGAGGCAGCAGGGCGAACAGACCGAGGGTGATGGCCAGGGGCGCGCGGTTCCGATAAACTACCAGAGCCCCCACAAAAACCAGCGGAATTGCCAGAAGCAGCAGGTGCGCGTAAATCGGCAGTCCGTACTGGTTCTTGGCAAATGCCTGCGCGATCCAATGTGGCATCTCGGTTAATCCAATTTCTCCCGAGGGCCCAAAGTAGTGCTTGCCCAGGGCATCCCACAGACCATAGACCGCCAACACCGAAGCGATCACGCCACCGACCAGGCCCCAGATGCGGAATCGCTGGTAATGGGTCGCCATGAACGCCGCCGTTAGCGCCAAGCCAAAGCCGATAAGGCTTGCCACAATCGCTTGCGAGTTGTTGAAGAAAACTTTGACCAGGTCGGCGGAGGTCTTGTCGGGCGTCGGATTGAGCAGAATCACGAGTATCACGCCCATGCAAAAGTAAATCGCGATCAAACCGGTCATGAAGGCCCGTTCGCGCTTCTGCACTTTGAAAAAGAAAATGAAAGGGACCAGGGCGATAAAAACACATACCCAGGTAAACGATTCGCTCAACCCGCCGACCAACATCCCCAATTGCCCGATGAACCGCATCGGGTCCTGGAATACGGGCGTCGGGTTTGTCTTCTCGTACTGCCCGCGAGTCAGCGCGTGAAAGAAACCCTCGACGGTGCGCGGGTAGCCCCATTGCATCGGCGGATTTGTCATCCCCGAGAGCGCCTCGTAGAGATAAAACGAGGCGCCGGCAAACCAGCAAAACCCGCAGATGATGACCACACCCCATTCCCAGCCCAGCTTGCGCGTATCGAGCGCCAACTTAAACCAGGCGACCAGCGCGGCCAGTGCCAGGAGCAAACCAAAAACGTGGATGACCGGAACGGCAGCCAGCGCAACCACACTCACTGCCATGGCCGCGTCCAGGCAGAGTTCCGGGAAAGTTTCCTTGGTAAGTATGGCGAACCAGAAATAACACGCGATGGAAGCGATCCCAACAACGTGAAACATGACTTGCACCGCCGGATTGGAATCCATGGCCGTCAAAACGTGCTGGGACATAAGCACGTAACCGGCGAGGTAGATGATGCTGTTTCCCAGAAAGAGATATCTGCCCATGCGCGAGTTGCCCGCGGCGATGAGCACTTCGACCCCGACCGCGGCCACGACGAGGGTTTGGTGCGTCGTGAAGCATATCCCGAAGAGGAACAGCGCCCAGAAGAGGAAGCGTCGCTGGTGCGGGGCATACAGCCAGCGCAGCAGGCAGAGCAGTACCAGCATGAACCACGGCACGCTGGACACCGCGATGCGGTTGACGGCCACCGATTCGCGCCACATGAAGTCGTCCAGGCCCATCAGGAAACCGGCCGTCAGGCCCGAAACCACGCAGATGGCATTTTCCCATTGGCCGGTCACGTCCTTGAGTTCCTCGATGCTCTCCATGAACATGCTGCTGCAGCGCGAGACCATGAAGGCAATCAGGCCGCTCGACAGCGCACCGGCGGTCGCTTCGGCGAGGGCCACCCGCCAGGCCATGTTCCCCCAGGGCACCAGTTCCGTCCAGAGCCAGCTATAAATCGACCAGACGGGGTAGCCGGGCGGATGAGGTATGCCCGCGTAGAAGGAGCCCGTGACCAGTTCCCCGGAGTCCTCGAGGGTCAACTCCGGCGCCAGCGTCAGGAAATACACGATCCACATCACCACGAACGTGATGATCAGCGTCAGCCAGTCGATTTTTCGGAAGAGCGGCGCGACCCTGATCGCCGCGGGAGAGGGAGCGCTTGGGGTCACCGGCTTTTGCGCCGGGCCACCCTCACGCTCCGCAGTCTTAGGTTTTGTCATACATGTTATACCTGATAGACACCATACACAGGCCGATTTGTGCAAAGCCAGCCGAATTTTTGGGCCTCCGTGGCCAAACCTCCGGGGGAAAGGGATACCATGGTCCAAGCCCAAAAACCGGAAATCCATTGCGAGCGGAGGGAAGGTTTGCCGAGCCCGGAGCGAACTGTAGCGGGTCGAAGGGCATTTTGGCGAAATGTAGCGGGTCAAAAACTCATAAAAGGCCCATGTTTATTGGGTTGTAGCGGTGTTGATACCAAAGATTTTGCGTGTAGCGGGTCCGGACCTCAAAAATCCCCAATGTTTATGCGGGTTGTAGCGGTGTAGCGGGTCCAGAGATAACATGGGGTGGTCAGGTGCGAGGAAAACCACTACACCTGACCCCCTATGAATAAGACTAACAAGAATAACGTTACCAACCTACAGAC
>JAJSLI010000110.1 GCA_021272315.1 Methylacidiphilales bacterium | reverse complement strand
GACTCCCTCCTCCGGCACCAACTTTGAAAAGAACCTGCCAAGTCACGGCCTGACGAATTCTTTTGCTTCGAACCGACCCGCTTCGCCTCCGTGCTCCTTAGCTGTCAAAGCCGATTCGGCGCTGCTTTCGCGGTGTCGGCCGAAGGCTGTATCCTGTGACGGCCGTGTCGCGGCGCGTCACTGGCAATGGCCGCAACTTTTTCGGATGAAATAAGCCGAGGTCCCATTGGCTCTACATCCTTCATTTCTGCGGACCGTCCATTATCGGACAGCTCTGGATTTCACAAAGCCTGATAGTGGTATCTCGAAACAGTCAGGAGAAGGACGATCGCGGAGGCGGCGGTTTCGTCCGGCGACGGGCGAGGTGACGATTGTTTATCCCGCATACCTACTCAACTGCTCTCGTTCTCATGCTGGCCAGCATGCTGTGCTGGGGGAGCTGGGCGAACACCCAGAAGATCGACAAACGCTGGCGGTTCGAACTTTTCTACTGGGATTATGTCTGGGGCCTTCTGGCGTGCGCGCTGCTGTTCGGCTCGACGCTCGGGAGCACGAACCCCGCCTCACCGGACAGTTTTTTTCGGAACCTAAATGTCGCAAGCGCCCGAAGCCTTCTGGAGGCGTTCTTCGGTGGCGTCATCTTCAATCTCGGGAACCTGCTTCTGGTCGCCGCGATATCCGTAGCCGGCATGGCTGTGGCGTTCCCGATCGGAGCAGGCCTCGCCTTGGTGATCGGTGCCGTCATCAACTACATTATTTCGCCCAAAGGAAATCCCGTTCTCCTCTTCGGCGGCATCGCGCTGATTTGCGTCGCCATCCTGCTCGATTCGCTGGCCTATCGCGGACTGCCCGGAGGCGCGCAGGCCACGACAAAAGGGGTTGGATTGAGTCTAGCCTGCGGCGTTGCCGTCGGGCTCTTCTACCCGTTCGTCGCCAAGGCGCTAACGGGCCCGAACCATTTGGGGCCCTACACGGTGTTTTTCGTTTTCGCCCTGGGCGCGCTGGTGTCCAATTTCCCGATGAATTATGCGTTGATGCGTCGGCCGGTCAGCGGCCCACGGCTGCAAATCAAAGACTATTTCAAGGGACGGATGAGCCTGCACGCATGGGGAATATTGGGCGGGGTCATTTGGGGCATCGGCACGATTGCCAACTTTGTGGCTTCCTACGTGCCGACGATTGGACCGGCCACCTCCTTCTCGCTCGGCGAAGGCAACACGATGATCTCCGCCATCTGGGGGATTTTTGTGTGGAAGGAGTTTCATGGCGCGAATGACCGGGTGAAAAGTTTCCTCGCCATTATGTTTTTATTTTTTGTATTAGGTCTCAGTTGCATCGCGCTGTCTCCGGTAGTCCATTAAGCGACCATGACGGCCCAGAAGGGTAAGGCGACATGACCAAGTCGGACACTAAGAACGCAGCCTTTGGACATCCCGGGATTCATCCCCGCTGGACTCATGGCGGAAAAGACGGGGTGGGAACCGCGTACGCGGCTTCCAGCCAAATCTGGTTTACGCTTTGGAATGGCATCGTCACCGAAGTCTATTACCCAACCGTGGATCGGCCGCAAATGCGCGACCTGCAATACCTGATTACCGATGGCAAGAGCTTCTTCCACGAGGAGAAG
>JAJSLI010000043.1 GCA_021272315.1 Methylacidiphilales bacterium | reverse complement strand
GGTCTATGAGGACATTACGAAGTCCGTCATTCACGTTCCGGGGTCGATAGCAAAGAGCGGTCAGGCGCGAAATATTTGTCCAAGCCCACTTTTGTCTGGTGTATTTGAATCACTCCTTTCCGCCAAGGGCGAAGGCTTGGTTATGCGTGACGGTTGGCGGCGGGAACTAACGAACCTATTTGAAGAAGCGGGCTTGGGCAAACCTCGCAACATCATGAGAAAGAGCGGGGGCAGTTATGTTCGAGCACGGCAAAAATGTGATCGGCTTCGGTGTCGAGCAACTTCACTTTGCGCAGCCGCGCAAAGGGCTGGCTGCGGAAGGCCCGCTCTTTCCGGTCGCGGGTGGCCTCAACCCCGGAGTGGGCGTAATGATTCATCACGTCCTCCCAAGTACGCTCCATCAGTTCCGGCGATTTAGCCGAAAGATAGGTTTTCGCCATGGAACGATTGAGCATCGGTTGCTCGACTGATTGATTTTTTCCGGCCAGTAGCCGTTTGGCCGCCGATTCATCTTTCGTCCGGGTGCTTTGCTGCTTGCCGGTGATTTTATCCTGAAGATAAAAGACGCCGTTTTCCCGTTGATAGAGCCAGTAACGATCCTGCATGGTTGTCCTTTCGGGCAAACATGCTATCCGGTTCTCGCCTCCACCCGTTAGTGAGCGGACATCGAGTAAGCCGAAATCGGCGAGGATTGATTGATCCTACGCCGTTTAGTCCGAGTCCTCTGGCAAATCCTCTGGCAATTGCCAGAAAATCCTTTTTTACCATTCGCAACTTACTTCATCTAAGCAGGTTGCGAGCTGGCTCCGGAGGTAGGGCTCGAACCTACGACCAATCGGTTAACAGCCGACCGCTCTACCACTGAGCTACTCCGGATTAACTTGCTTACAATGAGGAACTTACTTCGATGAACTTTCGGCCATTTTTTGTGCTTTTCACTCGCTTTTGTAACCTGCTGGCCTGATGGCATGAGCACGGGTCAAAAGACAAGCGATCAGTGGAAGAAAATAGGGTCATGTCTCTACCGGTACGTTCCGAGTGGCGTATACTATGCCCTGATCAAATTCAGGGGCAAGCAAATCCGTCGTGCGTTGGACACCCAAGACCTCGCGCCAGCCCGCCACACCCTCGAACCCAAGCTGAGCGGTTTCTACCCACCCTTTCCGGAACTCCCAGCACGCTCGCCAAGGTCCGGAGTTACGTGAACGATCTTTTTTGAAAAGCTGGCCTAAAAACTCACCCCGGCTCATTTCCAAAATCCGCAAAGGGGATTGCGAGCAGTGGCTCGCGTCCCTGGGTCATCTGTCCGCCAGTTCCATCAAAACCTACCTTACTACTGCATCAGGGCGTTATAGATCAACGATGCGTAGATCTTTCCACTCTCACGATGGACGTTGAAATCCACACCTTTGTTCAAAACGATGTTTTGACCCAAAAAGGTGCGTTCAACACGCCCGATGATGACGCTTTCACCATGCTTTGAGGCGATCAAATCGGTGCCGTTGGCGGCCAACCGAACATTGGGAAACGCCACCTGGTGATCATCCGTCTGGCCGGGATTGGCGCTGTCCTCGTAAAACTTCGAGGAGTATTTCACGTCAGCGACAAGCATCTGGCGGGAAGAATCCCAACGCAGGACCCTTGATTGCTGAAGAGCGCCGGACGTCCACGTCGTCGGATGTTCCGGACTGGTGATCTTCATGTAGACGGGTGTTGAGTATGAGGCAGCCCAGGCATTCGCCGAGGCGAGGATCATGACTGCGCCCAAAGTTAGAGTTATTCGCGGTAGATTTTTCATAAGTTTGATTTTCAAGAATTGTTTTTCTGAGTTTTCCCTTTTTCCCTTTCTAATAAATTGGACTCAACTGCATCAGATAAAGTTTAAACCTTAATGTTTTGTTCATAGGAACCTAATGTGGCCAGTGGATGCATCATGCCTAGTAAACCGTTCAATCCCGGCCACTGCGGCCCTCCAACAAATCACGGCCATACCAGCGGAAACCGGACAGCCTATCGGGCCATCGCCTCTGCCTTGGCCAGATTGGCCTGCGCATCGCTATCGTTAGGATTCAATCGCACAACCTCTTGAAACTGAAAAATGGCCTCCTTCATCCGTCCCTTTCGAAAAAGAACCATGCCAAAGTTATAGTGAGCCTCGGCATTGTTGGGATCGATTTTCTGGGCCTTTTCGTATTGTTCCATCGCCTCATCAACTCGCCTCTTTTGCACCAGGGCATTGCCAAGGTTATTGTAGGCTTCAACATAGCTTGGGTCGTTTGTCACGGCTTTCTGGAACTGCGTCATCGCGGCGTCCACCAACCCTCTTTGAAACAGAACAACCCCAAGACCATTACAAGCGTCCGCGAAGTTGGGGTCGATTTCCAGGGCCTTTTCGTATTGCTCAATCGCCTCGCCCATCCGCCCCTCTCGGGCAAGAGCAACACCAAGGTTGCTGTGGGCTTCGGCATAGCTGGGGTCGATTTCCAAGGCCTTTTGGTACCGCTCAATCGCCTCATCCACCCGGCCCCTTTGGAAAAGAAGTAAGCCAAGACCGTTGTAAACGTCCGCGAAGTTGGGGTCGATTTCCAGGGCCTTTTGATATTGGTTAATCGCCTCATCCACTTGCCCCTTGTTTACAAGAATATTGCCAAGATTGTAGTGGGCTCCGGCATTGTTGGGGTTGATTTCCAAGGCCTTTTGAAACTGCACCATCGCTTCATCCAACCGCCCATTCTGGACGAGCACATTGCCCAGGTTGTTATGAGCCAAGGCATCGTTGGGGTCGATTTTCAGAGCTATTTGATCCTGATCAATCGCCTCGTCGATCCGTCCCTTTTGCATAAGAGCATTGCCGAGATTGTAGTGGGCGGTGTCATAGTTGGGGTTGATTTCCAAGGCCTTTTGATACTCGATAATGGCCTCGTCCACCTGACCCTTATGCGAGAGGGCCTCGCCGAGGTTGTTGAGAGCGGCATCATAGTTGGGATTGATTTCCAAGGCCTTTTGGTACTCGGTAATGGCCGCGTCCGTCTGTCCTTTTTGAAAAAGAGCCAAGCCAAGGCTATTGTGGGCCAACAAGCAGTTTGGATTTTGGGCCAGCGTGTCGGTCCAGAGCATCACCTCGCTCTTATAAGCCCAGACCCGATGCCAACTCGCTGTCCCGAGCACCAGCAACAGTCCGGCACAAAGAGCCGATTGCAGCCACAGTTTTCCCGGAATAACGAAATCTGAAAACAGGGCCAATCCCGCCCCCACCAGCGCCAACGGCCCCATCCCGGCCAGATACTGCAAATGATCGGCTACAAAAGTAATCCTGAACCAAAGCAGGTTAACCAAGCCCATCACCGGAAAGAGGGCCGCCAAAAAATAGGCGAAAACGAAAAACCAAGGGCGAGACCAAGACCCACGATTGAGCCACAAAACAACCAGGACGACGATCACGGCTAATAGCGGCAGATACGAGAACCACTGTCCGGCATCAATCCGCCAGCGCGGATAAATCAGGGTCAACGGATGCGGCCAAACCAGCTTGCCCAAATAAAACCAGACCGCGTCGCCCGCCGTCATCAGGCGTTCCGGCCAAGGCCGCACCACCCGTGGTGTCTCGGGGGCCGTGGCGCCTATCAGTTGCTGCCCTTGTGTCCAGATCGACAAGACACCGATGAAGATGGACATGAGAAATAGGGGAGCCACTCTCGCCAGATTGCGCCACTGCCACCGGCCCTCCATCCACCAGGCGCACAAGCACAGAACCACCGGCAGAATCACCGTGGACGACTTGCTCGCCATCGCCAACGCGGCGAAAAGTAACGTTAACCCCTGGTTCCAACCAGCGCCGGTTTGTCCGTCGGGGGCTCTTGCTCTCAGCCATCTCACAAAGAAAAGGATCGAGAGCAGGAAGAACAAACCCGATTGCGTGTTCTTCATCTCGGCAATCCACGCCACCGATTCCACTTGCACCGGGTGAAGAGCCCAAAGCGCCGCCCCCAGCCACGCGCCCGGCACCTGCAGACTCCGCAAGACCCGCCAAAGCAGAATCGCGCATGCCCCGTGCAACAAAACATTCACCAGATGATAAGGCAACGCGGACAATCCCCACAGGGCGTGTTCCACCCAAAACGTGGTGAGCACGAGCGGGCAAATATCGGCGGCGCTTGTCGTCCAGATTTCTTTCAACCCGAGCGGCCCAACAATTACCGGGTTGGCTATGACCAAGGTATGGTCGTCCCAGACAAAGCCGGCGTACCAGACCGGTTGATAGGCCAGAATGACGGCGAGAACCAGGATCAGTCCCAAAAACCAATCGCGGCTGCAGCAGGAGCGTAGTGGCGAAATAAAATTGGCATTGTCCATGGGCGGTTCATTCAAATTTGAGCGAGCGTTTCATTGGGAAGTGGGGGCTCCCCGTGCCATCTCCTCTGCCTTGGACAGGTTGGCCTGTGCATCGCCATCGTTGGGGTTCAGCCGAACAACCGCTTGGAACTGAACAATCGCCTCGTCCACACGCCCACTCTGGATGAGGGCGATGCCGAGGTTCGTGTGCGCGCCCGCGTCATTCGGATTGATTTTTACGGCCTCTTGAAATTGGGCAATCGCCTCGTCCATTCGCCCCTTTTGCAGGAGAGCGTTGCCAAGATTGTAATGAGCCAGGGCATAGTCCGGGTTAATGGCCAGGGCCTCTTGGTATTGGACGATCGCGTCGTCCCCCCGCCCCTTTTGAATGAGACTATTGCCGAGGTTGTCGTGAGCCTCGGCATAATTCGGGTTGATCTCCAGAGCCTTTTGAAATTGGACCACCGCTTCGTCCACCTGCCCTTTCTGGACGAACGCATTGCCCAGGTTGTTATGGGCCAAGGCATCGTCAGGAGTGAGCTCCAAAGCTTTTTGATACTGGTCAATCGCCTCGTCGACCCGCCCTTTTTGCGCGAAAGCATTGCCGAGGTTGTAGTGGGCATCGGTGTAGTTTGGGATGATTTCCAAGGCCTTTTGAAATTGAGCCACAGCCTCGTCCACCCGTCCCTCTTTCAAAAGCGCGGCACCCAGGTTGTCACGGGTCAAAGCCAGGTTGGGAGAAACTTCCAAGCCTTTTTCGTACCATGCAATCGCTTCATCCACCTGCCCCTTTCCCATCGAAAGCATGCCAAGGTTGCTATAGCCCGCCCAGCAGTTTGGATTTTTCGCCAGCGTGTCGGTCCAGAGCGCTTCCTCGCTCGTATAAGCCCAAGCCCGGTGCCAACTCAATATCCCGAGAACCAGCACCACGCCCATGCCGAGGGTTGATTGCACCCACGCTCTCTTTGGAATGGTGAATTGCGCAAACGTGACCATCCCCACTCCCACCAACGCCAGAGGCCCCATGCCAGCCAGATACTGGAAGTGATCAAAGACCAGGGAATAGCGAAAAATATAATTGTCAAACAAGCCCAACGCCGGAAGCAAGGCCGCCAGGAAATAGGCAAAGACGAAAAACCAGGGACGCAACCACGATTCGCGGTTAAACCACAAAATAAACAAGACCACAGATACGGCCAGCAGAGGGAGGTAGGAAGCCCACCACCCGGCATCGATCTGCCAGCGCGGATAGACGGCGATCAAGGGATGCGGCCAAAGCAGCTTGCCCAGATAAAACCAGACCGCGTCACCGGCCGCCGCGAGTCGTTCCGGCCAAGTCCGCACCCACTGCGGCTGGTTGTCTATGGCCAAGCTTAGTTTTTGAGTCCAGAGCGACAAAGCACTGGCCGCAATGGACAGTAGAAAAATGGGGCTTATCCTTGTCAAGTTTCGCCAATGCCACCGGCCCTTGATCCACCAAGCGCACAAGCAAAGGACTACAGGCAAGATCACCGTGGATGATTTGCTGGCCATCGCCAACGCGGCAAAAATCACGGTTAAAGCATAGTTCCACCCACTGGCGGTTCGTCCGTCGAGGTCCCGGGCTTTGAACCACCTCACAAAAAAGAGGATCGAAAGCAGTAAAAACAAGCCTGATTGTGTGTTCTTCGTCTCGGAGATCGATACCACCGATTCCACCTGGATCGGGTGAAGGGCCCAGAGCGCCGCTCCCAGCCAGGCGCCCGGAACGCGCAACTCACGCAAGACCAGCCACAGCACAATTGCGCAGGCCCCATGCAGCAAAACATTCACCAAGTGATACCCCAATGGGGCCACTCCCCAGAGCGCGTGTTCCACCCAAAACGTGGTGAGCGTCAATGGACAGATGTCGGCGGCACTCGTTGTCCAGATTTCTTTCAATCCAAGAGGCCCAACAATACAGGGATTGGTCACAACAAGCCGGTTGTCATCCCAGATGAAACCGGCGCGCCACACCGGGACATAGGCCAGAATGACGGCAAGAACCAAGACTAGCCCAAAAATCCAATCGCGGCCACGGCTAGAGGTTGCCGACGGAACAAGCCAAATTTCCCCAACGACTTTTGTGGGATCATCTCCCACGGCCTTCTTCTTTTGCTTGGGTTCTATCGGCATACGCTCTGGAAGATGAGGATGAAGCCTTTCGGTTTTCTTAGAAGCCGATTTTACTTTCGATGAGGGGGACTGACTTCAGCCCAAAGAATGAATACCATTCCCGAATGCCCCTCCCTTGGCTTTTCCAAGCCTGAAAACGGAAGTGGCGCGGGCCCGTTTACCGGAACCCGCGCCACCGAGCGAAAATCTCGCTTCTAACGCACGTTTGTCACCCCTGACAAATTGTCATGCAATTAGAACTTCCACATCACGTCAAGCTGCAGAACCTGGTAATTCCTGATATCGCCGATCTGCAAGTCCTGATTAACGCTGGGCGTGGCTAACTGACCGTTGACCGGGGTCGCATAAGCATACCGGATGGTCGAAGACAAGCCCTCAGTCCAGTTGTGGGACACCGAGGCCACGACGCCATTCAAATTCGTCGCGGCATTGAAGATATCGGCGTCGACCAGATTGGGATCGACCGCATAGTAACCGGTGCTCTGCCAATAGAGTTTGCCGTCCCAGTCGCCTTTGTGCTTGAGCTGGCCCGCCTCGAAGCCGATCTGATAGGCCGACTGGTCAAGGAGACCTTTACCGGAGTTCAAGACACCCTGAAAGGTGGGTGAATTGATCATGGCCTTGTTCTGAGCCGCAGTTGTCACGTTATTGGTTGTAGTGCCCGCGCTAGTTACACCGAGATTACTACTACCGAGATAAGTACCGCCATCATAGATCTGTTCAATCGCCCCGCGTGCCGCGTTGGCGCGCTCATCGGCCTCGGTGTTGTAGGCGAAGTCGGCGAAGATACGGATCGGAACCGACCATCCGCTCGTCGTGGTCGTCACGTCCTTCATGTCTTTCGGGTCACCCGAGGACGTTGTCGTCATGCCGGGCCCGATTTTGAAGTCGAACTCCATCGGGACTTCGAGTACCGCCAAGTCATTGATACCCGAAACATTCGAGATGGGCGCGGAGGCCGCACCCACAAACGGGCCGTTGAAGTAACTCGGGCTCTGATTGGCTCCGGAATAATTAATGGGAGTCGAGCTATAGAGACCCGCCACCGTGCCCCCAGCAGGATTATTTCCCACTGTTCCGCTATAAGTGTAGAACGTGCCCGCCATCTTGAAGAACGTGTCCTTGTCGAACTTGTATTTGAACCCAATTTGTTCGGCGTACATGAAGGTATTGGAATAATTGATACCCGTACCGGCTCCGTTGTTGGCGGTATTGGTTATGCCATTGCCTCCACCCGCCTGATAAATCCATTGGTTGGCCGAGCCGAAGAGTTCGACGTCACCGAAGGTGTGATCATACGCTTCCGTTGCGCCGGTCGGATTGATGTTGTCATCCCAGACCAGATTGGTGGTGTAGAGAGGATTGTTGTACTGGCCGCCCGTCAGAGTGATATCGCTGGTGGCATGCCAACCGAGATAGACCTCGTCGATGGCAAGATCTTGAAAGCCTTTGCCGAATGGACCCGCCCCGTCACTGTGCCCGAACGTGACGTTGCCCGAACGGTCATAGGTGGGATTCCCGTTAGCGCGGATGCCCCAGAAGAAATTATCGTACAGATCTCCCTTTGCGCCAAAGCGGAGACGATAACGCCAGCGATTCATGGTCTGGCTGTCCGGACCAACTTTTGAGAGACCCGACGATGTCGACACGCTGGACGAACCGGTTTGGAGCACGCCACCCGGCGTGGTACCGTCGCGCATCTCGAAGCGGAGACGCAGATCACCGTAGAACTGAATCGTCTTGATGGCATCGCTGAGAACGATCTTGCTCGCGCCGGTTTCAGCATAGCTCTTGGCTTCAGAGGCCTCGATGTCCTGGGCATCCTTTTCGGTGAGTACACCCTTTTTTTCGAGTTCGTTGATCAAGGCGGTATCCGTCTGCGCATGAGCCAGCATCGCCGGCATAAAGATTGCGGCGCACAGGGCGACGAAACCAGTTACTATAAATCTTACGTTCATTCTTTCCTCCGGTGTGGTTGTTAAGTTCAAATCCGGTGAGCCAAAACAGCGGTTTCCGGTCGGAAACCAAGACTTGATTCACCTCCAACGGAAAAGGAAGATGAAGGAGCTATGTTACAGATGTATGACTGTATTGAAACATTAGCGCAACAAACCCTTTAATTTGAACGCGCCAAAATAATTTATAATATATTGATTACAAATATCTTGCATACATATCAGGGGCTATTTAGACCCAAAAAAACGATTCATTTTGTTTTTCATTAAAATTGGATGCATGGGTAATTTGCTTAGAGAGCGCCGGAAATTTTTATTTCCGGGCATCCGGGTGTCGAATGGGCTGATTCGAGCGAGTCTGCGAAGCTCCGGGCTGGCTTCTCAGGGTTTGGACGGCAGGGGCGATGAGACCTCTCCTGCAGAAAGCGCGGGAAAATCATTCCCGATGGCAAAATTGAGCACCGCGCACCCACTCTGAAAATCATATCTGGCAGAGGTATCCTGCAATTGCGTCTCCGTATAATTCAATTCCGCCTCCGTCAGCTCAACAATGGAGCTTGTGCCCAGTCGGTAGCGGGCATTGGCCAGTTTCTCTTCCTCTTGAGCGGTCTGAACGAGTTGCGCGGTAACGGGCAAACGTTCCCTGGCCGTGCTGACGCTGAGCCACGCCTGACGCACATCCCGGCTGATCGTGTTCTGGGCGTCGACCAGGTTTTTAATTGCGGCTTCCGCAAGATAATGGGCTTCATCCGCCTGGGCGCTCAGGTTGCCACCGTTAAAAAGCGGCACCTCGACGTTGATGCCTGCCGCGTAGTAGTTATGGTGAAACTCCGTGCCAGGCGCGACCGGATTTACTCCCGCCGCGGCCAGGGCCGATATCTTCGGGTATTGGGCGGCGTCCTGCGCCTTGGCAAAGCGCTGGGCGGCTTCCTCTTCGTTGTGGAGGTTGGCTAGCTCGGGGCGCTGGTGGAGCGCCTGTTGGATGAGGTCTTCCGGTGAAGTGGGCAGATTGGTATCGAGCGGTTCTTCGGCGAGCACAAAATGTTGCGCGTCGGGAAAACCCATCGCGGTCGATAAAACGGCCTCCGCATCGCTCACGCCGCTTTGAGATTGGATCAGGAGAAGTTTGGCCTCGCTGAGATTGACCTGGGCGAAATCGGCGTCGAGGATCGATTTGAGTTGGTTTTTCGCCAGGGCCGAAATTTGATCATACGCGACCTGCCGCGTATGCACGGTTTCATTGGCCACCTGCAAGACCGCATGGGCGCGGAGAAGATCGAAATAGGCGCGGTCCACTTCCAGAATGACGACGGCCCGGGCAAACCGAACCCGGTCTTCCGCCGCACTGGCGCGAAAATGGGCGCTCTCGGTCAGTTCGTAAGTATGCCCAAAATCGGTAAGCAGTTGGCTGATCGTTACGCCATCCGACTGCCGGGTATAGACGGAAGAATTACTCAGACTGCCGCCGGCGCCTATGCGGGTTTGTACTTCGCCTTTGGCGTCATAAGGCGCATAGACTGAGTCCGACTCGGCATAAACCTGGGGGAAAAACTGCGAACGGGCCTCCCGGATTTCCTGCCGGACGGCGTCCGCGTTGAGATTGGCAGCCGCAATTTGGGGATGGTTGGCCAGAGCGTAGGCCTCGGCCTCCTTGAGCGTAAATCTCAACCCAGCCTCTTCACCGGTTCTCAATTGAACAGGAGCGCTTGCGCGTACGGAAGGCTCGGGGGTTGACGGCGGCGAGGAAGGTGATTCACCTTGGGCGGCGTGGACCGCACAAAGCATGAGGACTCCGAAGGCAACCCGTTTCATGTGGTAGACGCCTCCAGTTGGGGCCGCGAAACTCGAGCTTGTCTCGCATTTTTGCGGCCACGGTAAACCATCAGAAACGCGGGGGGGACAAGAAACACCGTCAAAATCACCGAGGCGGTCAATCCCCCGATGATGGCGCGGGCCAGCGGGGCATAAGCCTCCGCGCCCGTCCCGAGCTTCATCGCCATGGGAATCATGCCGAAGATGGTGGCCAGGGAGGTCATCAGGATGGGGCGCAAACGAATGCGGCAGGCGTAGGCGACGGCCTCGCGCACCGGCATGGCCTCCTCATCAATCATGCGGTGGGTGAACTCCACAATAAGAATGCTGTTCGAAACCACGATCCCAACCATCATGATCACGCCCATCAGCGACATGACGTTGAGCGTGGTGCCGGTCGCCACCAGCATCACCAGGACCCCCATGATACCGGGCGGAACCGCCAGCAGGATGAGAAAGGGATCGATGAAAGAGCGAAACTGGGCGACGAGGACGAGATAAACGAGGACAACTGCCAAAACGAGGCCGGTGCCAAAACTCGAAAAGGAGGCGTTCATGGCCTGCACCGATCCCTTCATACTGACTCGCACCCCCTCTGGTTTTTGGGTCGCATCGATGATTTTTTGGACCGCTGAAGCAACTCCGCCGAGAGCCTCAGACTTTGTCGCGACATAAACATCGGTAGTACGGCGAAGCTGGTAGTGATCGACCTCCGTGGGTGCGACAATCCGGCTGATATTGGAGACCATATCCAAGCGGGTGGGATCGGTCTCTCCAACGCCGTGCAGGGGGATGCTGCGCAGGTCCGTCAAGGTCTTCACCGTTCCTTCGGGATATTGAACGGTGAGAAGATAGTCATTTCCCGTTTTAGGATCGATCCAGTAGCTGGGAGCAATCATTCCATTGGAAGTCAGAGCGCTAATGACATTATCAACCACTTCTTTTTGCGAAAGATTCAGTTCACTGGCCCGGATGCGGTCAATGTCGAGCTTGATGGCGGGAGCGTCAATATCCTGAGGAATCAAAACATCACTGACTCCGGGCAACTTTCTCACCTGGTCGGCGATGCTTTGGGCTACGGCATAGGAGGAATCGATGCTCGAACCGCTTACCTTGACGTCGATGGGGGCGGGAAGCCCCAGGTTGAGCACGGCATCCACCAATCCCCCGGATTGAAAATAGGTGCTGACTTCCGGAATCTCCCGGCCAATGGCGGCGCGCACCTTGTCCATGTAGGCGTAGCTGCCAATCTTGTGATCGTCCCGCAATCCGACCTGGATAATCGCGGTGTGGGTGCCGGAGTTGGGGTTGAAAATGGCCGAAATGTCAGGGTTGATGCCGATATTCGAGGCGATGATCCGCAGGTCTTCCGGGGCTACCTCCCGCCGGATCAAAGTTTCAACACGGCTTACCAATGCCTCGGTATTCTGGATGCGGGTGCCTGTTGCCGCTTTGAGATTAATGACGAATTGCGCCGGATCGGTGCGCGGAAAATAGGCCAAACCAAGCGATGGCCAGAGTAAAAAGCTGGCGGCGAACAATCCGAGAATCAGGACAATCGTCAGGAAAGGCCGAATCAAGGCAATGCCCAGCAGCCACTCGTATCCATCCAAAAAATTGGCGAAACGAGCATTGAACCACAGGTTGAAACGCGCCCCCCAGCCAAGCTGTTCTGCTTTTTGAGTTCGATCTTTGCTTGAGGCCTTTTTCTCCTCGAAATGGCTTCCATTTTGTCGCACATCCGCCTGCAGTTCCGGGCTGACGATCGGCTCGGTCATTTGCAAGTCGCCGCCTTGATTGGGTCCGTGTTTACCGTGCAGGGAGTCTGCCGAAATCAGTTTGGCGCAAAAAAGAGGCACCACGGTCATCGCGACGACGTAGGAGGCGAAGAGGGAGATGACCACGGCCAGGGCCAGGGCGGTAAAGAGAAATTGGCTGACGCCATAAAGGAAGATGACGGGAAAGAATACGATGGCGGTGGTCAGGGTGGCGGCCAGCACGGGCAGCGCCACTTCATTGCCACCACTTTCAGCGGCAACGGCCGGAGACACACCCAACTCCATGTGCCGGAAAATATTTTCCAGCACCACCACGGAGTTATCGATCAAACGCGAGAACGCGAGCGCCAGGCCACCCAGGATCATGGAATTGATGGAACTGCCTCCAAAGTAGAGAAAGATAAAGGTGGCGAGCGCGGAAAGCGGAATGGACAAAAAAACGGCGATGGTGGCCCGTACATTCCCCAGGAAGACCAGGATCATGACCCCGGTGAGAACCAAACCGATGGCGCCCTCATGAAGAAGATTTTCAATGGCAGTCTTGACAAAGACGGACTGATCAAAAACGACGCTGGTGATGAGAGTCTTGGGCACATCGAGCAAATCGGACGTCACTTTTTTGACTCCATCAACAATCGAAATCGTGTTGGAGTCACCACCTTGTTTAAGAATGGGCAGGTAAACCGATTTCTGGCCGTCAATCCGGACGATGTTGTACTGGATTTGCGAGGCATCCTTCGCATAGCCAACATCTCTGACCAGTACGGGAGATTGGCCAACCATCTTGAGCGGGAGATTGTTGATGGCCTCCACATCCGTAAGCTGGCTATTGGTGTAAATGTTGTAGTCGGTCGGACCAATGGAGACATTGCCGGCGGGCAGGATCAAATTGGATTCGTTGACGGTCCGCACCACGTCCATGATGCTGAGTTGATTTGCTTCCAGCTTGTCGGGGTCCACATAGACCATGATTTGGCGGTACCGGCCGCCAAAGGGCTGAGGCACGGAGGCACCGGGAACGCTGGCGATCTGATTGCGGACGGCAAACTGGCCGAGATCACGCAATTGGGTCTCGTTGAGTCCTGATCCCTTCAAGGTGACGAGACAAACCGGAAGGCTGGATGCATCCGATTTCAAGACCACGGGAGGCAGGGTGCCCGGCGGCAAACGGCCCAAATCAGCCATGGCCAGATTGGAAATGGTGGTGACGGCGGAATCGGCGCTCGTTCCCGGCTGGAAGTAAACTTTGATCAGGCTGACCCCGGTCATCGAGCGCGACTCGATGTGCTCGATGCCACTGCCCAGCGTAAAGAAGCGCTCGAAGCGCCCGGTTATATCGTTTTCAATCTGCTCGGGAGGCATGCCATTGTAAAAGGTGGCCACTTGCACGACTGGAATCCGAATGGCCGGGAACAAATCAACCGGCATTCGCATGATACTGGACACCCCGACGACGCAAATCATCAGGCAAAGCACGACGATGAAATACGGATAGAGAATGGCAAATCTAGGCATACGGCGAACCGGGCAGGCTTATTGGCCGTCCAGAAGGGAGCGAAGACCTTCCACCGTAAATTCGGGAGAGCGGCAATAGGCAATGATCTCCTGTTCCTTTTGCCGAAGTGCAGCGGCCGTTTTAACGATGCGGCTCGCCAGTTCCTTGGGTACTCGCACGATTCCGTGGCGGTCTCCGTGGATGAGATCGCCCGTGCAAAGTTCCAGTCCCCCGATCTGGATGCAGCCTCCTACATGAACGATATGACTGTAGCTGTGCGACACGCTTAATGCGCCGGAATACATATGAAACCCAAGAGTTTCGACCTCCTGCAAGTCTCGCACGGCGCCATTGGTAACGACCCCGATGCAGCCAAGCGCCTTGAGAATCTCAGCATGAACTTCACCCACCACCGCCCCAACACCGGCCTGCCGATCCAAATCCTGGACGACAAGGATCCTTGGCTGGGGCAGGCTCAAAAGCGCGTCCCACCAGGCCCTGTTTTCAAAATAAGCCCTGCCCTTGCTTGGCGGAGTGGAGGAGCGGACCTGGAGAGTAAACGCATAGCCGAGCATGGGCGGAAAGTGAGGGAAGCGGCAGACAAGCCCCCCTTCGGTAAAGCCTTCGTTCCGCAACTGGATATTGAAGCGTTCAATGGCGTTTGCCACGGAACACGAATCCAGCGCGGCCAGTTCGTTAAATTCATCATCGTGCAGAATGGGCGGGATGACAGGATGGGGATTGGATGGAGGGTTCATGGGGTTGAGTTGTCGACGAGTTTGGGGTTTGCAGGCTGTCCGACTTGAAGCGCGCCACGATTCCCGACCACCACAAGGTCACCTTCCTCAAGGCCGTCCAGGATTTCGGCCCGGTCGGGAGTTTCCACGCCGACGGTCACCTCGCGCTTTTCAATTCTATTGTCCTTCACAATCAGAACCGATGGCTGATCTCCGACGTTGAGACTTTGAATCGGAATGGTGAGGGTGTCGCTTTTCCGGGCGAGTGTCAGTTGCACCGTCGCGTACATGCCCGGCGTATAAAGGTAGTCGGGATTATCCACATCGACTTCGGTCAGCATGGTTCGCGTGGCCGTGTCGACCTTTTGGGCAAAGCGGGATACCTTGCCCTCGAATTTCTTATTGAGAGCCGGGACTTCAACCTCGACGGAATCACCGAGATGAACATAGGGCACATCTGATTCCGGGACTGGAAACTCCAGTCTCAGCGGATTGAGCTGCGCAAAACTCACGAGCGGCATCGAGTTGGAATTGCCGGACACTCCGGCCTGGACGGTTCCCGCCTGCACCAAAGCTCCCGTATCGGCATAGCGCCGTGTCACTACCCCATTAAAAGGAGCGATGATTTTGGAATAGGCCACAAGATCCTGCAGATGGTCGGCGTTCGCCCGGGCCTCGTTGACTTTTTGTTTTGCGGCTTCGAGGTTGGCCTCGTCGGCGCGGTTTTTGTCGTTCGCGGTATCAAGGTCTTGCTGGGCAATGAGGCCCTGGGTCTCCTTGGCGGCCGCGTTCATGCGATTCGCCAGGAGAGTCGATTCGTCGTAGGCCGCCTGCATGCTTTTCACCTCTTGCTCAGCGGTCAGGATGGCGGCCTCGGCCTGCTTCAACTCATCGTCAAGCTCGGGTATTTCCAGAACGGCGAGGACATCGCCTGTTTTAGCGTGATCTCCGACGTCGACATTGATCACTTTGACGTAGCCGGCCACCTTGGCGTGGATTTCCACGTCCTGCCAAGGGAGGAATTCCGCGGTGAGGCCCACCGTCTTTGACACCTCTCCAAGGGTAACCTTGGCCACCGCAACGGTGGAGGCGTCGTTCGTGCCATCCGCCTTGTCGGAGTCGTCAGAGACGACAGGGGCCTGGCGGCTGCACGAAGCCGCTCCAGCAAGAACCACCGCCAAGGAAATGCCTTGAAGGCCATTTCGAAAAAACCGACCAAATGGGAAAATTGTTTTCATGTGGCGAGTTGGATATCGTTATTTTGCTTCTCCTTGTGTACCAGCGGCAACTCGACGCGAAATTGGCTCCCCGCGTTCGCGTTGCTCTCTGCAAAAACCATCCCTCCGTGAGCCTCAGTGATGGATTGCACAATGGCGAGACCCAAGCCTGTTCCTGCAATCCGCCCCGCCCGTGCTTCCCCTGAGCGGAAAAACCGTTTAAAGACATGAGGTAAAGCGTCCGGTTGAATCCCAATGCCGGTATCGGCTGCTTCAAGGATGGCGTGGGTTTTATTGGTGCGGACCCCTAGGATGATCGTCCCTCCCTCTGGAGTATACTTGATCGCGTTATCGAGAAGGTTCACAACGACCTGTTTCAGTCGCATGGCATCACCTTCCACAAAGACGTTGAGATTTATTTCACGTTTCATGGTCAGCAGCTTATCCTGACTTAAAAGCTCCATCTGATCGGCAACCGAATTGACCAATTCTCCCAAATCCAAGGTTGTAATCTGCATCTGGGCTTCGCCCGACTCCAACCGGGAGACCAGCAGCAGGCCTTCGACGATTCGGGTGAGCCGTTCAACTTCTTCCAACATATCCGCAACACGCTGAAGAGCGTCTGAAGTCAGTGTTGGGCTTTTTACCATCGCTTCGAGCTCTCCCCGAATAATCGTCAACGGGGTTCGAAGTTCGTGAGATGCATCAGCAGAAAACCGGTTGGCGATTTGAAATGCCTCCTCCAAGCGCTGGATCATTCGGTTAAGCGCCAGTGAAATACGCTCAAATTCGTCTCCCGTTTGAGGCACGGGCAATCGTTGACTCAAATTCTTAAAAGTTATCTGTTCCGCGGCGCTGACAATTTCATCCACCGGGCTGAGCGCCCGTCCCAAAAGGGAATAGCCTCCCAAAATGGATAAGAGGATCAGAATCGAGAAACCTATCCCTAACGTCACCAGAAGGTGATCCAGAGCCTTGGCAATATCATTTTCGGGTGCGCCCACCTCCACGGTGCACACGAGCCCATTGGCGAGTCGATGGTCCAGAGAAACCACTCGAATGGGTTGTTTACGGTCCTGAATTTCCTCGCGATAGAAGGGCTGTTCTTCCACTCCTCTAGTCTGATTTCCCCTCGGAACATAAGGCGAAAGAAGGTCTGTATTTCTCGAGGCATAAATGATCTCGCCGTTTGAATCCGTGATGCGGATGACGCGTTCATTGAGCTCCGGGGCATAACGAGCTTGAATTTCACCGGCCACGTACGCCGGTCCCCGGTTGGGCAATTCCTCCACGATGGTCGAGGCAATCTGCAGCGCACGGCGATTAAGCGCCTGGTCCAGCGAGTGGATTAAAAAGTGGTGGAAGCCGTAGTAAGTATAGGCGCCAAAACATATAAAAATGACGGTCAAGAGCCCCACATAAAGACTGATGAGCTTAAATCGAATCGAGCGGGAGAACCTCATGCCCCCTCCTCGGTGATGCTATAGCCGACACCACGTACGGTACGCAAAAGTTTCAGCTCCGCACCATCATCAATCTTTTTGCGCAATTGTCTCACGTAGACATCGACAATGTTGGACAAACCCTCAAAGCTCTGATCCCAGACGTGTTCGACAATCATGGTTCGCGAGAGAACCCGCCCCGAGTTGGCCATAAGGTACTCAAGCAGGGCGAATTCTTTAGACGTAAGCTCGATGACCCGGTCATGGCGCTTGACTTGGTGTGCGGCACGATTGAGGGATAAGTCGGCAACACGCAAAAGCTCGTTGGTGTTGATGATTTGCCCCCGTCGCAGCAAGGCATTCACCCGGAGCAAAAGTTCTGTAAAAGAAAATGGCTTCGTCAGATAATCGTCGGCTCCCTGACCAAAGCTCTCCACCTTGTCGGGAATGCCGCTACGCGCTGTCAAGATGAGCACTGGAACCAGCCGACTGGACTTGCGGATATACCGAAGCACGTCGTTTCCTGATATATCGGGAAGATTGAGATCCAGTATGACGACGTCATAGGGATCGTGCTCAAGGTGGTAAATCGCAGTTTTGCCGTCTGAGGCAATATCGACCGCATATAATTCGGCCTTGAGGCCCCGCTCAATGAAACGGGCCACCTTCTCTTCGTCTTCGACCAGAAGAATGCGCATGGGAAAACGGTATCACCTCAATATGAGGATTGAACGTACGCCAGATTACAATCTTTTCATCTTTGCCCCTGGTTCCGATGCTCCCCATTGCGAACATCGCATAACGGGAAAAAGGTCATTTTCTTGACCCATCATGCCGCAACAGGACAAATGTTTAAAATAACTATTGACAAACTATGATTTAAGCGCAGCATTTTGGCATGACAAATCTACTATTAGTCAATAGACTTACTTTTAAATCTGCTGTCTCTGGCCGGAATAGTTATTATAAGTTATTTTATAATAACATATTAGGAATTGTTTTTGGACTATCCGTGGCAGCTTCATTCCCTGCGTTGGCACAGACAACCTCAACGAATGATTCTTCGGATGCGGCCACCATTCAGGCGTTGAAGCAGGAACTCGAAGCCCTGAGCCAAAAAGTGGATAGTCTCGAGGATCAGCAGAACCAAGATGAAAAGAGCACGCAAACTCAACGATTGAAGAACGCCACCACGGTTACGGCCAGTTCGAAGGGATTTGAGATCCAATCGGCGGACAAGCAATTCGACCTTAAGTTGAAAGGCTTGTTGCAAGCCGACGACCGCGAATATCTCACCCCGGCCAATAATGGAGGCTCTCCCGGTGACGGGCTCTACCTGAGGCGCGCGCGTATCATTTTCGATGGGACCCTATGGGGTGCCTATGATTTCCGCATCGAACCGGAATTCGGTTCCCGCTCAGGCGGCGCGGGCGGCACCAGCAGCACGACCGCAACCTTGGCCAACGCCAATGTTAACATTCATTATTGGGAACCGCTCCAGTTTCTCGTTGGCCGTTTCAAGGGACCGGTTGGATACGAACGTTCGCAATTGGTTGCAAACAATATCTGGATCGAGAACGGACTGACCCAAAATCTCACCTCTCAATACACCGAGGGCTTCCTGGCTCATGGTGATATCGACGGCAAGGTCTTCTCTTATGGAGCCGGGGTGTTTGAAGATGTTCGCGACAATGCCAACACCGATATTCAGTCGATGATCGATAACAATAACAGCTTTATGGGCGATGTTTATCTCAATCCCTTCAGGCAGTCCGACATCAAGGCGCTTCAGGGGCTAGGCGCGGGCGTGGCCGGTAGCGTTGGCGACCGTGGCTCTGCCGGGACGGCTTCCACGGCATCGCTTGCCAGTTACTACACGCCGGGGCAAATCAGTTTGTTAACTTACAACACCAAGACTGCCACCGGCCAGACCGTTACCGAATCAGAAGATGGTCCCGCTTACCGGTTGACCCCGGTCGTCTACTATTATTATGGACCCTTCGGAGGCTACGCCGATTATGCCGTATCAAGCGTTCGGGCGCTCCGGTCCGTCACGGGTACGGGAGCAGGCATCGGCAGTCGTTACACGACGCTACAAAATGATGCCTGGCAAGTCGTTGGCTCCTATGTCCTCACGGGAGAAAACGCAGACTATGATAACGGCGTCCAACCGAGGCATAATTTCAGCCTTCATGATGGAACCTGGGGCGCATTTCAGCTCGTGGCCCGCTATGGCGAGATGACCTTGGATAATAATTATTTCACGTCAACCGGGACATCCACCACTGGCGTGGGGGCTGCTTTCGTCACCCAAGCACCGCGTACAATCACCGACATCGGCTTCGGGTTGAACTGGTATCTCAATTCTAACGTTAAGGCCCAGTTTCAGTATGATTACGACGGGTACACCGGTGGAATCTGGCCGGTCAATCCGCAGAACGCAGACCCCAATTCCTTCCTGACCCAACTGCAAATCGCCTTCTAAAGACTCAAAATACCCGCTCAAGAAAAGGACACGTGCTTCAACTCTGAAGTCCGAGAGATGTGCCATCCGTTAAGCCGAAGAAGCATGATTCCTTTTGATGGCTTCAGTCCCCTCTGGGTGACATCTAAAGGCTGAGTAAATACATCACTGTGGCTGCGACCACGAACAAGGCACCCCAACCAACGATGGCCACTCGAATGGCCATAATCCCCTGCGAACGCAAGGAGGCTATATCCACCTGCAATCCTAAGCCCGCCATGGCCATCGCCATGAGAAAGTTGGCCACTGTCAAAATTTCCTGGTCGAGGCGCAGCCAAAGCACATGCAACTGAGGCAACCAGAACAAAAGCGCTGTATTGATTAGTCCCATCAAAAAAAATCCGCCAACAAACCATGGCTTTTGAATCGAAACCGCATGCGAATCCTTCTGCTGAAAAAATTGTCCCAATACGAGAACGACAGGAATCAGCAGCAATACCCGAAGCAACTTGACCATGGTGCCGGTTTGCAGCGCCCCCGGAACTGCCGAGGCCGCCGCCACAACCTGAGCCACTTCATGCAACGTCGAACCTGTTAATATCCCATACGTTTGCGGAGCAAGATGGAGAAATGTCTGCGCAAAGGTCAGTCCCAACGCCGCCATGGTTCCAAATACGCTGCACAGAGGAATGGCTAGGGCGATTTCACTCTCGCGGGCACGGATTACCGGAGCGGTCGCTGCCACCGCCGAGGCCCCACAGATCGAGCTGCCCACCGCCAGCAGGAGGGGAAGCTGCCCTTGAAGTCCCGCCCTTTTGCCCAGCCAGGTGATGAACCCCAGTCCAAAGACAACCACGATCAAGTCGAGAATGACGATTTTGTAGCCCGAGTGGGCAATTAGTTCAAAATTGAGGCGAACCCCAAAAAGGACGATGCCCGCGCGCAGCACCTGTTTGGCCGAAAAGCCGATTCCGACATGCTGATGAGCGGGCACATGCATCAGCATGCGCCAGAACAAGCCGAGCAAAAGCGCAACCGACAGGGGGCCAAGCCGGATCAGCCCAGGCAGGCTACCCAGAACCAAACCCAAAACAGCAAGGAGCATGGTCAGTCCGACTCCCGCGCGGAAATGGGAACAATGGAATTTCATGCCCCACCCGTACAGGATCTGCCGCCATCCGGGGAAATCGTGTTTCCCTATATCTCATAAGCGGAAGTTATCGCCAGTCCGGCCAGCCCAGTGGAATGACTCGTCTCTTTCAGCACAAGGTCCGCAAATGCCCCCGCCGCGCCAACAGGCCGCGGGCCCCTCATCGATATAAGATGAAGCTTGCGTCGGATGATCAGATGACGAACGGGCACCGGACGCAAAATGCCAAGCGCGATTTCCCGTGCTACCACAAAGCGGGAAAGAAAAGTCAACCCATACCCGGTCGCCACCACTGCCTTGATCGTTTCACTGCTGCTGAGTTCGAGATCGATTTTAAGTTTGCGGGGATCAAGCCCCTGTCGTTTCAGAGCGATTTCGACAATATCCCGTGTTCCCGAACCCTGTTCGCGAAAAATCCATATCTGTTTTTTGAGACTGGAGAGAGGCGCCGGTTTGCCATGCGTTAATGGATTTCGCGCAGAAGCCACGCAGATAATTTCATCGTCCAGAAAGCATTCCGCCCGCAAGCCAACCCGCTGGCAGCGCCCTTCAATCAAGCCCAGGTCGATCTTGCGCTCCAGCACCGCCTCAATGATTTCCTCCGTATTGCTGATGGTGACATTCAATTTTAAATCGGGCCACGATTGACGGCCCTGCACCAGCCAGCTTGATAAAAGGTACTGTCCGATCGTGGTTGTCGCTCCCAGGGCGAGTTGCCCACTGATGATGCCTCCCTTGCCGCGTATTTGTTGGACCACCTCTTCATCCAATCTTGCCACCAAGCGGGCATGCTTGAGGAGCGTTGCGCCGGCA
The DNA here is from genome assembly GCA_021272315.1 of Methylacidiphilales bacterium. GTDB lineage: Bacteria > Verrucomicrobiota > Verrucomicrobiia > Methylacidiphilales > UBA1321 > JABDGH01. Next base: position 5,183 of record JAJSLI010000043.1, on the reverse strand, counting down.
CTTGTCACGGTGATGCCGTGACTGCTCCGGTTAAAGAGTGCCTGCCCCAGATCATCTTCCAAGGCCTTGATATGCTGGGTCACCGCCGGTTGCGAAAGATGCAGCACTCGGGAGGCCCTGGTAAAACTCAGGTGCTCGGCCACCGCTTGAAAAACAGCCAGTCGGTAATCCATGATTCAGCGTTGTAGCACTTTGCAACTTACCCGCAAAGGTTACACCGGCACGGCGAACGGTCTCTCCTTCAGGGAAATTACTCTCTCAGCCTGGATTTACCCTGGTCTCATTTGTTCCAGGGCATGCGGGCGAGCAACAGAGCCATGCCACAGGTATCCGAAATTCCGGCGAAAATGAGACCGGCTCCGACAATACCCGACAGGGCGATCCAAGTCGGATGAACAAGCCATGCGAGAAACACTCCCGTTAAAACAAGCATGCCTGCGGCAATGCGGACCTGGCGTTCCAGGGATATGGCCTTTTTGCCGCGAATCAGGGGCAATCCTGCCGCTTCCCAGGCTTGGATGCCTCCTTCCAGAACCTGAACCGGATCAAGACCGGCCTGCTGCAACTTTCCGGCAGCCTGCCGGGCACGCTTGCCTGAGCCACAAACAACCACGCAAGCTTCCTTCCCTTTCATCAATTGACCGACCTCTGCCGGTCTCAATTCACCCAAGGGCTGAAGGAGGGACCCGGCAATATGGGATCCCCGGAATTCGACCGGTGTCCGCACGTCCAATAAGAGGATATGGCCTTTGGCAGAATCGACCTGGGCCGGAGTGCAGGGTTTGATCTGTTGAAGAGTAGTTGTCATGCGGGGTTTTATTTATTACCATACTACTATATTGCACTTTGGTAATATGCAACAGAAAAAGAAATCTGCCATGTCGGATGCCCAGGTGGAAGAGGCTGCGCGTCTCTTCGGCATTCTTTCCGAAAGCTCCCGTCTGAAATTACTTCGAGCCTTGATGGTTGGCCCGAGAACCGTTACGGAATTGATTCAGGATACGCAAATGAAGCAGGGTAATATCTCCAAACACCTCGGCGTTTTGCTGGACGCACGTTTCGTTGGCAGGGAGAGGGAAGGCAATTTCGCACGCTATTCGATAATCGATGAAAAATTGTATGCGCTCTGCGAATTGGTATGCAGCCGCATTCAAAATGATGCCCGGATTCGGCTGAAATCATTGGTTGGCTAGGTCTTTTAAATGTCGAAGCCGTTGACTTCGACAGTCGACAGGGCCGTTCACCGCACCCGTGTTACATTCCGATGACTCCTCGTTCCCACTTTTACAAACATCTCAGGCAGCCTATGATGTCGGCATGTCTCGTCGTGTCCACTTTACTCTCATGGCCTTGCTTATGCTGGCCCCGAGCCTGCTCCGCGCCCAAGACGATGGCCCGCCGATTTCCATCACCAGCCCCGATACGGCGGTCACCTTCGCCTATGGCAATATCAAGAGCCACACCTTGATCTGGGACAAGCAACGCCAGCTTCTCATCGCCCATGTCGTCTTTACCGACACCGAAGGCGGCACCGACCAACCCCAGGATGACGAGCACGAGTTTCGCCTGCCCGGCGTCAGTTTTGATGAGTCCAAGGGTATCTTTTACGCCGTTTCCGCCAGAGGTGAAACCATCCCGGTGGCCCGTTTCAAGAAGACCCTTTTCTTCAAGACTATCGAAGTCCTCCCCAACGCCGTCATCCATATTCAGCATCCCCGCGGCAATGTCACCGTCCTTCTTGAGGCGATCAGCCCCAGCGACCCCGCCATGCACCCACCCGCCACCAATCCCGACGGCACCCGTAAGGTGGGTATAAACGACATTCTGCATTAAATTTGTCCATGAAAGGCAGGGGTGTTCTCTTCGCCGTTGGCTTGTTTCTCTTTGCCGTCCCAGCCGCCCGGGCGCCACATTCCCCATCTCTGGTTTGTCACCAGCCCAGACCACGGCCAAACTTTCGCCTATGGCTCTGAGTCACACCGCGCCTGGTCCTCGCGCGGGAATCCCCCGCATCTGCTTCTTTACCTCGACTATACGAACGATCCGTACGTTAACGAAGACTATCCCCGTCTCCAAGACACCTTCAGTTTCGACTTTCCCAACGTGAAGCTCCAACCCGACGGACGCACTTTTGCTTATCTTGCGCCCGATGGCCCGATTGGGCTGCCATGCGGGCTGGCGCTGTCAGGACGCAGCTACTGCGCCACATCGGGCGGAGACGCGTCCGTTTGCGCAGCGGCTTTCTTGACGCCCTGACTTTCGGAGAGTCGCTCCCGATGCACGTTCGGGTTTTCCTCGACGCCCCCCATCACGATGACGTTGCCGTCGCCGGTTTTCATCAGATAAGGCGGCACATTATCCACTATTCCCGATCCCGGCTGGGGCGCGGATCTAAAGATGGCTTGGTGCACAATTTTCCCATTCGGATCAGCCCGGGTGTAGAGGTAGGTGCCCAGAGCCACGGGTTGCAGAATGTGCAGATTGCCCGCAGGATCGAAATAGGCTCCCGGATCGGTGGCGGCGGCGAGTCCACCCAGAGCAAGGTTGGCATAAACAAGGTTATCCGCAGGGTCCTCCACCCGCAGGTAAAGTTCCGTGGTGTCAATCTTGGGTGCAAACCGGATAAGGGAGTAGGTGCGTTCTGAACCGTCAGCCGGGTGGATTTGACTCCAGACCGTGCGTCCGTTGAGCACAGTGAAAGGGACCGGGTCGGAGATGATCTGGCCTTCACCCGGCAAATCAATGATGGCGGAAGCCCGGTATTCCCCAACATCGCGGAAGGCAAAAAGGGGCGTGATGTTAACCCCAAAAGTCTTGGTTTCCCCAACTTTCAGCGTCAACGCCGGAAAATTGCTTTGCCGTTCAGCCTGCACGGGAAAGTCATTAATGCGGCCGTGTTTGGAAACCATAAAAGAGAGCCAAGGCTGGCCTTCTTGATTATCAAGGATAAGATCCGTGCCTCCGACGTTTTGAACGGTGACGAAAAGATCGACCCTTTCATAGAGCAGGAAGTCGGTGCGTTGCGTCTGGACCGAGACTTGGATTTGGGCGGTGGCCAGGGAGGTTGCAGCCAGAAAGAGTGCGCCAAAGACGGGCAGGCATCTCATATTTGGGCCAATATTATAGCAGTTCCCGAGGAAAACAAGACGAATTCACGCTTTAGACGTGAAATCTCTCCACCTGCGGGCATGCTTATGCACATGTCGAAGATGACCACCATCGTTTTAGGATCGGGAACATCCCAAGGCGTGCCGATGATAGGGTGCCGCTGCGCGGTGTGTCAGTCGACGGATCCGCGCGACAAGCGCACCCGCTCCTCGCTTTACGTGGCCACGCCACATGTCCGGTTGTTGGTGGACACGACGCCCGACTTGCGACAGCAATCGCTTCGAGAGGGGCTCGATCACATCGATGCAGTGCTTTTCACCCATGCTCACGCCGATCATATCATGGGCTTCGACGATCTGCGCCGCTTTTGCGAGATGAAGGGCGGTCCGCTGCCGATCTACGGCTCGGAACCGACGCTGGCTCAAATCGAGCGAGTCTTCTTCTACGCATTCAACCCCGGAAAAAAAGTTCCGGGCTATGTGCATGCCTTGCCCCACAGGGTCACGAGCCCTTTTCAACTGGGCGAACTTGAGATTGCTCCCCTGCCCGTTCCACATGGCTCGGTTTTTACCCTCGGCTTTCTCTTTTCGCATGGCGGGCGCAAGTTACTGGCTTACCTTAACGATTGCGCCGCGGTGCCGGATCCGATTCGCGACACTGTGGCAGGAGTTGAAACACTAATCATCGATGGATTACGGGACATGCCTCACCCTACCCATCTTACCGTGACCGGCGCGGTGGAAGCGGCGCGGGCCATCGGCGCACGGCAAACGTTCATCACCCACCTGACGCACGAAAAAAATCACGCCGACCGGGAACGGGACCTGCCTTCCGGAGTCCGCGCAGCTTACGATGGGATGAAACTCGATTTTGAGCTAGGGTAGTTAATGAAGAAGGCCAACCCAACCATTTCACACGGGAAATCGGGCCGTTCTGCCGAAACAACGGCTTGGCGGCGAATCGGGGGCATTTTTGTTTTCATCTGCCTGTTGGCGGTGATGCCGGGCCGGAGCGACGACACCACCAACTATGAGACAAACACTTCGGAGACCACCCATACCGGCCCATCGTGGGTAAGCCAATCGGAGCTTCAGCCGAGTTCGCCAGCTGCGGCCACTTTTTTACAGACTCATCCGGAACTGGCCCAGCCGATCCCCAGTCTTTCGCTGAGGGATGGAGTCAAGCCTGACAACAACCCGGAGCAATTGGGCAGTCCCAGCGGCGAGCCGGCGCTGCAGCCCCCCCTGTTTGCCCATCCCGAGGGCCGGCCGGACGACCTCCCGAAACATCTGCTGGTGGTCTACAACACGAACGATCCCGACAGCAAGGACCTGGCCGATTATTACGCCTCCAGGCGCGAAATCCCCGCCGAACGGGTCTTCGGCATCGCCTGCCCGCTCACCGAGGAAATCAACCGTTCGCAATACGAGTCGACCATCCGCCAGCCGATCCTGAACTATCTCTACCAAAAGGAATGGATCGCGCGCCGGAGCGAAACCCTGCACTACGGCAACCGCACCATGCAACTGCTCGTCGCCGATTACAACGAGATCTGGGCCATCGTCCTGATGCGCGGCGTGCCGCTCAAGATCGAGCACGACCCCGGAACCGAAGGCGGCATGGAAAAGGCGCCGGAATTGCAAAGCAACGCCGCCGCCGTCGACAGCGAACTGGCCCTCCTGCCCATCTTCGGCCTGCCCTACGGCGGATTCGTGCCGAATCCCTTTTTTGACAAAGACGCCACCGGAAAGCTTCGCGCCGGGCCGGAACTCTCGAAAAGAATCATCCTCGTCACCCGGCTCGACGGCCCCAAACCGTCCGATGTCCGCCGAATGATCGACCAGAGCCTCTGGGCCGAGCAAAACCGGCTGGCGGGCCTGGCCGTGATCGACAGCCGCGGCCTCACCGACGTGAAAAATGGCTACACCTCGGGGGACACCTGGCTGCGCAGCGCCCGCGCCGTGCTTGCGGACGACGGCTGGTCGGTGAAGTTTAGCGAAAAGCTCACACCTGCCACCGATCCGTGCAACCAGGTCGCCCTCTACCTCGGTTGGTACGCCGATAACGCCTCCGGG
>JAJSLI010000041.1 GCA_021272315.1 Methylacidiphilales bacterium | reverse complement strand
TGCCGCAATACAGAATACTGACTGCGGCTTGGAATAGTTTTGGTTTTTGTTTTCACACCCTGTCGAGTGGCAGGGCAAACCAACTTTTCCAAGCCCTTTTTCTTGACAATTTTCCTCATCCGCTATGGGATGGCTGTGATTCGATTTCCATTTTTAACCCAATCAACCCGATCAAGAAGCCGATGAAAACAAACACTCACATTTTCCTGAGTCGAATATTCGCTCTGACCATCATGGCAGTTGCGCCTTCCGCAATAGCCCAGCAAATCAACGGCGAGCCTGGTTCGCCCAGTGCCACCGAGGTTATCAACGGAAATCAGCTCCCTGCACCTCCATTGCCCTTTAAAGGTGTCATCAAGGAAACCGCCAAAGATTCCACTCCTTACTGGCCATCGCGGATTGTGCCACCGAAGGGTGCGCCAAACATTCTTCTTATTATGACCGATGACCAGGGTTACGGTATTTCAAGCACCTTTGGCGGTGTTATTCCTACGCCAGCAATGGATCGCATCGCAACGGCGGGTTTGCGCTACACCCAGTTCCATTCAACCGCGCTCTGCTCGCCCACGCGTGCCGCGCTCATCACTGGTCGCAATCACCACTCGGTTGGCTTCGGTGTGGTCAGTGAAATATCCACTGGCTATCCGGGCTATGATTCGATCATCGGACAAGACAACGCCACCATCGGCGAAATCCTCAAGGAAAACGGTTATGCGACCTCCTGGTTTGGCAAGAACCACAACACCCCCAGCTTCCAATACAGCCTGGCCGGCCCCTACGACCAATGGCCTTCAGGGATGGGCTTCGAGTATTTCTACGGGTTCATGGGCGGCGAGACGGACCAGTGGACCCCCTATTTATTCAAGGATCATACTCAAATCACCCCATGGATTGGGCATCCCGGATACAACCTCACCACCGACATGGCGGACGAGGCCATTAAATACTTGCATGGTCTGAATGCGGCAGCCTCTGATAAACCATTCTTCGTCTATTATGTACCCGGCGGAACGCATTCACCACACCAGCCAACCAAGGAATGGATCAATAAGATCAGCTCCATGCACCTGTTTGACCAGGGCTATGAAAAGTTGCGCGATACGATCTTCGCCAATCAGAAGCGCCTCGGCGTCATCCCGGCGGATACCCAGCTGACTCCTTGGCCGGATGGACAGGATGCGTACGGCGGCGCGAAGCTGCCCCGATGGGACTCCCTGACGTTTCTGCAAAAGAAGCTCTACACGCGTCAGGCCGACGTTTTTGCCGCTTATGTGGCCTATACCGACCACGAAATTGGTCGGGTGATTCAGGAGGTTCAGGACGAGGGCAAACTAGACAACACGATCATTATTTACATTTGCGGCGACAACGGCACCAGCGCCGAAGGCACGCTGGAGGGAACCTATAATACTTTGACGGCTTACAACGGCATTTTGACCATCCCGGAGGCGTTGCAGATGCTGCACTATGAGGACTGGGGTTCGGACAAGACCTATCCACACATGGCAGCACAATGGTCGTGGGCGTTTGACACCCCGTTCAAGTGGACCAAACAGGTGGCATCGCATTTCGGCGGAACGCGTCAGGGTATGGTGATTTCATGGCCCGGCCACATCACGGATACCGGCGGCATCCGCACACAATTCCACCATGTGATTGATATCGTGCCGACCCTTCTTGAAGTGACTGGCATCAAGGCCCCTGAGACGGTCAATGGCATCCCACAGAAGCCAATCGAAGGAGTGAGCATGGCCTACACGTTCGATAAGGCCAATGCGGATGCGCCGACGAAACACGACACCCAGTATTTCGAGATGCTTGGCAACCGTGCAATCTATCACGACGGCTGGGTGGCTGCTACAACACCGCCGGTGATGCCGTGGATTCCGGGAGGCAAGTTGCCCGATCTGGCCGACTACCACTGGGAACTCTACAACGTGGCCAAGGATTATTCCGAGAACAACGACCTCTCGGCTCAGATGCCCGACAAGTTGAAGGAATTGCAGGCCTTGTTTCTGACCGAGGCGGCGAAATACCAAGTTCTCCCCTTGGATAACTCGGTCTTCACCCGTATCCTTGAGCCACGGCCCGGTGCAACTTCCGGCAAATCGGATTTCACCTACACGGGTGTGAATGCCGGTATTCCCTTCGCCAGCGCTCCCAACATATTAAACAAGGACTTTACCATCACCGCCGACATCACCGTTCCCAAGGGTGGAGCGGAAGGAATGATTGTAACGCTCGGCGGGCGCTTCGGAGGATACGGCCTCTTCCTGCAACACGGCAAGCCGGTATTTGAATACAATCTCCTTGATCTGGAACGATTCCGCTGGGAAGGCGGGATCGGTGGAAAAATCAGCGAAGACTTCTTTGGCCGTGCGCTCAAACCAGGCAAGCACACGCTCGTATTCGACTTCAAATACGACGGCCCCGGTCCCGGCAAGGGCGGTACCGGCGTGCTATCGGTGGACGGACGCGAACTGTCCCGCAAAACCATAGCGCACACAATTCCGGTGGCCATGACCATTGACGAGACCTTCGATGTCGGGTTGGACACCGGCACGGGAGTGGACGATAACTACAAACTGCCCTTCAAATTCACCGGCATCATCGACAAGCTGACGTTCAAGCTCGGGCCGTCGCAGTTGACGGCGGCGGATCAGCAAGCCGTCAATGAAAATAAAAAGAGCATCAATAATTAGGCGGGTAAATCACTGTATTGAGCTAGAGAAAATACCATCCCATTCCTGATCTTTGCCTTTGGCCATTGCAATCAATGGGTGGAACCTGATTGTTTCCCGGTAGAAATAGGGGTCTGTCAATCATTCTTGACAGTTTAAGTGGGCAGAGCCACCGGGACCTTGTGCGTGCGGAGATCGCGGGGGGAGAGGTTGAAATGAGAACGAAAAAGCTTGGAGAGTTGGTACTCGTCGCCGATGCCAACGGCTGGGGCTACGGCTTTCAATGGCAAGTTGGTGGTGAGGAGAAGTGTTCGCGCCTGATCGAGACGGCTGAGCCGCAGTTCAGCCATCGGCGTTCGCCCGCAGAGCCGCTTGAATTTCCGAACGAAGGCGAATTTGCTCATTTTCCCGTGGCGAGCCAGATCATCGATGGTGAGCGGGCGAGTTAGATTTTTCTGGATAAAGGCGAGAATGCCTTCGAGCCACGGGTCGCGCGGCGCATTGCAAAGACGGCGCAACTCACTCAAAAGGGCGTCGAAAAGCGGCCGCCTCATTTCGGGCGCGCGCCGGTTTCGCTCATCATCAACCAGCCACGCAACCAAATGTCGTACCCGGCCCTGGGCGTCATGAACTCGCAAGGGAAGCCAGGGCAATGGGTCACCGGTATCGAAAGCGAGAAAGAGGGTGCTGACAGGGGACTTTGGATCGGAGGTCTCCTCATGAACGAAACCTGAACGGTAAAAAAGGACGTCGCCGGGCCTGGCCGTCAGCTCCGGTCGATCTGATTTCAAGAGCAAGCGGCCCCGAACCACGACGATGATTTCATGGAAGGAATGGAAGTGTGGCGCGATGTGCCAGCCTGGATCGGGCTGGACAGCGCCTGCGCCGTAGATTCGAAGATCGGGGAATTTCAAGGCAATTTTTGACAAATGTATAGCAAGGGCATCTATTTACGCCAAGCCTCGCCATCATTAATGTGAAGTCATGACATCAGTTTCTAAAAAGCGGATTCGGATCGGATTTGTTGGGGCGGGCAGCATGGGACAGGCGGAGCACCTGGGTGTTCAAACCTGTTCCTGTTTCGCCGCCTCGCTTTTCCCTCGAACCCCGGCGCATCTTCACCATCCCTGTGTGAGATGTCCGGGTTAATCCAATCGGTTCCGATTCCCCTGGCTATGGGAACTTGCGCTGGAAAAGAAGGAGTAAAAAGTCGTTTTATGACATGTCTGTCTGTCAAAAAAGACTCCTGGCCCGAATGGCGCGAACTTAAGCGAATTTTGGGTTATCGGAAGTGTTTCGCCCTTTCAGGGCTTGATTCATAACTTGCTGGTACCCAGGGCGTTGCCCTGGGCTGTCGTCTTTTGCCCCTTTGGGGCGGAAAACTTAAGCAACGCTTAAGTTCGCGCCA
>JAJSLI010000037.1 GCA_021272315.1 Methylacidiphilales bacterium | reverse complement strand
CTTTCGCCGGGCTGATTTGGACCAATTCCTCGCACAGCTCGTCGCCTAATCGGAGCGTCATGACCTCCGAAGCTATTCAGGAAAGCCGTGGCTTTGAAGAGGGCACGGGACGGTGCGTACCCGTAGTCAATTTCGACTACGGTGCCCTCGACGCGGTAGAAAGCGCTCAGGATGACGGACGCCAGGTCCTACGGGCCGCAGTCGCCTTAATGTTGTCGCCTGCTCGCGTACCTGTGGCAGCGGCACGACTCGCACAGGTCTTCAGCCTATTAAATCCGGGGTATAGAACGGTGGATATTCTCAGACTTTTCCACGGACTGAAAAGGGCTGAGCTACTCGAAGCGAAGCTCGAATTGGCATCATTGTTATCCCATCCAGAAAACGGAAAAGCCGAGGCGGCGCTAACCGTCCCGGCCTATGAAACCGATTCCACCGGTCATGGAGGAACTGATGGCTAAATTACATCGTCCTGCATCGCCTGGCAAGCCGGTCGAACTTTTTCCGACCACCGTCGAGTTATTGAGGAGCCGAGGCGTCACGTTCGACTGGCGCCGGCCAGAGCACGACTTGATTTTGACCTGTCCAATTTGCGGCGGGAAAGCTGCCGTGCACGAAAACGAGCCGTGGTTTTACTGCGGCGGTGACATCCGATGCCGGACGCGAAGCATGGGCTTTGAGCAAGTCGTCGAGGCCCTGGCTCAAAAAGCGGAGGACCGGCCATGAGCGACGCCTCATTTCTCTTCATACATTCCTTGGTCGATGATTCAGACCTCGATGCCAGTGAGTTCCGCGTTGTCTGTCATCTGCATCGCCGTCAAAACAGTCAACGAGAGGGATACGCTTGGCCTGGCAAAAAGAGCATCGCCCGGGCTTGCCGACTTAACGAAAAGACAGTCGAGCGTGTATTGAAAGACCTACTCGCGAAAAACGTAATATCTGAGGATAGATCGCAGACTCATGAAGGCGCTGGCGTTTATCGAAAAGTAAACCATCCGTCAATGTGGCGCGTTGGCAGTTCCACCGGATTACCCCACCCCAAAGAAGACCCCGGGGCCTTAAATGGGGTAGGGGCCTCGAATGGGAGGGGTGGGGGGCCAAACGAGGCCCCGGGGGAGGGGGTAAAAGAGGCCCCCCGGGGGGGACCAAAGCAGGCCCCCCAAAGGTTATCCATTCAAGGTCATCCAAGAAGGGAATCCAAAAAGGTACTCCACAATGGCGTGTGGTATGAAATTACAGGTATTGAATGCGGAAAAGTCTCTGTAGATGGTCAATGTCTAGAGGAGGTGGAATGAAGAAACACCTCAAAACCAAAGCCGCACGCAATGGCCTGATCTTGCTCGACCGAATGCGCGATAGATTCCGGGACATGAAAGACCGTGTGCCAGTTCACCGTGAAGTGGAATGGCAATCCTGCATGGAGATGCTCGAAAGCCTTTCTAATGCCATCCTCGACGACGAAGACTTGAGCGACGAAGTAGCCATGCAACGGCTGGTCATTCCTGAACTGTTCTTGCTCTCACTCAGCACCGATGCACGCGAGGAGGAGGCATGACGCTTAGGGAGAGCCCTGGAGGCTCCCTACGGTGGTGGAATAAAGGAAGGCTCCCGTTGGCGAAATTAATAAGTCGCGAAGCGTGGTTCCCGTCTTCATCTGTGATTGGTCCTCGAAATTCCGAAAAACCCCCTTTATGAAGAAATCATCCCAAAAAATATCGGTAGCGCAGTCGATGGCACAGACGGCCCGCCTCCTGAAGGTTCATCTTTCAGAGGTAAAACGCGCAAAACGGAGCGGCGCCAAAGCGTTCATGCGGAGTGGGCGCGTCCATCTTGGAAAGCTCAAGCGCTGGCTCACCAGAAATCCGGTGATTCCCCACAAATCGAAAACGCCGCCGTCACAACCGCTCGACTTGGGCACTCTGGAAAAATCGCTCCAGGGAGCGGTCCAAGTTGAGCAGCGAAATCTGCAACTTTTGCAGGAGGCACAGACCAGAGGCGATGCCATGGCAGCGGAGGCCCTAACAGCCGCTTACAGCCGTAGCCAAAAGAATCGTTTGCTGGCCGAACGCGACGTGCGGAAGCAAAAGCTCGAAGCAGGGCAGTTGCTAACTTCGGATGAGCATAAAATTCAACTTCATCGGCTCTACGCACCGCTGGTATCGACTGTTCGACAAATTCCCCGAAAGGTGGCGACGCAACTTGGTGGCGACGATGTCCGAACGGAAAAGATCGTCTCAGAAATCGTCGAGGCCGCTCTTGCCGACTGCCGGAAAACGATCAATCCAAAGCCGGAAGACGCGCATTTTTGCTTCACTCTTTGGCTGGCCTTGATTGTGCGTGAGGACCCGACCGGCGCGGCGGCGGTGACGAAAATCCGTGCGGCCCTGTCGGAAGTAGAGGCGGCAATCGCGGAGACCGCAAAGGCCCAAAATCCCCCCGATGATGGTAAGGCGTCCAATGAGGGTTAAACATCTTGTATCGAGGAAATTGCGAAAAAATCCGAACGACTTTCACCACTTATGGAGACAAAACACATGGCATTGATCGAAAAGTATGACCGGCTCGTGTACGAATTACAGGAGCGCCAAGCGCAAATTGCGCACGTATCGAAGGCGTTTTACCACGAGCATCAGCGGGTGATCGATGCGGCCGGCGTGGCCGTTGTCGAGTTCGAGCACCGGCACGGCATCACGGAAGCTCGTCACCTCGTCGAGCATGAAAAGGGTTTCCGCGGCCACCTTGAGCAGTTTGAGGGAATGGTCGCGACGTACTCCGTGCCGGTCGACTGGCCGGGGGAGATTGCCGCCGGAACCGTCGCGGCGGATGAGGTTGAATCGAAGATGGCCGAACGGGCGCTTGTCCTGGCCGAGGCGAAAAAGTCCGTTGCAACGCTCAAGCGCATGACCGCTGACGCCGATCAGCGCCGGAAAAAGCTCTCCCGCGAAGCTCTCGAAATTGCCGAGCGCCGGGACCCGCTGAGCGGATACGAGCGGCAAATCTTTGAAGAAATTTTCACCAACACCCGCGCTGAACGCGCCAGCAAAACAGCCCTTCAGGAAATCCTGACTCCCGCAACCGTATGAACTCGAATCAAAGAAATCGTCCTTATCCCCGCGTCCAGGAGGAAAAAACTGTGATTGATGATGCACACGCCGGTGCCCGGCGTGGAAGCTTGATCGGTGCCTTAACCGGCGGTGTAGCTGGTAGTCTGGCCAAAAAGCGGAAACTCGGCATCGCCGGCGCGTCCGCTCTCGCAGGTGGCATCGCGGGCCATTACGCTGGCCGCGCAATCGGCGTGCATGAGGGCGCACGCGACGTTCTTGCCGCTCGCAAGGCATTGGACCGGCGTAGCCAACTCGCCGCTCTTCAGGCTGACGTGCGCGAGCTTGTGGTGCGCGCCGATGCCCGCGAATTGGACAGAATGGGGAATGCCATGGAGCCGGGCTTGAGTGGCCAGCATCCGGTGCGAATCTTTCCGACATCGACCCGCAAGGATAAGCAGCAAACTGGAATCGACGACGAAGGCGACTATCAGTTGACCCCGGAGCGCTTGCGCCTCGCAGAAATTTACGGCTGGGGCATCGTGTCCGCCCTAGACGATGACGAGCTATCCGAAGCAAATTGCCAGCGGCTCCATGATCTGGTGCTGGCCAAACAAAATCGGGCCGATTTACCAGCGGCTGGCCTTCGCTCTGGCGAAGATTTCGAGCGCGGCGTCTTGGCCCAGCACATGGGAAGCCGGGTAGTCGAGGCAATGGGCCGGGCAGAGGTCCACGCGCATTATCTGGGAGCCGTTCGGAAAGGTTTGATCGAACTCGACGGCACGGAAGCAACCACCGAATTTGCCCTCGTAAATCGGATAAGGAACGATGAAGGTGAATTCGCGCCGAACGACGAGACTGATTCCGAAGCGGTTCAACGGGCGTATGATCCGCGCGCGCGCCGCACAGGTCGCAACGTTGGCGCTGGTATGGCAGCGGGTGCGGGACTGGCCAGCGCACTTGCTCATACGCGGAAACTGCGCAAAGCCAAGCTGCCCCGGCTTGGCAATGGAGGCCGTCCCATTTTACCGGGAACCATCGGTGCCGACTTTGCCGCGAATGACGACGGTTCCCACCCTATCCGCGATACCGTTGCCGGAATCGGCGCGGGCGCACTCGGAGTTGCCGGCCTGCTCGCTTTGCGCAAGCGTCGCCTGGCTCGTCTGGCGTCCGGTATGCCCACACTCCCGCCGAAGACCATAGACATCGACACAGAGGCGCTCGATGCCCGTCTTCCATTCATGACCCGGTTCGCCATGGGTCATCCGGGCACTTACAAAATTGCCCGCCGGAATTTGAGAGGGAAAAAGCCTCCCGGTGTTCCCAAGGTGAGCGGCGGCAAGCTGAGGCTGAAACCGAAGCACCACTCGCTTGCTTTTCTCATCAACGATCCCGATTTCCCCATCGTTCCCCAGCAGGACCAGAAACTTCCCCCTGGCATGAAACGCCGCGTGCCTCTGGCCCGGAGCCGCAAAGAGGTTCTCGCTCGCCTGAAGGCTTTGACTCAGCTCTCCCGTCGCGATTTTGGTGCCGGTTCACTGGCGGCAGGCATCATTGACAGTGCTATTGACGCGGAAACGCTCGGAAATGTGACCGCACCAAAAAAGAAAAAGCTGCTGATCGACGCAAACGGCAATGTCATCTCTCCCACTTGGCTTCCTGATCCTGGAAGGACTTCGACCGGCTCATTTGCCAGCGCCATTGCTCGCCTTCATGAATTCGGCATCGGTGGCGCGCTTCTCCGGGGCGGAGCCCAGTTTGCTCCTGAAGTAGCAGCCATCGGAGCCGGCGACGTAATCGGTGAAAGTGTTCACGATCGAATCGTGGCCGCACGCGAGCGGAAGAAAAAGCAGATCCGTCAACGTGGCGGGATTCAAGCAACGCCTGGCATGGGAACGTCTCCCGGCGTTCAGACGACCATGAGCGCAGTACATGACACGCTGCTTGAATTCGATCATGGCAACGAGCGGATTAGCCGCGCCAAGCGCAAGGGCACAACCGCCGCCGCTGCTGGTGCCGGTGGCGTAGCGGGTGCAATCGGCGGTTTGAAATATGATCAGGGTAGCCCTGTTGCACACTCAGATTTGAAACCCGGTGACCGCGTCTATCGCAGATTCGGCCCGGCAGGTTTATTTCAACACGCAGGTATCGTCGGGGAAGATGGAAAGATAACGCATCGAACCAGTGGTTCGACGACATATCGCGCTATCAAGCCCGATTCGTTCGCGAAAACTGGCAAGGCTCCCACCTATCGCGAAAGCAATCCTACGGACCTTCCCCGCGGTAAGGCTGCGAGGAATGCCAGCCGTGCCGCTGGTACCCGCGCTGGTAAATACTGTGGCGTCGGCAACAACTGCCAGACCGCCGTGGAACGTATCGCCAGCAAAGGCAGGCCCGTCTCGGGTCAACTCCGTCGCGCTGGAATCGGAGCGGCTGTAGGCGCAATCGGTGCCGGAACCGTCGCATCAATCCTGAACCGCAGAAAGGACAACCGTGGAAATCATTGATTCACCAACTGCCCCGATAGCAAAGCCTCAGCCGGTGAAGCCACCTGTATTCGAGTGCTCATTCAACGCCAACCTGCTGCTAGGCCCGTTCTGGTCCATCGTGCAAGCGACCCTCGCGGACGCCGTTAAGGAAGGCCAGCTCCATGCCCTTGATTTTGGGATTTATCAGGGCAGCCAAAAACAAGTCGATGCCTTTCATGCCGATTTGGACAAAAGGCTGGCCACATTCACGAAAAATTTATGAACAACTCACTTCCACCCGCTGTGCGTCACCTGTGCGCTCGGTATCGCACGCAAGCCGATGCAACCCGGCGAAATTCGCACGAAATGCACGATCTCCGCTCTCTGAGCCAGCGTCTCTTGCTGTCGCCGGCTGAGACCCTCGACCAAGTCGCCGCCGGAAACCTGCTGGCGCTGGACAGCCGAAACGGGAAGCACCTTTTCAGTTCTCGCAGCCTGGATACCATGCGCAATCGCGTTGTTGACTTTATTGCTGGGGAGATCGTCGAGGAAATGACCGCCCGCGGTTTCGGTGAGGATCGCATCTGTTTTGCCCTCGAAAGGGCCTTTCAGAAGCAATTCGAGCTGAGTCGCGGACGGGGAGAGAACGTCGTCGAGTTCGCCAACGCGGACGACGACGATGACGATTCGTTCTACGGCAACGCGAAGAAAACGGCTGGCACGGCTGCCGGAATCGGCGCTGCTGGTCTGGCCGGATACGGCGCGTACAAGGGCTATCGGTACTTGCGCAATCGCGGTAACGGCGCGGGACCGGACAACGGACCCGGCAGTCAACCGCAGTTGCCGCCTGGAGGCGGTTCATCCGGCGACGTGATGAATCCTCAGCACCCTGGCCCGCCTGCTGGCGCTCTGACGACTGCAAGCCCAGCGCCGGAAACCATCAAAAAAACAGCCGGTCAAATTGCTGGCGCGGATGATCTCTCCGAAGCGATAGCGAGGGGTAGGTCAGTCATTGCCCAGCGTGGAAGCGCTCTCTGGAAAGCCCTTCGCGCGGTTGCATTGGCGGAGTAATCACCATGAAACACCAATTTTCCGCAGAACTTCAGCCAATCGGCATCGACGAAAAGAACGGTATTATACGCGGTGCCGTTGCATGTCAGGCCGGGCTTGAGGCTCGCGGTCACTCTCTGGTGACAGACCGCGTGCTGCTGAATCAGTTGCTAATTTCCGCCAAGGCGAAGGGTGATAAGCTGCCCGTTCACTTGGACCATAAGAGCGGCGCTGCTGGTTGTATCGGCACGGCAGAACGGTTCCGCCTAGATGGGGACAAGCTCCGCTGCGACCTGCATTTCTTTCGGTCGCATGACAAATTCCAGAGCACGATGGAGATGCTGTCCGCCCTCCATGAAACAGCCGGGTTGTCCGCGTCGTTTGTCGGCGACGCTCAGGACGGCAAGGCAAGATGTAAAGATTTTCTGGCGGTCGATGTTGTGGTTTTTCCGGCAGCCGTGGCCAACGGGCTTTTCAGCGCCCTGGACGAAAACTCGGACCAAACCGAAAGCACAGAGGACATCCCTATGGAAGACATGAACAACGAAGACATTGGCGAACTGATTCACGATCTGCTCGATCACGTCGAGGACCTCACCGCGCACATCGAACAGATTGAGGCCGAAAACGCTGCCCTGGCTGAAGCGCTGGGAGTCCACCAGGGCGACGATGACGAGGCCGGGGACGAAGATGAGCCGGTAATCGAGGAACGCGGCGCCAGAGGCGGCCCAAATACGCAGGACCATGCCTCCGCGCTGCGAAGCCACGATTTCGAGAGCCAGATCGAGGAGCTTCAATCGTCCGGTAAATCGCAAAAGGAAGCGCACGTCATCGCGCTAAAGGAATTCGCTCGTAGCCGTTACCAGATGCTCAACATTTGAGCCATGAACAATTTTTGCTCACACCGGTCCTGCATAACCGGGGGTTCAACTCACGCTGCGGAGATCGTGAGCAAAGCAGCACAAGCCCCAAGTTTCGCTGGGGAGGTGGTCCATATTCGCGGCCGGGGCGGTGCGAACACCGGCAACCAATTTCGCTGGGAGCTTCGCCAGTGAGAAGAAAGGTCAGACCATAGATGAGATGCAAGGACACAAACACCAGGCCGGGCCGGCGGCCATCAACTGCAGGAGCACCGGCAGCCTCTCTCGATGAGCCAACTACGCGTTAAATAACCATGGACGATTCCTTTACCGTCTCGCTCAAGCATCTTATCCGGCTACCCTCTGAAGAGCCGTGGAGTGCTCACCCGGTTCTTGTCTATCTTGACCGTTTGTATGACTGGGACATCGGCCAGTACAGTGCCGAGGACTTTGCTGAAAATGGAGGCTGGAATTCACGCACGTTTGGAGGTGCATACCCCGTTCTCTTCTGGGTTAATCTTCCAGTTTCGGGGGTGATTCGAGAATATCTAATGCCTGACCGATCCAGCGTCGAAGCTCAGGGCTGTTGTGCGGCGCTTGCGCAAGCCTTCGAGGCGAGGCCAATGTTTTCCAGTACCCTTTAATTTCTGTGCATTTCTCCAGGAGATAGGCATTGCCTCCGCAGAACGTGAACAACAGCGCTATGGCCTCTTCCATCTCGCTCTTTTCATCGTCGTAAAAGATTTCGTTTTCACTTAGAAGGAGCCGAATCTTGTCGATGGTTTCTTTAGCATTCATCGTCTGGGCCTTTGAAGATGGAGGTGTCGCGTCCGCATATCCCAGTCACATTGAGCCTGAACAGTGCCCGTAACGATAACTTTATTGATTAGGTATAGGCGGAAAATAATCCAGAAAAAGAAGGTAGAGGTCGCCACTGTTGCAATCAAAACGTGCAGGATCGATTTCGACCTCGAAACAGCCATCTAAAGGGCCATCCGTTGCGAGAAGTGCATTCCGAATCTTGACAGCACTAGGAAGAATCTTTGGTGCGTAAGCATAAGCGGTGTGACCGCCTTGATCTATTTGAAACGAATAGTGGGTAGTTTCTAAATTCATATACCCATAGTTGTAGTTAGTACTTAAAGAGATGCTTCCTTGAATTATAAATTTCCGCCCAACAAAGCTTGACTGGTCGGTTTCGACTTCTTTAATGGTCAGTGTCCTAGCATTAATGAGGGCAGCATAATCATCCCGTTGTTTAGCTGCTTGCGCTACAGCAGCGGCTTTCTGCTCTGCGGCTTTCGCTATAGCAGCAGCTTTCTGGTCTGCTTCTTTCTTTTGCAGCTCCGCTTGTGCTTTTGTTGGGTCATAATGGAACTTCTTTTGTAAGTCAGGAGCAAGCTTAGAAAGCAGAATTACCGCTCCGCCCTCTTCATCAATAATCGTAACCGTTGCATCATCCTGTTTGAGAACCTTTACATTCCTATAAGTGTGTCCATCGGTGGTAGTCCAGTCTGTAGCGGTAGTGTTATCATTAAGGATACGTTGCTGGATGTCTTTGCTTAGGTGAGATATTGGAAAGGTGCAAATGCCGTCCGTACAGCTAATTGTAACCACTGACGTATCATGGCTGGTTACAACTATATTTTTATAAGTCTTGCCATCTGTAGTTGTCCAATCTTCCGCCCTGGCTGTCAAACAGGACAGGCCGACGAGGATTACCGCGCAGAGAACCTTCATCCCAGAATGATAGGCTCTGTTTAAGGATGCAGCCGAGACGACAAGAACGCACCCAGACATAGCCCGGATGGGCAATCGCCGCTCCTGAGTCTGCTGGCGTTCAATTCCCGCTAGGGAGAGTTGCTGTGTAAGATGCAATCGTAGCCTGTGCCCCCATCACGTTTGTGTAAGAATATGGCCCTGTTGGATAGGCAACGGTGCTAACTGGACTTCCATCAACAAGTGTTTCCTGATTAGGGTAGTGAGTCAGCATAACCGTCACCCCAAAAATTCGCGTTGCGTTCACACCTTGTCCAACCAATTTAAGAGGCCCTCCTGGAACACCTGCTTCATACTTGTCAGAATCACAATCGACGATGAGGCCGTCATCCGTTTTTTGTAAGACCTTACCGTGAATGTAGACCGCATTCTTGACCATCTGGCTTTGAGTTGCGGCAGTTTGGTCTGATTGGAGCTTGGCCGCTTGATCCTGAGCCGTCACATGAGCAACCATTGCATCGGTCGCCGCATTTCGTGCCTGTTGGTCTGCTATAGCCTTCGCCGCTGCCGCCGGATCGTAGCCCAGCGACTTTTGAACGTCGTCCGGCAAGTCGGATATTTCGACAGAGCCAACGCCATTGGCTGTTTCGTAATGTACCGAATGAGCGTCAACTGCCGTCACCTTTGTTATCGGAATGACTTTGCCGAGGGCGGTTGTAATCGAAGTCCACGATGCGACGACCTTCATGGGATCGACCGTGGCGGGAGGGGTGTAGCCAAACCGCTTTTGAAGGTCTAGCGATAGGGCGGAAAAGGGGATCGTGGCCCCTCCATTCGAGTCGGTAATCGTCACGGAATCTGCTCCCACCTTGACGATCTTAACGTCTTTGTGTGCGACGCCATCGGTCGTTATCCAATCTTCAGCGTTTGCTGGCAACAACGTCACCGCTAAAGCCAATATGATAGGCAGACAAGTTTTGGTCATGACTCTCACCCTCTTACGGTCGATCTTCCCGAATTGGAAGAATTAAGCTGCTTTTTTCGCGTACGGTCAACTTCTGATTTTGGAAGATGACGCCGAAAAAGAACATTATTGGCCCACAAGTCCGGGAGCTTCGCCTTGCTCAAAAGCTCACGCAAGGGGCCTTGGCTGCTCGTTGCGGTGCCCTTGGCTGGGATGCCACGGAAAACACCATCACCAAGATCGAGACGCAACTCCGCTGCGTGACGGACCGTGAATTGATCCTTATCGCCCGTGCCCTTCGGACGAAACTGCGGCATCTTTTCGAGGGAAACGGGACGCTTTTTTAACTGTTGCGGTCGTTGCATTTATTGACGGGCGATCTCTTGCACCAAAGCTTCCCGGATAGCGGTATTCCGTGACTACGCATTTAGCAACGCAACCACGAGAACGTCGACGGGAGTCGAAGGCCCTAAGTCTTGTGCGTTTTTCTCTGCGAGCAAATATACCTTTTTTGGCAGGCCAATGTTTTGGTAGGGACTATGGTTCGCCACGTCGTTTCGAGCTTCCTCGATCAATTCTTTCGTTAGCATAGGGTGCCTTTCTGTTTGATCCTCAGCAATACGCCCGCGTCGTCCAAAGGCAAGCGCGGGGCATCATGGCGTCTTTCAGCACCACGGGAGCCGAGCAGAAATCAACGCTCCTGAACTGGCCAGAGAGCATCCCGACAAACACCACCAAACCAGCATAGCGGCGCACCACAATCACCACCACCGCGTTTGTTTCCCGGCCCCCCGCCTCCATCAGGGCCGGGAACAAGACGCGGCTAAACATCAGCCGTCAGTAAGCAGCAGCCGTCGTGACGGCGCAGCAGCGACGGCGCGGCGGGTGCGCCTCATGATGATCGCTATCGAGGGATGGCGGGTGTTGCTGAACGATGACAAGCACGCTCGCCAATGCCGATGAGGTTCAATCACGCCGGTCGATGATGTGCATTGCTGCGCGATGGCAGTCGCACCTACCCGGACTCTCGAATGTCTGGTGTACAATGGATGATGATCGACGCTGGCACATGATGGCGTACACCGATGCACGATGGGTAACGATGACGAATGATGATGACCGATGGTGTGCACAGCCAATCACACCTTCGCGCACCCGCGCGTTTGTTTAGGTCACCTAATGGCGGTAAATGTCACCGCCCGCCGAATTTTATTCGGGGTGGCGTGTCGTTCTTTTTTATACTCTGATCCACCATGCCACTTAACTTATTTGGTCTTGGAATCGAGTGCCTGATGACCCTCGATGCATTGGGATCATTCTCAGGGAATTTTGCAGGGGAACACGCCACTCCTTAGCCAAAGTGGCCAAGGCCCGTCCGGACCGCCATCCATCATCGTTCATCATCATCACCGCCGGTGCATCGTCGCAGTCGCTCCTGCTGAGGGCAGCCGAAGCGCAGTCGTCGCTCATCCGCACTTGCGGCGCACGGCAGCAGTCGCGCCGCCGGAGAACATCCGCACAGCCGCCGTCATCCGTCGAAGCTCATCCGCAGCGCAGCAATAACACAGCAGTACATCCTCCGCCGCGCCGCCGTCGCGCTGCCGCACCGTCACCGTCAGCCGGCCTCATTGATGAGCAGGGCAGCAACACCGGTGCCGTAACGCAGCCGCAAATCATCCGTCGCGCAGTCGTCAGCAATCTTACATGTTCGATAATTCCTCAGCACCGTCGCCGTGGCTCAACCGCGGACCCTCCTGCATTAGCAGTACCGTCAGCGTTCATTCTCCGTCGATTCAAAGCAACGCACCCGTCGCGTCGCGTGCCCCCGTTGCCCCCGCGCGTCACGACGGCTGCTCATGCGGCTGAGGTGTTGTGCCGCGTCTTGTTCCCGGCCCTGGAGAGGCGGGGGCCGGGAAACAAAACGCGGTTGGGGTGATGAGCCGCCGCGCTAGCTTCGACTTCTCGCCGGGCTCGGCTTGCCGTCTTTTTCCTTGGTAGTGTCCGTACTACCAAAAACTACCAAGTATTATAAGACGAAACCCGCTCCCGTCGTGTCTTATAAGGCATGGCGCAATCCGATAATCGATCCTCGCTCATGTCTGAGCGCGAGGTTGCGCTGTACCTCAAGGTTTCGGTACGCACCATCGTGAATTGGAAACAGCGCGGGATCATCCCCTATTTCAGAATTGGCCGCACGATCCGTTATTCCCGCGAACAGATTGACCGGGCTTTGATGAACCGACACCAGTGCAACGCGGGCGCATTATCGACTTAGGATCAATCCGGCGAGGCACGCTGCCGCCCACGTGCACACACTTGTCACACATGCACGTTTAGGGAAAGCTCACGTGTCAGAACCAAAACCCGCCGCCGATTGAGCACACGGTCGCACACAACTTTTTTGCGCAAGTCTGCGTTATTCTGCAAAGGGGAGTAAAAAGGCGAGTCGCTTTAACACGCTGTCTAGTGCAGTAGTTACGCAAGCAAACGCAAACTGGCGAAAGTGCAGGCTGGTTTCGACTCCCGCCTCGGGCACGCATCTGCGCTGAATGCCTCAAAACACTTTTAGGAAAAATCCAACGTAATGCCCCGCTGGTTGCAGCGGGGAGGGTTTATTTTGGCAGCGGTTCCGAATTTTCCGGCGGTGCTTCCTGCTGTTGATGCTGAGCGGCCAGGATGCCGGGCGATGGCACGTCTTCGTCGGAAGTGTCGGGTGGGGGCAGGGGGAGCGCCGGCTCGGGTTTGTAGTCGGGATCGTTGAGAGGCTTGCTCGACGGGGCGGGTGCAGCGTCGGTGTCGGGCTTGACGCCGTGATTGATGAGGTCGCGGACTTCGTCGATCGTGAGCGGGCGGTTGGGCAGATCCTTCATCTGCATGAGGCCCTGATTCAATTTGGACATCTCACGCTGTTCAAGAACCGCTTCAGGTCCGGTGTAAGTTTTATTGGCCAGAGGCGAAGCGCTGGTGTCGATCTTATGGGTCTCGAGAGTGACGGCGCGGTTCTGATACTCGGATGCGCCAGCCGTGAACTGGGCTGACTTATTCTGTGCGGCATCAGTCTGGTTGGCTGTGTAGCTTTTATCGAGGCCCGGGGCCGTGCGAGTGTAGGCATCGGTAACGGGGTAGGTGGCCTTGGTGTTGAAGTCCGCCAGGGCGGGTTGGTTTGAAGGGGAACCGTTGTCGGTAAAGTAGGACTTCGTGATGAAGCTGTGTTGTTCGCGGGTCTCTTGGGCGCCGTTGTTTTGGTAAAGAAAGGCGTCGGGGAAGGATTTGTTGGCGAAACTGCTGGTTTTATTCAGATTATACTGTGTGGGATCATATTTTCCATCTGAACTGGTGGAGGAAAGACGGGCATCCGGTTGCGGCTGTTTTTGTACGCGGATGTTGGTGGTCTTTCCATCTGATCCGACGACAGGGACCGTTTTATAACCGTCGGAATCGGCCGGAGTGGTCTTGTCGTCGGCGCATAGGATTGGAGTGATCGCCGCAAGTCCGGCGATGACAAAACAAATCCAGCCAATGGAAGACGCGTTTCTCAAAACATTGCATAAATACACCCGGAACTATCTGGGGTCAATATAGATATGGGAATAACGTCGTGGGAGAGGCGAAAATAGAAAAAACAAGGGGCGGGTTTTGAGGCCCGCCCCTTGCCAGGAAGAATGGAGGATGAGAGGCTAGACGGCCTTGTCGTCCTTTTCTTCGGTTCGAATGCGATAGGCTTCGTCGACCGGGGTGATGAAGACTTTTCCGTCTCCGATCTTGCCGGTTTTTGCGGTGGTGAGGATCGTCTTGACGATGGCCTCAACCTTGTCGTTGGTGGCGACGATTTCGAGCTTCACCTTGGGGAGGACGTCGACCGTGTATTCGCTGCCGCGGTAGATTTCCTTGTGACCCTTCTGGCGGCCAAAGCCTTTGACTTCGGTGATGGTAATGCCTTCAACCCCAGACTGGGTCAAAGCTTCCTTAACCTCATCGAATTTAAAGGGCTGGATGATGGCTTCAATTTTTTTCATATGGATTGGTATTTTTGTTCTGCAGCGCGCCGCTTAAGCACGGCGCGCCGCCAGTTAGTATAGGTGCCTTATCCGGTACTGGCTAGAGGATATAGCCCTCTTCGCCGTGATCGCTGAGGTCGAGGCCCTGCTCTTCACCTTCCGGTGTCGGACGCAGGCCGATGGTGAACTTCAGCGCAAACGCGATGATGGCGGTGCCGATCATGGACAGTAGCGCGGTGAAGACCACGATCTTGAACTGCTCGATATAGAGCAGGTGGCCCTTGCTCCAGTCGCAGAGGTCAGCCATCTTTTGGCCGCCTGCGCCGCCGCTCAGGTTGGGGTTGACCGAGGCATCCGCGAGGAAGCCCGTGGCCAACGCGCCGCACATACCGCCGATGCCGTGAACACCGTAGACGTCAAGCGCGTCATCGTAACCGAGGAGCGGCTTCATGTAGACGCTGGTGAGGTAGGGGATCGTTCCGGCAATGATGCCGATGATCATGCCGCCGGCGGGAGTAACATAACCGCAGGCAGGCGTGATAACGACCAGACCGGCAACCGCACCCGAGCAGAAGCCGATGACCGTCGCCTTGCCCTTGAGGAAGTATTCCATGGTGGGCCAGACGAAGGAGGCGGTGGCGGTGGCGAGCGTCGTCGTGGTGAAGGCGTTCGCGGCGATGATGTCGGCGGCGCAAGCGCTACCGGCATTAAACCCGTACCAGCCGACCCAGAGCAGACTGGCGCCAATGAAGGTCAGCACCGTGCTGTGAGGCGAGAAGTGGGTTTTGCCCCAGCCGATGCGGCGACCAACGATCAGAGCCAGCGTAAGGCCGGACCAACCGGAGGACATGTGCACCACGGTTCCGCCCGCGAAGTCCATGCCTTTTACAACGGCGCCAGCATTCCAAACACCGTTGAACGCGCCGTCCACACCCCAAACGTTATGGGCCAGTGGGAAGTAGACGATGAACATCCAGCATCCGATGAAGATCACCAGGGCTGAAAACTTCATGCGTTCCGCGATGCCTCCAACGATGAGCGCCGGAGTGATGATGGCGAAGGTCAACTGGAAGCAGGCATAGACGTTGTTGGACATCCAGTAGCCGTAGCTGCCGTTCGGGATTGAGTCGACAAACTGAGGCTGGAGGTTGTCGTTCGCAACGTTGAACACGGTATGGCCAAAGCAGGCATAACTCAGGTCACCGAGGGGCGACCAGGGGGCTACAGTATATGAACCGGCCTTCGGGTCATAGGTTGCCCACCCGTGGTTAACGCCGAAGACCAAGCCGTAGCCGCAGAGCCACCAGAGGATGGTCACCAAGCCGGTGATGGCGAAACACTGCGCCAGGACCGACAATACGTTCTTGCGGCGAACCATTCCGCCGTAGAACAAGGCCAGTCCGGGCAGGGTCATCATCAACACCAACGCAGTCGAGGTCAGCATCCAGGCGTTATGGCCAGGACCGGGAACCATGTTGGGATAGGCCGGTTCTTTGCCTGCCGCCACGGGTTGTGGGTTGAGGCCCGATTTCAGGATGGAGTCGTTATTACCTTCCGTTGTCGTGGCTAACTCATTACCCGCTTGTCCATTGGTCACATACGCCGCCAAGTCAGCAACTTCCGTGTTGAGGGTGTTGACTGACGTGTTCAGGGAGGTGAGCGTGGGTGCTGGTGGAGCGGCTGGGGCTGCCGGAGCTGCTGCCGCCGGAGCGGCGGCCGTGGATGCCGGTGCTGTGGTGGCCTGCGCCTTGACTTGGATGGCTCCCAAGGTCAAAACAAGACCGCAAACCGTCCATCGAAGGATGGGGGAAAGACGTTTGATCATAAGTTGAATAAGTTGGATAAAAATTGTTTTTTAAACTGACTTGAAGTGAAAGGCTCCGCCCTAAGGGGAGCCGGAAAACTAACAGAACGTTGGTGGGTCCATAGGCGGGGGTGCTCGTGGGCTTTCAAAGGCATTGAGGCGCAGACAAAAAGGCTTGGACCAAGCCGGAGCCTGGAAGGCGTACTGGAAACACTTCGCGCCATCCATAAAACGGGAGCCATCACTGAAGATGCCCCGGATGCCGAGGGTCAGATCGGCGATGCGGATCGGCCCGAGATCTTGTGGTGCTTTTTGCTCACTCCGATTAAATTGGAATGAAACGAGATTCTTTAGAGGCAGTAAAAGAAGGGCTTGGGAGGGCGATAGGCCGGTCTGCTGGGCGTCGCCGAGGCTAAGAATCACCGCGCTCGCCGCTAACAGTCCTGTCCATTTCCTCCTGCAAATCTTAGTCACCCTGAGGTTGGCTAAATGCACGAAGTGAGCTTTAGCACGTCTTATGCCAAGAGGTTTTTTGATGAGAACCGCTTGTGGATGGGGATAGGAAACCTGAGACAATTTCGGTCAAGGGGCCGGAAGTGGAGCTTGCCTCGTAAACCGCGAGGTGCGAAATCAGCCCTGTGAAAGCCAACCCGGGACGTCCTGAAGCGATCTCCTTTCAGCGCGGGAAAGCCAGGCCCCGTTCTGTCGCCACGAAGCCCGGGCGGGTCGAGTGGGTTTCACCGGCCCTCTGGTCTGTCTTTGCCGGGGAGGGTACCGATGCCCACCGGATCGCTTCGGGACCGGATTGGTGGCTGGAACGCTTTGGGCTGGATTTGCTTATGTCTTATCAGGAGGTACGGGGCCGTGACGCAGCATTGGCTGAACTCGATGAACGGTGTCGTGCTTACGCTTATCGTCCGGCAAGAGTCTTCGGTAAGCACCTGCCCCGGCACGCATCGGAACGGGGGGTGCCCACTTTGCTGCGAGGCGACCCGGCCGGTTCGCTGGAGACGGAAGTGACCGAGGCGGGCCTGCGCTACGGGCTCGATTTCGCCATCGGCTATTCCGCGGGACTTTTCATCGACCAGCGGGCAAACCGAGCGCGGTTGCGTCAAGGGCATCCAAAACGGTTGCTCAATGCCTTTGCTTACACCTGTTCGTTTTCGGTGGCCGCGGCGCGAGCGGGAGCGGAGACGGTGAGCGTGGACCTTTCGCGCCGTTCGCTGACGCGGGGCGAAGAGAATTTCCGGCGCAACGGCCTTGATCCATCAGCGGGGCACCGGTTCATCGCCGATGACGTGCTTGCGACGTTGCCGCGGCTGGCGCGGCGCGGGGAGAAATTCGACGCGATCATTCTCGATCCACCGACGTTCTCGCGTAACCAGTCAGGCGAGGCGTTCCAAGTCCGGCGCGATTTCCACCGGCTCGTGGAGCTGGCGATCGACGTGGCCTCGCCGGGCGCGAAAATTTTACTCTCCGTCAATCACTCGGAAATGCGGGTGGCCGATCTCGAACAGGCGGGCCGGGGAGCGTTGCGAAATCGAGGGCGCTCGGGCCGGTTCAGCCAGACCGCGGCTCTGCCCGATTTCCCTCCCGGCGTAGGCGCAAAGACGGTTTGGATGGAGTTGGCCTGAAACCCATTCCGGGGCTGGCGCGGGAAGGCTATTTCCCGGTAAGGCCTAAAGGACTTCCAAGACCGGTCGGCTGGTCCCAACCCTCGGTGCAATCGACACGGCCATCATCGCCGGACGTGATGTCGCGAAAGGCTGCGGCATAGTTCTCGGAGGTGTCCAGGGTGTCATACAGCCGGGCGTTTTCCGCCTGGGACCCGGCGGCAACGCCGTTCCCGACGCTGGCAAGATTGACAACTCCGGCCCATGAGGGAGTTCCGACGCTGGTGCCGCCAACGGCCCACCAACCTGTTTCACCATAAAGCGGCGTGGAATCGTAAACCATGACCCCGGTATTCGGATTGGCGTCAAAGGCGACGTCATTGGCTCCGCGATGGCTGCCCACGTCGGTGGAGACGACATTTTGAAAGGCCGGCCTCGCTTCATAACGGCTGATGCCGCATCCCGAATCGTTCCACCCGGTTTCGCTGGTCAGGGCCCCCGCGCTGTTGCGATTCAGCGTCGTACCACCCACGCTGACGACATAGGGCGAGGCCGAAGGATACTCGAGGTCATCGGAGGAATCGCCGCCGGCGGCGAAAAAGGCGACCGAAGTGGAGGCAAAATAATGGTCATACGAGGTTTCACTGCTGCTTTCACTGCCACCCCAACTCATGGAGACCTCTCGCACGCCGGGCAAAGCGGATGCAACCTGGACGGCGTAGAGCAAGTCGCTCATGGAAGAGCTCGCCGCTTCCACCAGATAGATTTTGGCGCCGGGCGCGAGAGCATGGGCCCATTCGATATCGAGGGCTTCCTCCAAATTCCAGCTTTCGATATAGCTGCCGCCGGACTCCGGTGCCTTGCCCGTGGCGTAGACGACCCGAAAAGTCGGGTTGGTCGATGCGGTCGCATTGGTGGAGGTTTCCTTCGGCAGGCCATATTCACCCGCGAAGGTGTTAAAGTCACTGAGGGCGGTGGGATAATTATAGGCGTCGACAATGGCAATGGCCCCGGCTCCGCCGACCGAGGGTAAATTATAAGCGCTGCGAATCATCGCCGGCGTGTTGATCTCGCTGACGGTGGTTGTCGCTGCCGATTTATCGAGAAATCGAATCCGCGTGTGGGCATAGGCACCCGGCCCGCCCTTCGTTACCGGCCACGAAGAGTCGGGAATGATCACGGGCAAGTCATTGGCCAAGGCCATAGGCTGGGTGACAATAGCGCAGAGAATAATTCCCATCAGAAGTGAAGTTTTCATAAGGGCTTGGGGGGTGTTTGTGGCAATAACCCTAATCTCGGACTTTTCGTAAAGCAAGTTCCGTCGCGAGGTGCCTGAGCCTGTTTTCTCTCCGCGATCCCAAGCATGACCGGTTCCTGTTTCGCGATGGCCGAGCAAGCGTCATTCCAGTAGTAGTAGTTTAAACCTCAAAAGGTCGAATCCATCCATGAGAACCAATCTTATTCATTTTCGGACGCTTCCCCGCTGGGACCGACTCCAGGGTCTGGGCCTTTGTTTGGCGGCGCTGGCGCTGCTTTTTTGCGCTCCTTACACCGTGGCTGACCTTCCCACGCCGCCACTGCCCAACACGCTCATTCCGGAACAACCCTCCTGGGCCAGAAATCATCCCCGGATCATCTTCGACTCGGCCGGGCTCGCCCGGGTCAAGCAGCGCATTCATGACGACCCGGAAATTGCCGGCTTATGGAATCAACTCAAGGCCCAATGCGATTCCTATGTCGATCTCAAGAGTCCCTCCTACCTCGATGCGTCCAAGGCCTACGATGAGTATCTGGCGTTGGCGGGAAAAGGCTCCGGGAATGCGCCGGAACTCGAGCAAAACGCGCGGAAATGGCTCAATCCCCTGGACATGCTCGATTTCGCCTACGCCGTTTCGGGAGACGAGCGTTACGGCAGGAAGGCTGTCGAACTGGCGGTGGCCACGGCGCAGAAGCTCACGCCGGACGCGATGAATGAGGGCTTTTTCTATACGCGCAGCTTCCCGACGCGCTCCCTGGCCCTTGCGTTCGACTGGTGCTACCCGCTCTTTACCAGCGACCAACGCCAGATCGTCCGACAAAGCCTCATCGATTTTGGCAACAATCTCTATTTCCAAAACCTCAATAATATCTGGGGTCAAAGTTCGTTGGGACGCGCCTGGAATTGGAACCCCGGCCTTGCCTCGGCCTGCGGTTTGGCGGCCCTCGTTCTGGATGGAGAAACCCATGCGCCAACGCGGCAATGGATTTTTCAGTCCACCTGCAATGTGGAGGATTATCTCCGTTTCGGGGTCGACGCCCAGGGCGGCGCAATCGAAGGCCCCTCCTATTTCGGCTATGGCTCCGGTTTTACACCCTACTTTGTGGAGGCGATGAGAGCGGGCAAGGGCGAAGATCTCTACGTCACCACCAATTACAACCGCTTCGTCCACTGGTTGCCGATGGAAATGCTGCCCGGTGGCAAGCGGGTGAATAATATTGAGGATTCGGACTATGGGATGAGCACCCCGGAAGTGGCGCTCTACGCGCTCGACCGGGAATCGGACCGCGCCCTGGCGCGTTACCTCTGGGAACAGTTGTTCAAGGGTGGAGTGTCACCTCAATTCCTCCCGGCCGCCATTCTCTGGGCGCCGGAAAAGGTACCCGCCGCCGAGATTGCCGCCCGCGTCGCGAAGTTGCCGGATTGGGGCTGGGCAGGAGGCCGCAGCGTCGTCGTCAGCCGCACGGGATGGGGTCCCGACGATGCCTACATGAGTGTTCATGCGCAGCATTACACCGCGATCCGTCATGACCATGCCGACAAGGGCCAGTTCACCTTTTATGCCTACGGCGACGATCTCGTGATCGATTCGGGTTACGGCAACGACGCCGATCCCGCAAAGAGCACCAGCGGCTATGCCCACAATCAAGTCATGGTCGATGGCCATCCCGAACTTCAGGGAGGTTTTCACGCGCAAACGGATGGCTGGATTGTCAATTCTCTCCACGAGCCCCTGGTCGATTTGACCTGCGCCGACGTGGCCGATGCCTACCGGTTTTTCTACAAGGCGAGCATCAGCTACGAAGAGGTCTACCAGCAGGATTTCGAGCGCGCCGACCGGCACACCCTCTTTATCCGGAAACCTTTTCCTTATGCGGTGGTCTTCGATGACGTGAAGAAAGACGATGCTCCCCACGATTATACTTGGCTCCTGCACGCCAAGTACGGGAAAACGTTCGAGCGCGTCGGCAATGGCATCCAGGTGGTGCCCAGCCAGGTTACGCCCCAGATGGCGGTGAGCCGCCCGTTCACCGACAAGGCGGCGTGGACCGATACCGGAACGGCGCAGGAAGCCAAGTGGC
This sequence comes from Methylacidiphilales bacterium, assembly GCA_021272315.1. Taxonomy (GTDB): domain Bacteria; phylum Verrucomicrobiota; class Verrucomicrobiia; order Methylacidiphilales; family UBA1321; genus JABDGH01. The sequence goes on along the minus strand of JAJSLI010000037.1, from coordinate 5,751 downwards.
AGGCGACGCTTCAGGTGCCGACCGCGGGAAAATATCAGGTTTGGGGCTTGACCGGAACAGGCAATCCCGAGGGCGAGAAATCCGATTCCTTCTTCCTGCGGGTCAATCACGGCAAAATGGGATTTGCCCATGGCAACTTCGCCGACAAATTCTTCTGGGGCACCTTCACCAAACTTCCGCTCATGTGGACTCCACTAAACGATAACAAAGGCACCATCCATGTTCCCGCCTTTGACTTTCCGGCCGGCCCGGTGCAGTTGGAGCTTCTTGCGCGCCAATCGGGCGCGGACTGCGCGGCCATCGGCCTCGTGCCGGATGGCGCGCCCGCGCCGCTGGAAGGGAGTCCCCTGCCTGCGGGCACTCTCGTTGTCCGGGCGTCGGAAGGCGAACTCAGTGGGGCCATGCAACGGGAGGAAGTCGGGTCGTCCGCTCAGTCGGCGTGGCTGCAGGTCAACTTTTTGACCCCGGCTCAATGGGAGGAAAAGACCGATGTCTTTCAGACGACCCGGGAAGGCGTGCATCCAAGATTGTTGGTGACCATGCACGGCACCGACGGGCAATTTTTGACGCTGCTGCTGCCGCATCGTCTCAAGGATGGCAAACCGGATGGGGCGATGAACGTGCAGTCTCTTACCGCGCAAAAGGGCCATGCGGGTCTCCTTCCGATCATGACCGGCACGAGCGACCTGGTGGCTTGCTGGGATGGGAGCAGCGGGATTGCCGTGCAGGATATCGATACCGATGCTGAACTGCTCTGGCTTCGCCGCGATACGGGAGGCAAAATCGTGGGCGCGGCGGCGTCGAACGTCAGCCGTTTGACGGTGGGGGGACGCAAGGTTTTCTCCAGCAGGGGAGGCAAAACGTGCTTCGTTTTGGACGGGGACCATGCGCAGGTGCCGGAGGAAGCCGACGTGAAGTTCGATCTGCCGGATAAAACGGTCGCGGTAGAAAAGATCAAACGCGCCACCGACTGGTTTTCCTCGCGGCCGGAGGGTGAATGAACTTCATCAACCGACAATTTGGCCTTGTCGCGGGACCGCCAAGTTCTATATCTCGGGGCATGGTGAAAAAGCCGGTCCTTCCACTGGTTCTCCTTGCCTGCACGATGGCGCTCGCCGCCTGCGACACGACGCCGTCTTCCGTTGGGGTGCTGATGACGCAAGTCGCCTCCGCATGCAAGGCCGGCGACAAGAACGCGCTGCGGGCCTGCTATGCGACCGAGGGTGTCACTTCGGAGCAAATCGATCAGCAGCTCGGGAGCTGGGATGCGTACCTCGACAACAAGGGAGACCCAACTTACGGATGGACCCTCAGCGGCATCACCTACGTGAGCATGGCCGACGCCCCGAACAACAAGTCGATCCTGCCGGATACGATCACCATGGCGCAGGGCGGCTCCACGGGCGGCCTCAAGGTCACGCCCAACATCAAGGTGATCGGATTTCTCCTCGTCATGTTCAAGCAGCCCAACGGCACCGAGGGCGGCGCAACCGAGCCGATCGGAATCGCCTCTGACGGCACCGCAAAATTCGCGATCGAAAACGTGCAGCAGTAGATTTAGGACGTTGGGCGGTCAGGAAGTCGCAAAATCCACGTTCGGCACGTCCCTGACCGACGGCGGCACGCTGAAAAAATCTCCCTCCGATTTGAATCCGAACATCCCGGCCACGAGGTTGCTCGGAAAGGTTTCGCACTTGTTGCGGTAGTCGCGCACGTTGCCATTGTAAAATCGGCGCGCGGCCTGGATGCGGTCTTCCGTGTTGACGAGTTCGGTTTGCAGGTTGAGAAAATTCTGGTCGGCTTTGAGCTGTGGATAATTTTCCACGACGACGAGCATTTGTTTCAGTGCGTCCACGAGCTGGGTTTCATCGCGGGACTGGTCAGCCACGGCGCCGTTGTTGGCGGCGCAGCGATTCCGTAATTCCGTTACGCGTTCAAGAACTTCGCGTTCGTGCGTCGCATAACCCTTCACCATGGCGACGAGATTAGGGATGAGGTCGTAGCGGCGTTTCAATTCCACGTCCACGTCGCTCCACGATTCCCGGATGTAATTCTTCAGCGCGACGAGCGCGTTATATTGCACCACCACATAAATGACAGGCAATCCGACGACAACAAAAAGGACGACGAGGAGCGCAGTCATGCGTTGGTGAAAAGATATCCCGGCAGGAGCGACCGGATTTCAACGAGCCTCTTCAAATCGGATTCGATTTGTTCAATGGTCAGGCAGGCATCAAACGCGAGGGCCAGGGCCTGATTTTCGATTTCAAGGCTCAAGTCGCGGTTGGCCAGCAGGTAATCCATCATCTGCGCGTTGCAGACATCATAGGCGAATTTTTTGTCCGGTGAACGGACGCAAAATGTTTTTGAAAACTCGGCGGACTCGAACTTGATGTCCTGGTAGCCGAACACTTCGGCGACTTTCAGGAAAAAGCTTTCGCGGCGAATGGTCAGGTCGGGAAAGGTCGCTGCCATTTGCAAAATGAAAAAAGAAAACCGGTAATGCGTCGTGTGACTGCCGTTTTTGTCATGGGTGGTGACTTGATAGTGATAATCAAACGCAAGCACATCATCGCCTTGGTATTTCCCAGAGAGCACGTTGTAGCAGAAGCGATTATCGCCTTTTGCCAGCTTTTTCAAAAAACCAAAACGTTCCGCGAGTTCGTAATCCGGATCCGGCTTAAAATTCAGGTTTACGCGCTGCGCCAATTCAGACAATCCCTCACGCCGTTTTTTTGCCTGGATCGCGCCATAAATGGAGCCGACTACAATAAGAATCAACACCGCCGCTATCATGCACAGCATCGGGTAGCCCATACTGCACTTCTAAACAAAAGCTGCGGTTGAGGCTATTAGAAATTCTGCCATTTTCTCTCCACGGCTCGCTTTTTGCTTATCGTATCCCAGCCTGCGGAATTCAAATATTCTTCAATGCGCTTTGCGTGAAGCAAGTGCGTCTGATCCCACAAGCTCGGGAAGACGGATGGTTTGGACAACGCCTTTTGCAGCGGTCTCGCTCAGCTCGTCTTGCGCAGATCGAGGGTGAGGGGGAAGTCGAGCCGGGCGGGCGGGTAGGGGGGCACGTGGATCGGGCCGGGGGTGTGGCCGAAGGAGCGGTAGCGCGAGAGGCGCCGGCCTTCGGCCTCGTTGGCGTTGATGGGCATGGTTGTCCAGTTGCGGCCGCCGGGACTGGAGACGTAATAGACGCAGCCGCCGAGGGAGCGCCCGGTCCAGGTGTCGACGAGATCGAAGGTGAGGGGCGAGTCGATGCCGATGGTGGGATGGAGCGCCTCGGGCGGCTGCCAGGCGCGGAAGCGGACGCCGGCGACGTACTGGCCGGGCGTGCCGGTGGGGTGGAGCGGGACGAGACGCCCGTTGCAGGTGACGAGGTGGCGTCCGTCGATGGCGTTGTCGACCTTGACCTGAAGCCGTTCGACGGAGGAGTCGACGTAGCGAACAGTGCCGCCGGGGGTGCCTTCCTCGCCGAGGACGTGCCACGGCTCGAGCGCGGTTCGCAGCTCGAGATTTACGCCGTCATAGGCGACTTCGCCCTGGAGCGGGAAGCGGAACTCGAGGTGAGGCGCGAACCACTCGTATTTGAGGGGATAGCCGGCGCGGCGGACATCCTCGAGGACGTCGTTGAAATCCTGGCCGCAGAAGTGGGGCAGGAGGAAACGGTCGTGAAGCTGGGTGCCCCAGGGGACGGGGTTCTGCTTGTAGGGCTTGTCCCAGAAGCGCGTGATGAGAGTCCGCAACAGAAGTTGCTGGGTGAGGCTCATCCGCGCGTGGGGGGGCATCTCAAAACTGCGCAGTTCGAGGAGGCCGAGGCGGCCCGAGCCGCCCTCGGGGGTGAAGAGCTTGTCGATGCAGAACTCGGCGCGGTGGGTGTTGCCGGTGACGTCGGTGAGGATGTTTCGGAAGATGCGGTCGACCAGCCACGGCGGGACGTAGCCGAGCCCGGGCACCTGGCTGAAGGCGAGCTCGAGTTCGTAGAGGGCGTCGTTGCGGGCCTCGTCGATGCGGGGCATCTGGCTGGTCGGGCCGATGAACATGCCGGAGAAGAGGTAGGAGAGGGCCGGGTGGTTCTGCCAGTAGCCGACAAGGCTGCGCAGGAGATCGGGGCGGCGCAGGAGCGGGCTGTCGAGCGGGGTCGGGCCGCCGACGACGATGTGGTTGCCGCCGCCGGTGCCGACGTGGCGCCCGTCGAGCAGGAATTTCTCCGCGCCAAGGCCGCAATGGCGCGCCTCCTCGTAGAGGGCCTCGGTGTTGTGGACGAGTTCGGGCCAGTTCGCCGCGGGCTGGAGGTTGACCTCGATGACGCCGGGATCGGGCGTGATCTTGAAATTTTGCAGGCGATGGTCGGGCGGCGGGGTGTAGCCCTCGATGCGAACGGGCTGGCCGAGTTCCTCGGCGGTGTCCTCGACGGCGGCGACGAGATCGAGGTAATCCTCGGTGTAGGCCGTGGGGGGCATGAAGATGTGGAGCAGGCCGCCGCGCGGCTCGGCGCAGATGGAGGTCCGGACGAGGTTCGCGTCGGGCTGGCCGATGGGCACCTGCGGGTAATCGCCGGGCAGGAGGCCCGCGCCGCTGATGCGTTTCTTTTTGCGCTCGACGGCGGGCAGCGCCGGGCGGCGCTCGGTCGGGTCCTGCTCAACGATCTGGACAACGTCGCCCTGCTGCGCCCAGGGCAGCGATTCAAGCGGCAGGCGGTAACCCATGGGTGAATCGCCGGGGATGAGCATGAGCCGTTCGGTGCGCAGATGCCAGATGGTGGACTGCCACGGGCGGCCCGGCAGCCAGGTGGCGCGCAGCACGGGCAGGGCGTGGCCGATGACCGAGTCGAGGCCCTGGCGGAAAACCTTGGCGAGACGGGCGCGGTCCTCGGGCGTTTTGATCTTCGAGTCGAAGACCGAGACGTTGTAGGGGAGGCGGCCCTCCTCGAAGAGGTAGTAATAAACGTCTTCATAGGCGTCGCGGACGTACTTGGGGTTGAGGCTGAGTTTGTCGGCGAGGAGGCGCAGGAAGCGGCCCGAATGCTCAGCCGTGGCCTGCTCTTTCGCGCCCGGCTCGGCGACGAGGCCGGGGTCGTGCCAGATCGGTTCGCCGTCCTTGCGCCAGTAGCAGCCGTAGGCCCAGCGGGGCAGCGATTCGCCCGGGTACCATTTTCCCTGGCCGTAATGGAGCAGGGCACCGGCGGCGAAACGGTCGCGGAGACGCTTGAGGAGCTTTTCGCCCTTCTCCTGCTTTTCGGGGCTGAGCGCGGTGAAGTTCCATTCGAGGCCGTCGCGGTTGGTGATGGAGACCAGGGTCGGTTCGCCGCCCATGGTGAGGCGGACGTCGCGGGCGGCGAGTTCCTCGTCGATCCTGCGACCGAGGGCCTCGATTTCGCGCCATTGATGCTCGCGATAGGGGAGGGTGACGCGCGGCGATTCGTAAATGCGCGTCACGCTCATGTGGAAGTCGAATTTCACCTCGGACTCTTCGTGGTCGCCGGTGATCGGCGCGGCGGTGATGGGGTCGGAGGTGGCGGCGATGGGGATGTGGCCTTCGCCGGCGAGGAGGCCGGAGGTGGCGTCAAGCCCGACCCAGCCCGCGCCGGGGAGATAGACCTCGGTCCCGGCGTGGAGGTCGGTGAAGTCGGCCTCGGGTCCCGCCGCGCCGCCATCGACCGGCTTGACGTCGGCGGTGAGCTGGATCAGGTAGCCCGAAACGAACCGGGCGGCGAGGCCGAGTTGGCGGCAGACTTGGACG
>JAJSLI010000026.1 GCA_021272315.1 Methylacidiphilales bacterium | reverse complement strand
TTGCGGGCGAGTTCGGTCAGGTCGCGGCCAAAGGCCTTGAGCGCGGGCGTCTTGACATCCTTCTTGCCCGCGGCGCCTTCGCCCTGCGGGCCACCGCTTCCTCCCTGGACGGAGGAGTCGCCCTCCTCGCCCTCGGCTTCGCTGGAGGCGAAGTTGGGGTCGAGTTCCTTGAGGACTTCGTTGCGGGTCCGTTCGATGTCGACCTCGAGGGTCTTCAACACGCGGGCGGCCACGCCGTCGCCTTCGCGCAGCAGGCCGAGCAGAATGTGTTCAGTGCCGACGTAGCTGTGGTTAAGCGCCTTGGCTTCCTTGCTCGCCAGGGCGAGGACTTTCTTCACGCGGGGGGTGTAGGGGATGTTGCCCGACATCTTGGTGTCGGGCCCGGAGCCGACCTGCTTTTCCACCTCGATACGGACGGTCTCGAGGTCGAGCCCGAGCTTCTGCAGCACGTTGACCGCCACGCCCTGGCCAAGCTTGATCAGGCCAAGAAGCAAATGCTCCGTCCCCACGTAGTTGTGGTTGAAGCGATCTGCCTCCTTGCGGGCGAGGGCGAGGACTTGCTGGGCGCGCGGGGTGAAATTATTCATGGCTTTTTCTTGTCGTCATCCGTCGTTTTGCCGAGGACGAGGAGCTTGGTGTTGGGTTCTGGCACCATTTTGAGCCGTTCGCGCATGAGGTCGGCGCGCAGTCCGTCGCGCTCTTCGGTGGTGAGCTTGCGTTCGAAATCCTTCTGCAGATGGGCGGGCTGGGTGCGGATGAAGAGTTCATCGATGGTGGCGCGGTATTCCTCCGGCAGGAGGCCGAGGTCGACGCCGAGCCGCAGCATGGAAAGCAGGTTGAGTACCTCTTTGGAGGAAATGGAGTAGCAATGCATCATGATCCCGTAGGCGCGTCCGACCTGGTCGGCGACCATGCGGCTCTTGTCCTCGATCATCTTTTGCCGGGCGTTTTCCTCGTGCTCCATGACCTGCAGGATGACTTTGGTCAGCTTGTCAACGATCTGCGCCTCCGATTCGCCCAGGGTCATCTGGTTGGAAATCTGGAAGAGATTGCCGAGGGCCTCCGTCCCCTCCCCGTAAAGGCCGCGCACGGCCAGGCCGATCTTGTTCACCGCCTTGATGATCTGCGTGATCTGGTCGTCGAGCACGAGCGCGGGCAGATGCATCATCGCCGAGGCGCGCATGCCGGTGCCGACGTTGGTCGGGCAGGCGGTGAGATAGCCGATCTGGGGCGAGAAGGCGAAATCGAGCTTTTCCTCCAGTTCCGTGTCGAGCTTGTCGACCGTCTTGAGGAGGGCCTTGAGCTGGAGACCGGAGCGCAAGGACTGGATGCGCAGGTGATCTTCCTCGTTGATCATGACGCTGAGATTGCGGTTCTTGCTGATGACAAGGCCGCTGCCGGCGTTCTTGGCGGCATGCTCGCGACTGATCAAATGTTGCTCGACCAAGACCTGCTTTTCGAGCGGGGTGAAGTGCTCCATCGAATCGTTGATGATGGCGTCCTTCATCTCGGGCATATCAGCGACGGCGGGCTGGACCAAGGCCAGTACCTTCTCCCGCTCGGCCTTCTTGGCCCAGCCGGGAAAGGGGTGATGGTTGAGATTGCGGGCCAGGCGCAGACGGCTGCTGAAGACAATGCGGTTGCCCCCGTTCTCGCCTCGAATCCATTCGCTCGAGGTTTTAAGCAAATTTTGAATTTTCACTGCAAGACTAGAATACGATTAGCCGCCCTGATTGCAAGTGGAGTTGCTCAGAGGAGTTGGGTAAATTTTGACGAAATCAACAATTTGCAGGAACGCTTGGAAGTCTAAACGTTCTGGCGTATCTATTGATTATGCGGACCGACTACCACACGCACACGCCGTTATGCGGACATGCGGTTGGCGCTCCGCGCGATTACATCCTGGCCGCGCAGAAGGCGGAACTGGAGGAAATCGGGTTTTCGGACCATAACCCGATGCCCACCCAGTTCGACGACTGGCGCATGGCGCCGGACGACCTTCCGCACTACGTGGAGATGATCGAGCAGGCGCGGCTCGAATTTCCCCACTACCCGATCCGGCTGGGACTCGAGTGCGACTTCATCCCGGGCTACGAGGAACACGTGCGCAATCTGGCGGCAGCGGCCGACTGGGATTACCTGATCGGGGCGGTCCACTATGTCACGCCCGACTGGGACATCGACAACCCGAAGCACCTCAAGCGCTGGACCGAGCAGCCGGTGGAAGAAGTCTGGACCGCCTATTTCAACGCCTACACGAAAATGGTCGAGAGTTGTCTGTTCGATTTCCTGGCCCATCCCGACCTGGTGAAGAAATTCGGGTACCGGCCCGAAGGCGACCTCTCGCGCTTCTATCACGAGATGCTCGATGCCACCGCCGAGGCGGGCATTACGTTGGAAGTGAGCACGGCAGGGTTGCGCAAGGAGGTGCGCGAAATTTATCCGAGTCGCGATTTCCTAGTGGCGGCGCACGCGCGGCACATTCCCATCGTGATCAATTCCGACGCCCATTCGCCGAAGGAAGTCGCCTACGAGTTCGACCTCGCCTACACGCTGGCGCGGGAAGTCGGCTACACCGAGGTCATGCGCTTTGAGAAACGGAAGGCTTTCCCGGTGGAGATTGTCTAGAGGCTGTCCGAAAATTCCCCGTGTAGATCGGCATTTTTTTTGCCATATCGGGGCCATGCCTCAAACCATCTCCCGCCGCCGCGTCATTCTCGATACCGACACTTACAACGAGGTTGATGACCAGTTCGCCCTCGCCCACCTCCTTCTTTCCCCGGACGAAGTCGAAGTCGAGGCGGTCTATGCCGCGCCCTTCTCCAACGACCGATCGAGCGGTCCCGCCGACGGCATGGAAAAAAGTTACGAGGAAATCCTTCGCGTGATCGATCTGGTGGACGGTCCCCGGCCCCCCGTTTTTCGCGGCAGCACCTCCTACCTGCCCGGTCCCGCGGTGCCGGTGAAGAGCGCCGCCGCCGCCGACCTCGTCGAGCGCGCCCTGGCCATGAAGGAGGGCGAGCGGCTTTACGTCGCGGGCATCGCCGCCGCGACCAACCTCGCCTCCGCCCTGCTGCTCGAACCCAAAATCGCGGACCGTATTGAGCTCGTCTGGCTCGGCGGCCACGGCCCCCACTGGCCTCACACGCGCGAATTCAACCTGCACCAGGACCTCCACGCCGCGCGCGTCCTGCTCGATTCTCCCGTGCCGCTCGTCCTGCTCCCCTGCCACCCGGTCACGTCGCATCTTATCGTCACGGTGCCCGAACTTGAGAAGCACCTCGCGCCTCACAGCAAACTCGGCGCCTATCTCACCGACATCGTCCGCCATTACGGAGATGATTCACCCGGCTGGTCGAAAGTCATCTGGGACATCTCCGCCAGCGCCTGGCTGGTCCATCCCGGCTGGATCGTAACCAGCGAGGAGCCGAGCCCCTTGCTGCGCGACGACGCCACTTGGGGCGATCGCGCGGGACGCCGTCCGATCCAGATCGCGCACGAGTTATACCGCGACGCCATCTTCGCCGATTTCTACGCCAAGGCAGCCCGCGCGGGAAAGCAGGCTACAACGAGGTGATGCGCTTCGAGAAACGGAAGGCTTTCCCGGTGGCTATCGGTTAGAGACACCTGCGAAACGAGTTCTCTCAACAATCCGTCATCCTTGAGACAACGACACGCTACGGGTGCTTTACGCTCGGGACGAACCCGGTGGTTGTCGCATTCCGTGCGATCATGCCTTCACCAAGCCAAAGGCTTGGCAGCCCCGTAGCCGGTTAAAATGAACCACCGGTCCGGCGTCTTGGATACGGCAGCAAGCCGGAGGCTTGCCAGAACCGTAGCCGGTGGTTGAACCCGCGTCAGCGGGTGATACCACCGGTTGCACGCCCACCCAACGCCTCACCCCGGCGGGGTGACAGCCAACATCCATTCAATCGAGATACCGCTCCTCGAATTCCACTCCGGATTTCTGGAGCAGAATTTTCAATTCCTCCCGGAAGCTTCGCTGCCGGTGGTGTTCCTCCTGAGTCTCGATGTATCGCCGCACCTCCGGCAAGACCGAGGCGCTGACGGTAAAGGCGGCGTACCCTTCCTGCCAGGCGAAGGTCGTCAGAGGCGACTCCTTATGAATCCACACGGAGGAGGCCTTCTTTAATTCCCTCATAAAATCGGAGAGCGTATGCGTGGCTTTGAGTTCGACGAGCAGATGCACATGATCGGACGTGCCGCCGACGGTTTCGCTTCGCGCGCCGAGCCCGTTGACGGTTCCGCCGAGATACTCGTGCAAATGCGGGCGCAAGGGAGCATCGATAAACGGTTCCCGTTGTTTTGTCGAAAAGACCAGATGATAATGGAGGCTGAGAAATGTTGAGGACATGGCTGTCACCCCTCCGGGGTGAGAGGCATACTGACATATTTCCGGTGGTGTCGCTACGCTCAACCACCGGCTACGAAGCTGGGAAGCCTTCGGCTTCCGATGCACTTTCGGAATGACCAACCGGCGGCTGATCGGCGGCTTTAATCCGCAGATACATGCACCAGGACATGACGACCCAGAGTGTATCAATCAAGCTGCGGATCAGTTGAAATATGAAGTCGACTCCGGTGAGCCTGTCGACATCCAGCTTTCCCAAGGGCCAATCGATTAGCCAGGTGCCGCCCCAAAGAAATAGATAGCAACCCAAGACATAGACAAAGTGGCCCTTGGTCATTTCCCAGCTCCGTTTGAGCGCCTGACGCGCGCCCATATTTTCCACCACAACAAGAGGATCCGCCAGAGCGTATTTGAGCAAGAGAAGAAAGAAGGCGATAAAGAAAACTCGAGAGGTGTTGGACGGCTTAATCGTCGTATTGATAAAGATAAACGGAATTGCCACCAGACACGCTATAAGGCCAAGCAACAAGGTCAGGCGAAACAATGTCCACGTGTAGGTTCTCATGCAGATCCAAACGGCCTGTCCTACGGACTTTCCTGAAGACGTCCTCGTCAGCAATCCCAAGATGGCCGCTACGTTCATCGCTCCAAAAAACACTATTGCGAAACACGCTACCAAATTGAAGACACCGGTGAATCCATGCGATGATCTTGTCTCGTGACTAATTCGATTAAAAAAGATCACCGATGTCTGCGTAACCAGAGTGATGACGACCAAGTACCAAAAATTCTGTACCCAGAGAAAGATTGAGGCGCGAAGCGTGGAGAAAACAGAAATCATACTCTCCACCTTCTATCCAATCCCCGCCTGCACCAGCAAATCCGCACACACCTTCTTCGCATCGAAATATTGCTCGGCGATGGCGCGGGCGGCGGCTTGGTGCTCGGCGTAGTGGTCGTTGATATCGGCGATGGCGTCGACCGCTTCCTCAAGCGTGGAAAAGGCGAGCAGGCCGTCGCCGGCGGGGATGAACTCGCTCCAGCCGGTTTCCTGCACCACGGCGGGGCGTCCGAGGGCGAGGTAGCAGGCGGTGCGGCAACTGAACCAGCCGGTGCGCCCGGCGACGTAGCCGTGCTTGGCCACGCTCCACTCCGCCTTGGAGGTGCGGAGAAATTCGTGGTAACGGCGGTAATCGGGCAGGGCTTCGCCCGCCTCGAGAATGGTCCAGCCGAGGGCGCGGAGTTCCTCGGTGGGGCGTTTCGATCCGATGCCCTGGCCCATCGCCATTTCGAGCCGCTGCGGGGTCCGCCGGGGCAGGAGCTTGAAGCGCTCGAACTCGAGGTCCTTCTGGCCGTAGGTCTTGCCCTGCCACTCGATCGGCGCGTAGCTGGCCCAGTTCATCACGGTGGTGAAGCGGTCGGGCGCGTCGTCTCCCTGGAGCGGCCATTGATCGAGGGCGATGGGCTGTACCGTTTTTTTCCAGCGGATGCCGGTGTCGGGCGCAAGGCACCCGGCGTTGCCGACGTTGAGGCCGAAGGTGAAATGGCTGTCGTGGGCGCGGACGCGTTTGGCGTAATCGGCGTTCTTGGGATCGAGGAGGTTGACCTGGCTGAACATCGGGTCGCCGTCGATAAACATCTGGTGCCTCACGCCGAAATCGTAGTCCTTGAGCCAGCCCGCGCTGGAAACGTTGACCAGCAGATCGCCGTTTTTGATCAGGTCGCGCGCGGCGGCTTCGCCCGCCCCGTGGAATTTGCCGTCGGCGCCGTTACGATAAATCCAACGGTCGCCGAAACCGAAGCCCTCCATCATGCCTCGGAGGTAACCGACGTTATAGGAGCAGTCTTCGCTGATGGTCTGCCCTACCGGGTCGTAGGGCCAGGCGCCCGAATCCTCAAGGTACCAGACCTCGTGGCCGAGGGAGCGGAAACCCAGCAGATACTGGATGTAATCCCAGGTGACGCCGCCGAAGGCGTACTGGCCGAGGAGTCCCGTGACGACGATGCGCATAAATTTTGGACGCGGCCCTCAAAGATGATGAATCACGAGGTAGTGGCGGACTTGTTCGTCGGCGGAGCGGATGGGATAGAAGCTGAGATAGACGGGAACCTCCTGGCGGGTAAGGCTCCAGAGCGGTACGTGGGAAAGGATGTCTCCCCGTTCGACATAACCAAGGGTCATCGTGAGAAAGTCGGGCGTCCAGGCCTCAAGTTCGGCGAGCGAGCGGCCGATGAGCTGGGACTCGTCGAACTGGGTGGTGAGGGTCATCGCCGCGTTGGAATAGACGATCTTGAACGTCGATTCGATGTTGCCCGCCTCGACCAGGGCCATGGGCGCATCGGCCTGGTTAATGGCCTCGGCGATGAGCGCCTGGCGCGGGTCGAGACTGGCACCGGTTCCGGCTCCGTTTTCGACGGGAGCGGGAACCGCCACCACGGGCGCGGGCGCCGGGGCGGCGGCCGCACCGGCCTGCGCCTGGGCGAGAAGCCGCTCGGCCACGCGCAAACGGACCTGGAGAACCTTCACGTTGACCGGCTTGGGCATGTAATCGTTGGCCCCGCAATCGAGCGCCTGGTTGATCACGTCGACGCCTTCGTTGGCCGTGACGATGATGATGTAGGGCACGAGGTCGGAAGGACCGCCGTGGCGCCGGCGGAACTCGCGGCAAAATTCAAAACCGCTCATGCCGCCCATGTTGATGTCGAGGATGATGAGGTCGGGCATCCGGATCTCGCCCGATTCGACTTTCTGCATCGATTCCTCGCCGCTGGCGGCCTCGCTGATCTCATGGCGGACGGCCTGACCCGAGTTGATCAACGTGCGCAACAGGCTCCGGGTGGAGGAGCTGTCATCGATCAGGAGAATGTGCATTGCGTAGAAGGATAGGAACTCTTGCGAAATATTCCAGCGTCACTTGTGGTCTTTCGATCCAAACAGGGAGGCCAGCTTGGTCAGGAAAGGTTTGGCCTTGCCGGAATTTTTGAGCTGACGGCTGACTTTGTCGTAGGTGATTGCGCCCTTCGGAATTTCCTTCGGCGGAGGGCCCGCGACGGGGGTCGGAAAGACCGGCAGCGGAACCGTCTTGGGACGGTTGATGTTGGGACGGCGCAAGTGGAAGCGAAAGCGGACGTGAACGCCGCCGATAGTCAGGGTATCGCCGACCTTGACCGCGCCTTCGGCCACGGTCTCGCCGTTCAGTCGAAGACCGTTCTGGGCGCCCAAGTCCCAAACATAAATCGAACCTTTCTCGATGATAACCCCGCAGTGAAGGGGATCGACGGAGGGATGGCGGATAATGATGTCGCATTCATCGTCACTGCCGATGACGTAGCTGTTCTTGTTCACGTCGGTGAAGGTGAAGCCGCCGGGCAGGAGCTCGGGTTCCGTACACTCAAGGGTGAGGGTGTAGTACTTGAGCACCGAGTCGATCGCGCCGGTGAATTCGGGCGTGCCGAACGCCTGGTCGAGATGTTCCGACTCGCTCGGCGCGAGGTTGGCGCGTTCCTGAAGGTACTCGGCGTAGAGGACGCTGGCCGCTTCCATCGGCAGATTGAGGGTCTGCTTCTCGGTGGTGATGCCGGGGTTCCAGATGGTTTCGACGTCGCCGAAATCGAGTATGCGAAAAAGGGCGGGCACGCCTTCCAGTCCGGACAGCTCCGCGTGGACGAGGAACATGCTCGTGGTAAAAACCCGGGCCTCGTGGATGCCGTTGCGAATATCGAGACGACCGGTCTCACCGCTGGAACAGTGGCGCTCGATCGCTTCCACGCAAATATTTTTGACCACGGCCATAGGCAGACCCTTCTTTCATTTTTAGCCTATCACTGGCCGGGTGCGACAGCAAAAAGAATAGGGCCGGCCGGTTCAGGCCGCCCGCCCGCCGTTTCGAGCGAAACGGCAAAGCCGACCTTGTCGGTGGTTGGCGGACTGACGATGAAGTTCTGTGAACCACCATTGGCGGCCAGGAGGCCGGCGCTGACGGGGGCAAGCGCCCCGGGGTCGAGCACCCACAACTGGTAATCGTGTCCGGCGGGCGGCGGCGGAACGTTGCGCAGCGTAACGATGCCCTGGTGAAGCCGCGTGTTCCACGCCACCGCGATCTTGGCCGCGGCAAAGGCGGGGTCCTTGGTGGCGGGATCGTGGACGTCGAGCGGAACGACGCGGATGTCGGAGAGGCTCTGGCGCTCCGAATCCTCGGTCACCTGCCATTGGCGGGACTGAAGGGTTCCCCGGGCGGCAAACAGATCGGCTCGAAGGGAATAGATCCACCAGGTGTCGAGGATGCCGAGAAACATGAACCCGGCGGCGATGGCGTAGGGAAACCATGAAGGGAAGCGGATCACCCTGCCGCCGGCCGGCAGGTCGCGGAAAATTTTCTGCTTGAGGCCCGGCGGCGGCGCGACCTGGGGCGTGTCGAACGCAAGGGTGGCGGCGGCCTCCGCAAACTCGAGCACGAGTTGCTCCGTCCCGGGGTCGCGGGCGGCGGCTTCGAGAAGCTCGCGGCGTCCGGCCTCATCGAGGAGATCGAGCGCGTGCAGCGCGGCCAGTTCTTCGAGGCGGGGATTACTCATGCAAATACCTCAAAGCGGATCGGAGCCGCGCCATGCCCCGGAAAGCGCGGGCCTTGATCGTGCCAAGCGGCTCCTCAAGTTTTTCGGCGATTTCGGACTGAGTCAGTCCCTCGAAAAAGGCGAGACGGAGTACCTGGCGCTGCTCCTCGCCAAGCTGATCGAGCGCGGAGCGGACTTCCCGGGCGCGGGCGCTGGCATCAAAATTTTCCGTAGATGAGGGCGTGGCGGAACCGGAAGGAGTCAGATCGGCGGCGTAAGTTTCGGTCCATTCGTCGCGGCGACGCTTGGAACGAAGCCGGTCAATGGTCCGGTTGCGGAGCTGCGTGACAACCCACGAGAAAGCCGTACCCCGCTCGGGACGAAAGGTGTCCGCCTTGTTCCAAATGGAAAGAAAGACTTCCTGAAGCATGTCCTGCGCCTCGACCTCATTGGCGAGCATGCGCAGGGCCAAAGAGTAAAGGGGAGTGGAAAAGCGGTCATAGAGGATGCCGAACGCGGCGCGGTCGCCCTGGGCGATCTTGAGCATGAGCTTCTGATCGTCATCCACCCGCGCGGCGGATTGAGAGGCATTTTCCATGTTATCGATCCTATATGCAGGAAAGCAGGAACGATTCCAAACCGAATCATCCCGGGGAATGCCGGGAGGCAACAGCAACGGTTGGGAAATGACGATCATCCTGATGGGCCGGCTGCCTGGAGTTCATTGGACATCGGGATTCAAGGAATGGTCAGGGTGGGCGTCTCTTGCACCGGAGAGGCTGGTGAAGCCGGAGGGGCATTGGTCGTGGTATCCGGGACACGAAGTACGGGACTCGGGGCCGTGGGAGCAAGGACTTCCGGGGAAGGTGCAGGTGCAGACGGCTTGGACCGTGCCGGATAGGTGACATTCAGAAACCCTGCGTCGTGGCAAATGCCCACGATCTGCCGGACCTTGTCGTAGGGAACTGCTTCCCCGGCTTTGATGATGATGGGCTGATC
Organism: Methylacidiphilales bacterium; assembly: GCA_021272315.1. Taxonomy (GTDB): domain Bacteria; phylum Verrucomicrobiota; class Verrucomicrobiia; order Methylacidiphilales; family UBA1321; genus JABDGH01. The sequence continues at coordinate 6,954 of JAJSLI010000026.1, read as the reverse complement.
CGGCGTCACGTTGCCTATAACCTCAAGTTTTGTTTTCAAGTCGTCGAGGCTGATGGTCGCGCCCTGGAAGCTCACCGTTCCATTCGAGTGCAGATGAATAACGAGAGGAGTGGAGGTGGCCGAAGGGGTGGCGGTGACGGCGGGAGCGGATGCGGCGGGTACTGCCGGTTTTGCAGGTACCGGGCTTGGGGCCGGAGGTGGTGGCGTGGGCAACTGCACCGCCGGCGTTGCTGGAAGAGGCAGCGGCGCGGGCGGCGGCACGGCTGGAGGCGGTGGCGGTGCGGGCGGCGTGACCAGCGCGAGCTTGATCAGGCACGGGACTTTTTTGATCAAACTCAGGTAGTGCATTTCGGCGTCGCTGAGCTTTTCACCCCGGGCAAGACGGTCGCGAAGGGCTTTGATCTTCTGGTTGGCCATGGGAATAAAATTAATCGCGGCGGTCATCGTTTCAGCGTCGGCCATCATGGCGTCGCGCGCGCCGGGCATGAGGGGGAAGCGAATGATTTTGAGCGGGCCGGCGCCATCGGCACTAATCTGGCCAACCACGGCCCCATTGGTTTGGTTCAACTGCACCGTGCCTTGGGCGATCCAGACGTCGGTCCGGGAGGGCAGGGCGACGGAAACAAAGTCGGTGCCGCGCGCGGCGGCAATGCCGAACGGGGTGTGGATGGTGTAATCCTCCTTTTCCCCGATCGGCTTGCCGACCTTGGAGAAAACCGCGCCGCGGGTAAGGTCGATTTCCGTGGAGCGGAGACCGGGTACGACCATCTGCTGCACGGCGGCGGCGGAATTAGGGATGAGCCGGGCGGAAGCGACGCCGCCGAAGACGATCGCCGCCGTGCCGTCGGCGCCGGTCTTGACCACGGAACCGTTTTCCACGGTCATGCCGTCCTGGACGGGAAGAAACGTGGCGGGCGCGGACGGAAAAGCGACCTGGACATCGCCTTGCGGCTCGCGGATTTGCATGACATTCGCAGGAATGCCGAGCGAGGTGGCGTTGGGCGGGGTGATCGGTTCGATCCAGTCTTTCAGCACCTGCGCGTAGATGACATTGGGGCCTTTCTTTCGCCCGGTGATGAAATAGGAATCGTTCTGCTGCGTGTAACCGCCCACGGGAACAATGACGGCGTTGGGCTCGACTTTGAGAACGTCTCCCTTCCAGTAGAAATTGGCGTCGGCGCGTTTGTACTCGGCCAGTTTCACGGGGGCGGGCGTGGCGGCGAAGGTCGGCGGCGTGAGTGCGACAACAAGACTCAATACAAGGATCAGCGATTTCATGGGCTATTGAAGGTACGTTTTACGGTTCCATTTGGATGCCGGAACCCGAAAAACTGGCCCTAGCCATCCCTACCTGACTATGACCTTTGCGCGTTCGGGCCGAAAAATCGAAGAAAAAATAAGGTTCTTCTGCGATGGCGGTATCCGTTGGAGCGAAGCGTTACTGCTTTCCGCCAGGATTTAATAGCGCGGCAATTTCCTCGGCGGGATAGGTGATGATCTCGGCGAGGGTCGGATGGTAATGGGGCATGGCGGCGAGTTCGGAAACCGTGCCGCGATAACGCATGACCGCGATAAGTTCGTGGATGAGGTCGGAGGCGTGGGGGCCGATGATCTCCGCGCCGATGATTTCGCCGCGGGTTTTCTCGGCGATCAATTTCACGAAACCGTATTCGTAGCCGCCGATCTGCGCCTTGCCGTGATCCTTGAAGGGATATTTTGCGGCAAGATAGTCGATCCCGCGCGCGGCGGCCTGGACCTCGGTCAGGCCAACCGCCGCGATCTCGGGATCGGTGAAGGTGACGGTGGTCTTGAGGCGGTCGTCGGCTTTTTCGAGGGCTTCGTGGTTGCCGCGGAGTTGATTCACCGCGTTGCGCGCGGCCAGTTCTCCCTCCTGGATGGCGATGTGGACGACGTCGTGGAGACTGGTCACGTCGCCCGCGGCGAAGATGTGAGGGACCGGCGTGGCCATGGTATCACTGACCGGCAGCTTGTCCCCGGCAAGGGTGATGCCCGCTTTTTCAAGGTTGAGCCCAGCCAGCGCGGGGCTGCGGCCCATGGCGTAGAGAATTTCGTCGACCACGATCTCCTCGCGCTTCGAACCCTGCTGGAAGAGAATTTTTTTGCCTTTGCCCTTCTTGCGCACCTCGAGGAGTTTGACACCGGTGCGGACGTCGACGCCTTCGGCCTTGAGCGCGCGCTCGAGTTCGAGGCTGACGTCGGGGTCATAGGTGCGGACAATTTTTTTACTGCGCTGCAGGAGGATGGTCTCAGAGCCGACGCGGGCGAAGAATTGTCCCAACTCGACGGCGATGACGCCGCCGCCGAGGACGGCGAGGCGCTTGGGAATTTTCTCGGTCTCCAGCGCGGCGTCGCTGTTGAGGCAGCCAGTCTCCCAGATACCGGGGACCGGGACGCGGGTGACGATGGAGCCGGTGGCGAGAATGAACGCGGAGGCAGTGACAAGTTCCTGAACGTGACCGCGGTCCAAACGCAACGAGTGGGGATCGAGAAAAGAGGCGCGCCCGCGCAGGAAGGTGAATTTCCCGGAGCGCAACTGCTTGCGGCGGTAGGCGGCGAATCCACCGATGAGATGCTTTTTGCGGGCCTGGATGCAGTCCATCTTGACGGCGACAGCCTTGGCAACGAGGCCAAATTCGCGCGCGCGCTGGATGTCGTGCCAGCGATGGGCCGATTCGAGCAGCGTCTTCGACGGCATGCAGCCGCGCAAGATGCAGAGTCCGCCGATCTCGGCGCCGCCTTCGATGACCGCCGTGCGCGCGCCGAGCGCCGCCCCGGTGCGCGCCGCGGCAAAACCGGCGCTGCCACCGCCGATGACCACGAGGTCAAATTCGGGCGCAGCGGGTTTGAAATCCGCCCATTGCGCGGAAACGGGCTCGCCGGCGGCGGGACGTGGAAGACGCGTGGGCATGGTGGTGGGAATTCGGGTGCGTTGGCAGGAATTCTAAGCGGGAACCGCGGAGAGCACGGTCCGCTGTCCGCCGAATTTCGGATAGAGGTAACGGTCGGCGGGCACACCCTTTTTGGTGACAAGCCGCGCCTCCTCCAACCCGCGATCGCGCAGGCGTTGGAGGCTTTCGTAGAGAAGATAAGTGCCGAGTCCGCGGCAGCGGTACTCGTTGAGGACGCAGACGCCGAGCGGCAGATTGCTGACTTTGTCGCCGGAGTCGCGGATGGCGGAAGCGGCGATGATGCGCGCGCCGTGCTTGACGGCGATGAAGGCGACCTCGCCCGCGGGAAAGTTCAAGTTGACGAGTTCGTCGGCGAGTTTCACGCGCGCGCCCAGCTCGATATTCCAAGCCGGCTCCATGGAAAGGGAGCGGCTGATGGCGGCGAAGAGAAGCTCGCGGTCGTCGAGGGTGGCGGCTTCCGCCGTGTACCGGGAAGCGATGGGTGGCGCATTGGCCGGAAGGTTCTTCAACTTCCACGCGAACTGCACCCAGACAGTCAAGATCATGTTGGTAGCTTCGCGGCCAGTCGATTTCCGTGCAAGGGATTTCGTTTTGTCCCGGGACCGAAAAATACTTCATTCAGATTGTTCCAAAAGTCGGCGCGCGTCACGCCCGCTTTTCGGACGGCCTCCAAAGTTGGCCTGTGTTTTGCTCTAATCATTACATATGCATGTTCAACCGCCCGTTCGCGCGCTGCGTAGATTCCCCGAGCGCGTCGAGGGATTGGCCCTTGTTCATCCCGAGCGTAGCATGACCGGACACAAGGCCGTCGAAAACGAATCCATTTGCGCAACGGGAATGCGCTACTAGCTTTTTTCTTGTGGCACGAAAGAATAAATCCCATCCCGCCGACGAATCCGTCCATCCGTTACCGTCCCACCCACCCGAACAGGGCCCGCATCCGTCCCTGGAGCCGATTCTTGACGAGAATCTCGACACACTCTCGGCGCTGCAGCTCGTCGATTTGCTGACGCAATTTTATCCGCTCGATTCACCGCGCCGCATCGAACTTGGCTATCTGCGGCGCCGGATCGAGGAGTTGGAGGTGCTCAACGATCAGGCGCGGCAGGCGGTCGAGAAACTCGACGCGGCGGTGACCAAACTGACCTCGCCTGCGAACCGGGTCGGCACGCTCCTGAACCTGCCCAAGCCCGATACGGCGCTGATCGTCAACGGCGGGACCGAATTTTACTGCTCGATCGACCCGCGCCTTGCCCAGTCGAAGCTGCTGGTCGGCACACGTGTCCTGCTCAACGAGGCCTACGTGGTCATCGGCGACCTCGGCTTTGAAACCGGCGGGCCGGTGGCAAAAATCCAGGACCTGCTGCCCGACGGCCGCCTCCGCGTGGGGCAGGAAGGCGGGCTGGCCAACACGCTGGTGCTCCGCTCCGCCGGTCTGGGCAAGGAAAAGCTGAAGCCGGGCCTCGAGGTGCGGCTCGATTCCTCCCAGCGCGTCGCGCTCGAAGTCGTCGCCGGCGCCCAAGCGCGCGATCATTTGCTTGAACAAGTTCCCGAATTGCCGTGGGAGAAGGTGGGCGGCCAGGACGAAGCGCGCCAGGCGGTGCGCGACGCGGTCGAACTGCCGCTGCTCCATGCCGACCTCTTCAAGTCCTACCAGCACACCAGCCCGAAGGGCATCCTGCTCTATGGACCGCCCGGCTGCGGCAAGACGCTGCTCGGCAAGGCCACCGCCTACAACCTCACGCGGCAGTTGCGCGAAAGGACGGGCGTGGACCATCGCGAGTACTTCATGCATGTCAAAGGGCCTGAAATCCTCAACATGTGGGTGGGCGAGTCGGAACGGCAGGTGCGGGAACTTTTTGCCCGGGCGCGCGAAAAAGCCAAGGAGGGATTCCTGCCCTTTATCTTTATCGACGAGGCCGAATCGATTCTCGGCACACGCCGGGCGGGCCGGACCAGCGGCATCCTCAACACGCTGGTACCTATGTTCTGCGCCGAGATGGACGGCATTGAATCGCTCCAGCAGATGGTGATTATCCTGGCGTCCAACCGCGCCGACATGATCGACCCGGCCATCCTCCGCCCCGGACGCATCGACCGTAAAATCAAGGTCTCGCGCCCGACCCGCCAGGGCTCGGAAGAAATCTACCGCATCTATCTCACGCCGAACCTGCCGCTCGATCCGGAATTGCTCCGCGAGCAGGGCGATGACCGGCAGAAGGCGGTCGACGCGATCATCGCGAAGGTGATTGACGCGCAATTCAGCCGGCGCGAGGACAACCGATTCCTCGAGGTCACGCTGCGCAGCGGCCGCCACGAGTACCTGCACCGGGGCGATCTGGTCAGCGGCGCGATCATTGCCGGAATCGTCGAGCGGGCCAAGGAAACGGCGATCAAGCGCGCCATCGCCTCGCCCGAGCCGACCGGGCTGAGCATAGGCGATTTCATCGCGGCGCTCGATGTCGAGTATAAGCAGAACGACATCTTCCCCCCCAACGACATCACGGAAGACTGGCTCAAGTTGGTCGACTACGATCCGGAGAATGTCGTGAAACTTTCGCCGGTGAAACCGCGTCGCACCGAGGCCTCGGCGATTATCTAAGTGCTCATGCTCCCCTACCACGAAGCTCTCAATAATTACACCTACATCCTCCAACCTGAACCCTTCAGAGAATTCTGGTCGATATGGGCATACTGTCTCTTGTCGATGGGTGGAGTTATGACCATCTTTTTTTCCCTCGTCGGCGCTTTTGGTTTGATGATCTATTCGCGACTGGTCAAACGATTGTCCGAGCTTAAAGTACGCCTTATCCAATTGGGAACGTTCTCAATTATTCTATTGCCTGTTGGAGGTTTTTTTAACGCCTTATGGTGTTGCCTCGTATTTGGAAATCTCTACGTCAGCTACGACTATGATGGCCCCGAGGACGGCTTCACTCCCTTTTTCCCAATCGATCGTGCATGGTTGAACGAGCTGCACGGGTACACCTTGACGTGCTCGCTACCCGAACTCCAGCTGGTGTGGTTTTGCTTTGCCGCGATGACGTGGGTAATCAGCTTTATACTTTACAGATTTATTCGTCAGATAATGGGTGAACTGATCCTTCGACAAGCTCAGGATGACGGAAAATTGGAGACAAAAAATTCCGTTAATTTGGTAATTCCGTAATTCCGTTAAAATTCTTTCCCCCATGCATACCCATCCACCCCCTTGGTCCATTTGTTTTGGTCTCGAAACGGAACTGGGCATCACGGTGATGGAGGACCCCGAGGCCGACGTCGTCGAGGAGTCGATCGCGCTGGTTCGCTCCGCCGCGCAGCACGGCGTGGCCAATCTCTGGGACTACGCGACCGAGGACCCGCACCGCGACGCGCGCGGCTTCCGCGTGCAGGAACTGACGCAGGACACTGACGAAGCGAATTATTACTCGCAGGATGCGCGGCGCGAGCTGACCTTCCAGGAGATCAAAAGCGATCTGGTCCTGCGCAACGGCGCGCGCCTCTATAACGACCACGCCCATCCCGAGTACTCGACACCCGAATGCGGAACCCTGGTCGACCTGATCTCGCAGGACAAGGCGGGCGAGCGGCTGTTGGAGGAATGCGCCCGGCAGGTCACGCGGCGCGGCAGCCGCACGGTGAAGCTCTACAAGAACAACACCGATTTCCGCGGCCATTCCTACGGCTGCCATGACAATTACCTCATCCCGCGGGTGATCCCCTGGGACCGCCTGGTCCTTGCCATGACGCCGTTCCTGGTCACGCGCCAGCTCTACGCGGGCGCGGGCAAGGTCGGCTGGGAAGGCGAGAACACGCCGGGCACGGGCGGCTTCCAGATTTCGCAGCGGGCCGATTTTTTCTCGGAGCTGGTCAGCATCGACACGATGAACCGGCGCCCGTTGATCAACACCCGCGACGAGCCGCACGCCGATCCGCAGCGCTTCCGGCGGTTTCACGTCATCGTGGGCGACTCCAACCTTTCCCAATTCGCGACGTGGCTCAAGATCGGCACGACCGCCTTGAT
>JAJSLI010000150.1 GCA_021272315.1 Methylacidiphilales bacterium | reverse complement strand
CACCGATGCCAGGCCGGGCATGGCTTGCAGCAACTGGGCGCCCAGGGGCTGGAGCAGCGCGTGGACTTCGTGTCCCTGATTCATCAACCAGCGCAATGCGGGCGTGGTGAGAATGGCATCACCGGGTTGATTCAATTGGATGGCCAGAATGCGCATGAGGTGCGGGGAAGCGCTCGGTATGGATTCTACGGATCGTAAAAGTAAACGCGCACCATTTTCTCGAGCGCGTCGAGCCAGCGCGGATGCTCATTGAGGCAGGGAATAAATGTAAAAGTCTCGCCCCCCGACTCGATGAAACTTTCCCGGCCGCGCATGGCTATTTCTTCAAGTGTTTCAAGGCAATCGGCCACAAAGGCGGGGCACATGACGAGGAGCTTTTTGACGCCGCTTTGAGCAAGGCGTTCCAATTCGTGGTCCGTGTAGGGTTTCAGCCATGGGTCGCGACCAAGCCGGGATTGGAATGAAATGGAAACTTTTTGCGAGGGGAGGCCGGCCTGTTCGACAAAAGCGCGGACGGTGGCAAAGCACTGCGCGCGATAGCAGGTGTCGTGGGCAATGGAGGGCGTTTCACAGCAGTTGGCCGCCTGGAGGCAGTGAGCGCCGGTCGGATCAGCCTTTCGCAAATGCCGTTCCGGCAGACCGTGAAAACTGAAGAGCAGGTGATCGTAGCCCGACTTTAGATAATCGGAGGCGCCGGCGACCAGTGCCGCGATATAATCGGGATCGCGATAGAAGGGAGCGGCAATCTCCAAGCGCATTTCCGGCGCCAAACGCGCAGCCAGTTCCTGAACGCGCACCACGGCGGTTTCAAAACTCGACATGGCGTAGTGCGGGAAGAGCGGGAAAACGAGCAGCTCCTGAACGCCTTTCGAGCGCAAATTGAGAAGAGCGGACTCGATGCCGGGATTTTGGTAGCGCATGGCCAGTTCCACGGTGAGGTGATCGCCGAGCCGCCGTTGCAACTCGCGCTGGACATGGCGGCTGGTGACGACGAGCGGAGAGCCTTCCAGCGTCCACACCTTTTGATAAGCCTCGGCGGATTCGACCGGACGCTTTGGTAAAATAGTCAAATTGACGACGCACCACCGGACCGGCCACGGGGCATCGAGGACACGGCCATCCATGAGAAATTCGCGCAGATACTTCCGCACGTCGGGAACGGAGGGGGAATCAGGCGAGCCGAGGTTGACGAGCAAGACGCCTTTTTGACTCATGATAAAACGGCGTGGGCCGAAAGGCCGCGGTTGGATGTCTCGAGGAATTGAATGGTTCGACCGGCGACATCGTGTCCTGAGACAATGCAATTTCCGGTGGAAATGCCATCGCGATAGCTTCCCGCGAAGTAAAGCCCGGCAAAACGGGTTTCGGCTGCATTCATAAAATCGACGAATTTTTTGTGACCGACATTGTATTGTGGGATGGCCCACGGGAAGAGGCCGTGATGCCGGTAGGTGGGTTCCCCGCGCACGCCGAGGATGCGTTGCAGGTCGCGCAGCGTAAGGTCGAACAACTTTTCCGCCGGTTGGGTGGCGAGTTCAGGCTGGCGGCAACCGCCGATGAAGGTGGTGAGCAAGACATGGCCGAATGGCGCGCGCCGGGGGAAAATGGAGGAAGAGAAGGTGGTGCCCAGAATGTTCAAATTTTCGGCTTTCGGGACGAGAAAACCGAAGCCTTCCAGGGGATCGGCCACGTCTTCGCGACGGAAGCCCATGACCACGCGAGCCACAGGAGGATGGGGAATTTCTTTCAGCAGCGAGAGATCGGCCGGTTCATCCGCCTCAATTTCAATGCGGGCGAGTTGGTAGGCGGGTGCGGCAAGAACAACAGTGGAATGACGGTTTTGTTCCTCGCGGCCATCGCGGGTGAATGTAACGGTCCAGCCATCGGCGGTCTGTCCCAGGCGCGTGACCCTGGAGCGCAGCGCGACCGATTCGAGAAGTTTGGCTTGGAGCGTGTCGACGAGAACCTGGAGGCCATTGTCGAAGGAGACCTTTTTTGCCCGGGCCTTTTTCGTTTCCGCGCGTTTTTTGCGTTCACGCGCCCCGAGGATGGCCCCCAGCATGACGGAGCCGTATTTGTCTTCGAGCGCCTTGAGCTTGGGGAATGCGTAACGAACGGATAAATCTTCGGGTTTTCCCGCATAAACGCCCGTGACAAAGGGATCGATGGTGAAGTCGAGAAATTCGCGACCAAAGCGGCGCCGGACGAAGTCGGCAAGAGACTCGTCCTCGGTTTGGGGCTTGGCGCGGATCAAGGGTTCCAGACCGATGCGCAATTTGGCGGGTATGGAAAAGAGCGAGGACGTGGCAAAGCGGAGGGGGGACATCGGCAGTTGTCGCATTTTCCCGTTGCGAACGATGAAGTTTTTATCCATCGCGGGATTCGAGTCCAGACGGCGAGGCTGCAGTCCCAAGTCGTTGATCAGGGAAGTTATTTTTGGCGAGGTCTCGAGAATCGTATTGGGGCCGTGCTCGGAGAGATAGCCGTTTTCGCTGATGGTGTGAATGGGGCCGCCGACCCGTTCGCCGGCCTCGTAAAGTGTGACGGGAATCCGGCTTTGGCTTAATCTAAACGCCGCGGCCAGGCCGGTGATGCCGCCGCCGACGATGGCGACCGAATTCATATCGATTTGGAGAATTCGGTTTCTTTGCGCTGGGAGGTATAGGCGTCAAAGCGCATGGCGATATTGCGAATGAGCAGCCGCCCAAGGTCCGTTACGGTCAGACCGTGTTCGTTGATCGCAATCAATCCATCCGCTTCCAGATCGGAGAGGGAATTGATTTCATCTTGAAAATATCGGGTGAAGTCGATGCCGAGGCTCAGGGAGAGCGAGTCGAAATCGAGGCCCATATCGCACATGAGGCGCATGATGACCTGACGCCGGATTTTGTCGTCATCCGTCAAAAAATAACCCTTGGAGGCCGGAAACTGGTTCGAGTCGAGCACGCGATAATACTCGGGAAGCTCTTTTTGATTTTGCCAATAGGCGTCCTTGGTTTGGGAGATGGACGACACGCCAAACGCGTAAATATCGGTTTCGCCGCGGGTGCTGTAACCTTGAAAATTTCTCTGCAAGGTCTTGTTTCGCTGGGCCACGGCGAGTTCATCGTCATGAAGCGCGAAATGGTCAATGCCGATGTAGACGTAGCCGTTGGAGCTGAGATATTCGATGGTTTGCTTGAGAATTTTCAGCTTCATTTCCGGGACCGGCTGGCCCTTCAATATGTTCTGTGCCGGCTTGAGCCAGGGCACGTGCGCGTAGTTGAAAATGGCCAGACGATCGGGTTTTAGTTTGACGACGTCATGAAGCGTTTTCACGAACGAATTGACCGTTTGGTACGGTAGCCCGTAGATCAAATCAATGTTGAGCGAGGCGAATCCGTCTTCGCGCAGCCATTGGACGGTTTGTTCGGTCTCCTCCCTGGTTTGGATGCGGTGAATCGCCTTTTGCACCACGGGATTAAAATCCTGGACTCCGAGGGAGGCGCGGTTGAACCCGGCTTCCCGCAGGGCGGTGATGTGGTCGCGGACGACGCGACGGGGATCAATTTCCACCCCGGCTTCGATATTCTCCGCGTAGGTGAACTGCGCGCGGATGAGTTGCCCCAACCGGCGGATCTCGTCCGGTTTTAAAAAGGTGGGGGTTCCACCGCCGAAATGGAGTTGAGCGACCTTGCGCGCCGGGTTGAGCATTTTCGCCATGAAGGTGATTTCACGATCCAAATAACCGAGGTACTCGGCGCTGGCTTCCTGCTTGGTGGTGATGACCGTGGTGCAGCCGCAAAACCAACAGAGGGATTGGCAGAAGGGCAGATGAAAATAGAGCGAGAGGTCGCGGGTGGAAGGATAATCCTGGCGGATGCGTTCCAGGACGGTCTCGGCGGCTATTTCCGCAAAGCGGGTCGCGGGCGGGTAGGAGGTATAGCGCGGCGCCGGCACGTTATACTTGCGGATGAGGTCGAAATCGACGGGTGACATATTCATAACGAATGGCGAACGGCCGTCACCAGGGCTTGGATGCATTCCAATTTGGCGTCAGGGGTAACTCCATGACCCAGATTGAAAATATGGCCCGGCCGCCCCTGCATGCTTTTGAGAATTCGGGTGGTTTCCGCGGCAACGATTTCCGGCGTGGTGGCGAGCAGCGCCGGATCGAGATTGCCTTGAACGCCCACATGATCGGGCAGGAGCGCGCGGACTTCGGCGAGAGGCTGGGTCCAATCCAGGCTCAAGATATTGGCGCCCGTGGCCACCAGCGAGGCCCACTTTCCGTGCGCGCCTTTTGAAAAGAGAATAACGGGAACCTGGCTGCCAAGAGCGGTGATGATTTGCCGAATCCAGCGTCCGGAGGCGGCATCGAAGGCGTTGTCGGCGAGCAAGCCTCCCGAGCTGTCAAAAATCTGAACGGCATCCACCCCGGAGGCAATTTGCAGTTTGAGATATTCAGTCACCGCGAGCGTGAGTTTTTCCATCAATTGGCCAAAGAGAAGCGGTTCGGTGTAGAAGAGCAACTTGGCGCGTGTGAAACCATGAGCGCCGGTGCCTTCGATCATGTAATTGGCCAGCGTCCAGGGCGAGCCGGCAAATCCAAGCAGGGCGGTATGTCCTTCAAGCGCGGGTTTGATGAGCCGCAGCGCGTCCGCGACGTAGTGAAGCTTCTCGGCGGCCCGGTGAGGATCGAGTTTGCCGATGTCTGCGGCGGTGGTCACGGCGAATTCCATTTCGATGCCGCCGCTGTCGCGGAAATGATACGGCTGCCCCATGGCCTCGGGGATGACGAGAATATCGCTGAACAGGATGGCGGCATCGAAATCAAAACGCCGGATCGGCTGCAGGGTGACTTCAGCGGCCAATTCCGGCGTTCGAACAAGGTCAACGAAGGTGTGCTTTTCCCTTAACGCCCGATATTCCGGCAAAGCGCGCCCGGCCTGGCGCATGAGCCAAACAGGGGGACGATCCACGGGAGCGCAACGGCATGCGGCAAGAAATCGGTCGCGATTTCCCAAGGTGGCATGGGTCTGTTTAAAACTTATCAAGGAATTCAAAATAGCTCTCGCTTTCGCGGTTACCGCATGATGTCCCCGACCGGTCGGACACAATAAGTCAAGTGTGAGAGCTGGCCTGGGGGCTTTTCATCTTAGATGGGGTTTGTGGATTTGTCCACAGATGGCCCTGCGGGGTAGTGGTACAGTTTGAAATCGAATTAAAAATCATTCTCCTTCAGGCCCCGCGACAACAGAATAACCAGAGGTCTGGCTAAAAAGATCAGAAGGACGCCGAATATCAAATAAATCGCACATCCAATGAATTGACCATTCACGTAAACAAGGGAGGCATCGTTTTTATTTAAGGTCATCTTTTCAATCTCAACAGCCGCATACCCCATCAAACCATGAAGGAAAATTATAGCCCCCACGCATCTTAAAAAGAGCGTCATTCCCAATTTTATTTTTGCTATATTCGTGGGTGGTTTATCCATAGTCACTAGCCTAGCAGCGCAACCACTTCCTCCAAGCTCCAAACGTGGTCAGCAACGCCCGCTTTCATTTCATCGTCTAAAAATCAACAAACGCAGGGTGGAGATGCCGCCGTAGCAGACGAAAGTCCAGAAGGTGTTGCTCAGGAGCCAGCTTCCCATGAAGATGCTCCAATCACGACCCGACATGCCGGTGTAGGCGCCTTTTCGCAGGTAAACCGTGGTAATGAAGGGACCAAACTTGATGGACAAGACCAGGAACGCCATCCAGTCGCCCCGCGAGATCAGCCAGGCCAGCACTTTTTGCCATCGCGACGTGCCATGGTAATGGCGCAGGTTCTTGACATACTCAAGCCCGATCCAGTCGCGACGCAGCCAGTCGTAGAGCCACAGAAGGAGTAGACAGATGAAGAGCGACAAAGAAGCCATCAGCGGGCCGCCCTGCCAAAGCCCGAGTTTCCAAATCACAATGGGATAAAGAAGATAGTCGAAAAGGTAATCGTAGGCTTTCCAGGCGATAAATCCGGTGAGGATTTCCACGGTTCGCCTGTAGATTGGGCTTTCGGAAGTCATCGGGCAAATTGTCGGATAATCATCGATTCCCTCAATAGTATTTCGTCACCGTCATTGCGGACTTTGACGCGGGGGGATCAAGCCAGTTCGTGGGCGTTGGCGAACCGTTTGATGATTGGGTCGTAGCGGGTGGGTTCCATCAGCGGCAGGATGCGATGGAAAAGGGGATTGAGCCAGTTACGCGAGGCCCGGACGTAGAGGTCGACGGGAGCGAGCTGCTGCCGGAGATGGAGCTTGGGATCGTAATTAAGCGGCCCGCTGTAGTAGGTGTGATAGCCGTTCTCGATCGCCCAGGAAAAGATGTCCCGGCGGCTGACGAAGTAGAGGTGGTAATCGAGAGCCACGGTGTAATCGAAGCCCACGTAATTGTCCCGCAGGACGCCCCGGTGCGCGAAGCAGGAATTGAAGGCGACCATCCGGCCCTCCTGCCGCCAGACGAAAAAGAGCGCCTTGTTGGGCAGCTTTTTCCCAAGAGCGGCAAAGTAAGGCTTGGTCAGGACTTCGAACTTGAGCTTCGATTTTCGCACCACCTGCTCGTAGAGGGGAAACGCTTCATCGACGAAGGGCGAGATGTCCCGGACCACCTCCATCGTGATGGGAGTGCCGGCGGCGGCCCGGCGGAATTTTCTGCGCAAATCCTTGCGCATTTTGGCGCTGAGGGCGGTTTCCAAATAGTGATCGAAGCTCTTGTAAGTCAATTCCAGTTTCGTCGCGGGCATGCTCGATATGCGCCTGAAACCGAATCCCTTTAAGGGATCGAGTTTCGGACGATGGGCATTTGAGAAATCCTTGAAGACGACAAGCTCGGTCTTGAGTTTTTGCGCCAGGCGGGGAAGCACCTCGCCCAGGGCGCGAACCAGCCATTGCGCGTCGGAAGTCCCGTTGGTCTCCGCGAGTTCACCTTCCCCGGCGGAACAGCCGACCATGAGGACGGGCAATTTCATCATGGAAGGGAACCTGCCCCGGACCTTCTCCACGATGCGGGTGACGAAGTCGGGCATGCCCACGACAATGTCCTGCTTGACGATGAAAAAGGGCTGAACGGCGCGCGTGGCGCCGGAGGAATCCTTGAGGAGCAGGTAATAGTGGGAGAATTGTCCCTGCAGCGCATCGTGCGTGAGTTCGTAATAGCGGTGGTCGTTGACCGCATCCTTGAACCCCGCCTCCCAAATCGCCGCATCCTTTGGCGGGACCTGGTCGGCCACCACGGCCCGTCCGAACGACGCCGGGATGGAGAGCACCTGGGCCGGCGCAAGCTCGTCCGGAGCGTGTCCGTTGAGAACTCCGAGCTGGGCGCCGATCCGGGAATAAGAAGTTTCGAGCATGGTCGAAGTTGGTTGCCAGACGTGATGCTAGCTCGCCTGAACGTCCAAGGCCAGCCTCTTGAATTTAGACTGTACTTTTAATTTGGGGCAATATCTCGCTGGCGCCCCGCTCAAAGACTGACCTTCCCGGCCATTTTTTTGACTTCGGTGGCGGAGGGCTGGCCGGGAGCGGCGGGCCGGTCGAGATAGCCGTAGAGAAGGCGGGAACCGAGGGCGGCCAAAACATGGCGCGACTGCGCGGCGTGGGGGCCGAGTCCCATGACGGCGAGGGGCCAGTCGGGATGATTGACCAGCAGGGCGGCGAGTTGCTGGAGGTCGCGCCACGATTTGATCTGCGTCGCAATTTTGAGGATGGTCCGGGGCCGGGGATCGAATTGCGCCGTCCAGCGCGCGATTTGCGCCGCGGTGGCGGGGCGCTTGATCGCGTGGGCCGAGAGGATGACGGTTTTGCCGGTCCGGCGTGCCTCGGCGATGACCGGGGCGAGGGCGCGGGCGGAGGCCAGTTCGATGTCGATGGCTTCGGCATGCGGCAGAAGGCGCAGGGCAAGGGCACGGCGCTCGGCGGGTTTCCAGGCGCGGCGTCCGCCCTCGGCGGGGATGCGCAGGGTGAGAAGCACGGGATGTTTTCTCGTCTTTAATGCGGCTTCGATTTTTTCGACGGGGACTTTTTGCGCGAGGAAGGCGTCGACGCGAATCTCGACCGCATCGGCGGGAAGAGTCTTGCGCGCGAGCCGGCGCAGGCCCGCGGGCGTGATTACGGTGCCGAGAACGGTCGGGAGGGTAGTGGGGAAGGTCATGCGGAAAGCTCCTCTTCAACCGGCTTGTCGGTGTCGGAGTCGTTGGCCGGGACAGCGGGCTTGCGCACGATGCGCAGGCGGCGCAGGCGGCGGATGCTCACTTCGGCGGCGGCGAGATGGTAGCCTTCGATTTCGAGTTCGTCGCCGGTGCGGGGGACGTTGCCCCAGTGGGCCAGCGCCCATTTTTCGACCGTGTCGGTGGTATGGGTGGAGAGAGGCCAGCCCGTTTCGCTGGCGAGGTCGCGCAACGGGAGATCGGCATCGACGAGGACGGCGTTCTCGCTGCGTTCGAAGAAGGGGCCCTTTTCGATGTCGAATTCATCGCGGATGTCGCCGACGAGTTCCTCGAGAACGTCCTCGAAGCTGACGATGCCGAGCATTTTTTCTTCGGGATCGAGGACGAGGGCGAGGTGATTGCGGGAATGGCGGAAAAGCTCGAGCATGGCGGGCAGCCGCGTCCGGGCCATGAAGGTGAGGATGGGGCGGACGATGGCGGCAAGGTTGGTCTGCGCGCCGAGAATCTGGTATTGCCAGAGCAGTTCCTTGACGTGGATGACGCCGAGCACCTGATCGCGCGTTTCGCCGCAAAGGGGCAGGCGGCTGTAGCCCGATTTTTGCGCCACGGTGAGGCTGTCCGCCAGGGATTGGTCGCGCCAGAGGACGACCACCTGCTCGCGCGGGATCATCACCTGCTCGGCGGTGGTTTCCTTGAGCCGGAGGGCCTTGAGCATGAGTTTGTTCACCAAGTCGTCGGAGGGATGGACGTGGCGCGAGTTCATCAGGACGTACTGGAGCTCTTCCTGGTTAAAGCCGTGGTCGAATTCGCGCGTGGGCGGAATGCCCATCCACAGGAGAAGCCGGTTGGCTGTGCGGTTGAGCAGCCAAATGAACGGGTAGCAGATGTGGTAAAAGAGAACGAGCGGAGCGCCGACCCACATGACGACTTTGCGGGGGCGCTGGATGGCGAAATATTTCGGGACAAGTTCACCCAGCACGATGTGGATGAACGTGATGCCGGCAAAGGCCAGCGCGTAGCTGATCGAGGCGACCGCCGCGTTGCTGACGATGCCCATGCGGGCCAGCGGGCCCTCAATCCATTGGGCGACAGTCGGCTCGGCGACCCAGCCCAAGGCCAGGCTGGTCAGGGTGATGCCGAGTTGCGTGGCGGAGAGGTAGCGGTCGAGATGCGAGGTGACGCGGATGGCGAGGCCGAGGCGCAAGTCCTTCTTGCCCTTGACCCGCATCGACTTGAGCTGCGAGCCGCGAATTTTAACAAAGGCGAACTCGGTCGCGACGAAAAAAGCGTTCGCCGCGACAAGCAAGACGATAACCCCGATCTTGATCGGATAATTAAACCAGGCTTCGGCAAACAACATGGGTTCAGTTTATCGGAACCCGTAGGCCCTGACCATGCTGAAAGCAAGAGAGTCAGCTCCAGCCGCATTGCCATTCATCAGCGGCTTATTTCCATGGGTGCTGGCAAAGTTCCCGATTACGAGCATCTTTTCTTCAGATGAAAGGTTCATTCAAGAAATCTCGGAATGTCTTTTCCTGTAACCGCCAAGGTGACTCATGCGTCTCATGGGAAGACGAATGGCTTCTTTCCTGCTTGCTTGTTGAGTTACTTCTTTGAAACCAGTCATGAAAATCTCACAAGACCAGTTGCTTGTCGCAATGGAAGATAACGGCCCCAACCCCGGAGTTTTTTTAACGCGAATGCTTGCATTACATTCGCCAGGATAGAAAAAATAACCCATGTCCGCGCGAATTCTTGTCACCGGAGCCACGGGCTTTATTGGCCGGCAGTTGACCCGCGATCTTGTCGTGCGGGGGAACAACGTGCGTATTCTGGCCCGCGACGCCGATAAGGCCGAAAGGCTCTTTGGCCATGACGTGGACATTAGGATCGGAGACTTGAACGGCGCGGCATCGATCGGGCGGGCCTGTCGTGATGTGGAAGTCATTTATCATATTGCGGGAATCTACCGTTTCGGTCTGCGCCATCGCCGGGACCTTTGGCGGATCAATGTTGAAGGCGCGGAACATCTCTTCCGCAGTGCGGCGGCAGCCGGAACCGCCAAGATCGTCCACCTGAGTTCGGCTGGGTTGTTGAAAAAGGCCCATGGGGGGAAGGCCCGCCCTGATTTTTTGGATGAAGATGATTATCCCGCGGAGGCGCCTCGCATCTCTTCCTATAAATTTTCGAAATGGCATTCCGAACAGCGGGCACTCACATGGGCACGGCGAGGTTTGCCTGTTGTCATTGCCAGCGCGACGTGTCCCATCGGAGGCGGAGACGAGGCTCCCACGCCGACCGGCCAGATGGTACGCGATTTTCTCCAGGGCAGTTTTCCGTTTTATTGCCGGACCGCGCTTAATTTTATCGATGTTCGGGATTTGAGCCAAGGATTGCAGCAAGTGTCGGAGAATGGCCAGCGTGGTCGGCGCTATCTGCTCAGTGACACGAATCTGTGGCTCAAGGAATTTCTCGATCTTCTCGCGGAGGAAACCGGTATGCCTGCGCCCCGGTGGTGTCTTCCCAACTGGGCCATCCGTCTGGCCGGATGTGGTGGAGAAGCGGCTGATTACCTCAATCCTCGCAGCCGGGGAGCGCGGGTTTGCCTTGAAACAGCTTCCCAAGCCAAAGAGGCGAGATTCTTTGACAACGCGCGAACGAGGACGGAATTGGGTTGGCAACCGACCCGGTCGACCCGGGAAAGCATTCGCCAGGCCGTGGCCTGGTTTCGCCAGGGAACGGAAGCCGAAAGAACAGAAGCCGCACCGTTGGCGCTTGAATCGGCGACACCGCCAGTCGATTGATAAAAAGGGCGAATCTCCTGGTTCATGATGGAGATCCAGAAATGGGGGTTACCTTCCTCCCTGGCTAAAGCACCTGGCGACTTGTCAGCGCTGACAAGTCCTGTTTGAAATACACGGCAACAGGAGGACCATTTTGATCTACATCTACGTTATGGTGGGAGGAGCCCTGGGAACACTCGCCCGCTTTCTTCTTTCTGCTTATGTTGCAAGCCACGTTGGTGAAACCTTCCCCTGGGGAACCCTCCTTATCAACGTAACCGGTTCCTTTGCCATTGGGTTCTTTGGCACGCTGACCGATCCCGACGGCGCGCTTCTGGTGCGTCCGGAAGCGCGGACTTTTTTTATGATCGGGATTTGCGGCGGGTACACGACCTTTTCATCGTTCAGTCTGCAAACGCTTCGTCTTGCCCAAAACGGGCAATTATTGTATGCCGGGGCCAATATCATCGCCTCGAACGTCGGTTGTTTGTTGGCCGTGTGGCTGGGCTACCTATGCGCAGCCAACATCAGGAGATAACTATCATGGAAATTCCAGAAGACGCCGTCCTCCTCAGAATTTTTATAGGTGAATCCGATAGATGGCACCACCAGCCTCTCTATGAAGCCATCGTACTAAAAGCCCGGGAAATGCACCTTGGCGGAGCAACCGTTTTACGTGGTCCCATGGGTTACGGGAAAAGCAGCCGTCTCCATACCGCTAAAATCCTGGATCTCTCCATGGATTTGCCGATTGTGATTGAAATCGTCGACGGCGAGCAAAACATCAACGCTTTCCTCCCGGTTATCGATAAAATGATCAGCGGCGGTCTTGTTACCATGGAGAAAGTCAAAGTCCTCCATTATCGCGGAAAACACCCAAGTTCATGATTCATGTCACCATCCCCGGTTTTGGCGATTGTCGCCTGGAGGAATTGGTTTTGGATTACAACGGGACACTGGCCATCGATGGCCGCCTGATACCAGGCGTCCGGGAAAAAATGGGCATTCTGGCGAAGAGTCTAAATATCCATGTTCTGACCGCCGATACGTTTGGCTCAGCCGCAGAAGAGCTGCGCGATCTGTCCTGCAAGCTGACCGTGATTCCCACGGAGTCCCAGGACATCGCCAAGCAGGATTACGTGAACGCCTTGGGAGCGGAAAAATGTGTTTCCATTGGCAACGGAAGGAACGATGGAAAAATGCTCCGCGCCGCGGCCTTGGGAATCGCCGTCATTCAAAAAGAAGGCGCTTCTTCCGAAACGATCCATAACGCCGGAATTGTCTGCGTAAGCATCATCGATGCTTTCGAGCTTTTGGAAAATCCCAAACGCCTGACGGCCACGTTGCGATGCTGAAACACGCGGAAAGATGTTGAAGTCCCGTGGCGGCCTTTGCACCAACCCTCCAAAGCCTGGCCCTGATCGTTGTCTCGCGGACTCGCTGCCCTGAAATTGCCGCTAGGAACTTGGCTCTTGCTGGGAATGGGTGGTGAGCACCCGCTGGTCGGGACTACGGCTCAGGATATAACCCTGGAGCGCCTTGCGGTATTCATCCCGCTCCGCCTCGCCGGGTTCGCCGGAAACCTGGCTACTAAACGAACCGCGGACCTGACTGAGGGAAGAGTACCCGGACTCTTCCATGGCCTCCCGTAGTTCTTGCTCGATCTTTCTCAGCCAAGGGATACCGCGCTGCATCAAGACCGAACAGACTTGCGTGATGCATGCGCCGCCGAGGACCATCTTGAGGACGTCTTCGCCGGAGCGGATGCCTGTGTTGGCGGCCAGGTCGATCTGGATGCGCTGGTAAAGAAGGGAGATCCAGCGCAGCGGGAACCTGTTTTCGGCCGCGGTGCTGAGCCGGAGCGTATAGGTCGAGCCCAGGGTGAGAAGGTCGATATCGGGCTGGTAAAACCGGTTGAAGCAAATGAGTCCTTTGGCCCCGGATTCCTTCAGCCGCTTGGCGATGTAGGCCAGGCTGGTAAAATAGGGAGGCAACTTCACCGCGACCGGAATTTTGACCGCTTCGGCAACCGCTTTGACCGCGTTGACGTAGCCGTCCTCGATGAACGCCGGTGGGACATCGGGATCAAGACTCAGGTTGTAGATGTTGAGTTCGATGGCATGGGCGCCTGCTTTTTCGATCATCACGGCATATTCGGCCCAGCCTTTGAGGGTGGAGGCGTTCAGGCTGGCAATGACCGGAATGGTCAAGTGCTCGCGGGCCGCCTTGATCTTGTCCAGATATTCGGCCGGCTGAAGCGCATCCCGGTCGTAGGGCTCCTCAAAAAGCGACGGCAGAACGACGGCACTGGCGCCGCAGCGTTCCATTTCCTGCAGCGATTCGATACGTTCCGTAAGCGGCGAAGCCGAGGGGACCAGCGGCGAACGCAGGGGAAGTCCGAGATAATGGGTGGAGATGTCGGTGGCAGGAGTGTTCATAAGGAGAGACAGACGCGCACGATGTTTTCTTTTGGAATGGTATGTAGGGTAAAGCCTAATTTCTTATAGAGATTGAGCAAGTCGTGATTTTGGACCAGGTCGTCATCCACGAGGAGCTTGAAGCCGGAGGCGCGCGCTAGGACGATGAGCCGTTGCAGCATGATCGAATCGAATTCGAGATCACGGGCCTCATCCCGCATCAGTAGGGTAAACGCCGCGACGTAGGGTTGATCCATGGTGGTCAAATGCCCCATCGCCAGAATTTCCGCGGGCTGGTCGAGGCCCTCGTGGCGCTCGATGACAAGGGCGAAGGAGTCGGAATCATTCGTGCAAATCCGGGAAAGGCTCCGATGATCGATGCGTCCATCGAGGTTGAAGTGTTCAAAGTAACGTTTGTAGATGGTTACTTCGGACAGCAAGGAGTGAAAGCGTCTCAGGGCTGGTTTATCCTCGGGTTGAATGGGACGCAGGACTTGGGACTGGCTGCCGTTCTTGGCGGTCCGCAGAATCACGCTCGGCTTGAACCGACCCGGAGAATGCGCGAAATCGGGCTGCGTAGCGCCGGAAAATGCACTCAATCTGCCGCGAATATCGTTCATGACTGGCCTGCTCTCCGATTCAAACCTAGGCCGGGAACGACAGGCATCTACCCGTCGCTTGGTCAAAACCAAGCCACCTTTGACCATGGACAGAGGTGGCGGAAAGATGACATCAGATATAAACAGGTCTGGTTTTCAGAGATTGCTTTCGCTATTTTTGATTCACCGAAGGTGAAGTGGTCATGGATTATCTTTCAATAAAGCTGTTTCATTTGGTAGGCGTCATGTTCCTTTTTTTGGGATTGGGTGGAATGGTTTTCACCTCCCATGCAGGTGTCGACCCAGCCAAAAAACCAATCCTTCGTATTGCCATCCTTCTTCCTGTAATCGGGCTTGTACTCATCCTGGTTAGCGGGCTGGCGATGCTGCACAGCCTCGGCTTGCTCCATGGAGATCCTCCGGGCTGGGCCAAATCCAAGTTTCTCATCTTCCTGCTTTTCGGTGGTTCAATCGCCTTGGTGGACAGGTTAAGCCGGTCTATTGGGATTTTAATCACGGGGTGGATTTTGCTTGGAATAGCGGCGGCTTACCTGGCTTTGCACAAGCCATTTTAGATTCTCCTCTTCGTGGGCGAGGCATTATTTCAACCGGTGTGTCCTCAGAATGAGGCGAAGGGATTTGAGAGAATGGAACTTCTCAAATCTCCGGATCTGTGGGGAACTAGTTGCTTTGAGCGTACTGGAGCTGACTGGAGATGGTCGTGAAGACGCTTTTGACATTGTTGCCCAGAGCGATCAAGACCGAGATGGCCACCACGGAAATGAAGGCCAGGATCAGCGCGTACTCAACCAAGGTTTGGCCCTTCTTGCTCTTGAGACGGCGCAGCGCGGTTTTTGCGCGAAGAATGACATTGTTGATCATTGTTGTTTCACCTCCTCTCTTTGGAAATTGTTTAAAATCCGGGAAAGCTGGAATGCTGCGAAATGAATCGTAGATGAATCTGATCAAATATCATGCCTATTATAGATGGGCATTATAATGGCTGTATATAATGGAGAAAAACTAATATAAAAAATAAAAAAAGAATACGTAACCTGCTTGCAATGAGCAGATTAAAAGTAGTTAAATAAAAAGAATAAATCCGACTATTATTGTTTTGAGGTGTAAAAAATAGTTTCGAGTTCAAGCTGTCTGCTTGTAACGGATGTTGAATGGCATTTTTTGCCTAGATGTTGTCTAAAAGTTCCGCATGATCAGCGTGATCGGACTTATTTCCGATAGCCCAACTCACTTTGCGAAGAACTTTAGAGTTGCGCCAAAAAAGTCCCTAAAGTGATTTTATATATTGCAGTCAAAAAGCCCACGAAAATGAAATCAACCTGCAACCCTAATGCCGCTTTCCTCAAGCCCGTCCAGCCTGATGAAGCTTTGGCTGCCATTGTGGGAGCCAAGCCGCTGCCTCGAACCGATCTGACCAAGAAGCTTTGCGATTACATCAAAAAGAACAAACTTCAAGACGCCACGGTCAGGACCCAGATCAACGCCGACGACAAACTCAAGCACGTCTTTAACGGAAGAAAGGCGATTTCAATGTTCGAGTTCACCAAGCTCGTCTCCAGTCACCTGAAAGCATAGTAAAAAAGGAAGCGCCCTTGCGCAAATCCTGATCGAAAACAGGCCTGCCTTTTTGCTGCGTGCGGTCAACGACTTTTGACTCAACTTTTAACATAGTAGTTTTACTGGTGAGTCTGAAGGACGACTTATTCTCCTCTCAAAAAGAACCGTCTTATGCCTTGTCCTTCGCAAAACAAGAGTGTGAATCCCCTCGTCCACTTGATCGACAACAGGTTGGTCTTACTTTTAAGAAGCCTCAGTTCGCAGTAATTCATTTCAAAGGCGGTGATATGGACCGCATTTATCTCTTGATCGATGGCATACCGGACGGCCCCTACAGTGAGGATGAAGTTTTGCGGGCCGTCGGGTTGGGCCTTATTTCGGACGATCTTCTTGCCTGGCATAGGAGGCTGGCGGACTGGATCCCGGTGGGCAGGCTGATCGGTTTGCTTTTAGCCTTACAGTCTGCACCACCGGAAAAGATAGACATCGCCCTCAAGTCGGAAGCGACCGCAAACCCGCAGATAGACGACCTTCAAGCGAAAGTTCTCAAGTTGTCTCTCGCCTGTCCTTATGACCAAAGCAACCCGCGCACATGCCCCTTGCACGAAGTCAGGAAAATAAGTTGGAAGGAAAAATGCCGGTGGATTGATGAGTTAAGCGAAACAAGCCTCCGCGACCTGCTTATATTTCATCAAAAGTGTCTGGCGAAAAAAATGAAAACTTTGGAAAAAGTAATCTGCGGTCCTCTTAGGGCTCGTGAAAGCCAGAAAGGCTGATATGGAAACAGCCCTGCAATCTGAAAAGTGCAATTTGCGCAAACAGGTGCTCGGCTTGTCGGTATGTTGTCCTTTTGACCAGAGGAATCCGTGTGCCTGCCCCTTCCACGAAGTCAGGAAAAAAAGTGCCGGGGAAAGGGATGAATGGCTTCATAAATTAAGCGATGACGACATCATCAAACTTATTACTCATCACCAAACGTGTTTAAGCAACAAAATGCTTTGACTTGAGGTGCCCGTCGCAATTTCAACGGTGATCTTGTTGTTCTGACAAAGGGGATGCCCCGGCGATCAGCGCAGGCAGGTGATCCGGCGAGTTGACGTGGAGAGGCGCGCTCCAGTTGTAACGCTGTCCAAGAGAGAGGGGACTTGCCTGTTCCCTTTTACTCTAGCTTCAAGAAGAATTTTAGGGGTGCGTCAAAACAAAAGCGGCCATAAAGATACATATATCCGTGGCAGCTATTCCTGAAAAACGACAAGACACTGCTTTGCGAAGCAAGAAGCGGATTCTTCTCATCGCCACTTTCCTGATCATGGCCGGGCTGATTTTTGCGCGTCTCGGCCATTACGCGCTCTGGGACGATGAAAGCGACACCGCCCTCACCGGTAAGGGCGTGCAGCGAACCGGCGACACTTCGATCCTGCTCGACCACGGCAACATCCTCGCCTACCGCGGCGGAATCAGCGTTACCGGCTTCCGGGGCCGCACCATGCCCCCGCTGCCGGCTTACCTCGCCGCCGCGTCATTCACCCTTTTCGACGTCGACGCGTTTTCCGCGCGCCTGCCCTTCGCGCTCTTCGGCTTGGGCACCGTCGCGCTCATCCTCCTCTGGATCCGCCGCGAACCATGGCCCGTCCCTCTCGTTCTTGCCGCCGGCCTCGTCGGCAACGTCTCCTTGATTCTTTTCTTCCGGCAATGCCGCTATTACGGGCCGACGATTTTCTTCTCCGTCGCCATCCTCTTTATCTATTGGCGCTGGAAGCCAACGCCTCGCAATCTGCTCGTCCTTTCGGGACTTTCTTTCCTTCTCTTTGCCAGCCAATACCTCGACTACATCGCGCTCTACCTCTGCCTCGGCGTCGATTACCTCGTCTGGAGGCGCCGGGAATGGAAACCGGGCTGGCTCGGCTGGCTTTGCCTCTTCGGACCGCAGATAGTGCTCAACGGTGTCATCGGTTCCATCTGGAACCCGTTCCGGACCCATATCGGCAATTATGAGAGCTTCAACACACTCGGCGACCGGCTTGTGCTCTACTTCTGGTACTGGCGCGACATGGACCGGTGCGAGTTTCTCGCCCTGCCGGTCATCCTGCTGGCCCTCGGAGTGGGCTTGGCGCAGCGCCGGACCTGGCTCGTGCGCGGCGTCGTGGCACTGGCGGTCTACGTGGCGGGAGTCAGCCTGGTCTCGCCCCAGATCATCCGCCAGGCGCTCGAAGGCGAGGTCCGCTACCTCACGCCGGTCATTCCATTGGCCATCGCGCTCGAAGCCGGGGTGCTCTGCGTACTTTTGGAACGGCGCAAGGGCCTCCTGATCGTTGCCGTTCTGGTTGTTTTTGGGACAAATCTCCTCAATTACTGGCCGTTTCTCCCGTCGGGATTGCGCCCATGGGAATTGCGCTCGACTCTCCTCAGCTACCTCGGCGAGCTGAGCCTGCCCCAGACCGAGCCCTACACCCCGACCGCCCAGTGGATCAACGACAACGTGCCGGAGGGAAAATCGATCTGGGTCCTCCCCTATCCCGCCGCCTACCCGCTCATGTTCCACGCTCCGAAGGCGCGCTACGCCTGGCAACTGGAGTGGCCGCCGCGCCCCGACTTCGCCAGCCGGCCGCCGATCGATTTCATCGGACAGGAACCGCCCGATTACCTCATCGCCTTTGGGCCTTCACTCGAAGACATGGCCAGGTTCCTGCAAGCTTGGAACCGGCCCGATGTCCACTACCAGCCGGTGAAGACAATCGATGTCTATTGGCTGGACAAGTACCGGCCCGAGCTTTACTGGCGCAATTTCCAATCAACCACCGATTTTAACCACGACACCGAGGCGATTTACATTTTCCAGCGCGTGGCGCCGCCGCCCGCTGCCGTGCCTGCGACTCCGTCCACCGGAGAGACGCCGGCGACCCAAAAATAGTGAGAGGGGAAAAGTGAAAAATCGAGAGATCGGGTGAGTCTCGTTTCATGGCAAGCGCTAACCGAATTGTTCCCCGACTGGTCACGTTCACTCAATCTCTTCACCGCGGCTGTGGAGATAGCGCAGTTTGGCCAGGCGCTCGGTTTCTCTCAGGTCCGGCCAGAGATTGAGTTCGTAGTGGGGCTCGTCGTCGATCGATTCCCAGTCGCCGCCCCAGATGAGCCCGAGCGCCTTGCCGATCGGCGCGAGATACCGGTAATAGTCCGAGACCTGCGCCTCGCTCATGATCCCGCGGTCGGGGAGGTCGTCGATGTAGCGGCCGTCGGCGTCGAAGATGCCGAGGTCGAACGCGACGCCGAAGTTGTGCGTCGAGTAGCCCGCCGGAGCGTTGGTGACGATGGGTCCGGGCGTGGTCCGGCCCTCTTGATAGAGAATGTCCTGCTCGGCGTAACTGCGCAGGCCCGAGATGATGCTGACGTACCAGCCCGTGGGGAGCCGGTTCGATTCCGCGATGGCGTCCATGAACGCCCGCGCCTTGTCCTGCGCGGCGGGAATCAGCGTGGCGATGTTGTCGAGGGTGCGTTGGTCCATGGTCATGTGATTCTCGGTTGCCTGCGCACGCCGTCCCAGTTTTCGCCCATGGCCGGCGATTGTGCGCAGAGGTGATACGTCACGACGGTCGGCAGGTGCCGCCGCTGGGTCCGGGGCCATTGATCGGCGAAAAGAATGTCGTCGTGCTCGGCGGTGCCGAGGCTCCACGGGTAGGAATGCTGATGGGCCGCGTGCCAGAGCTGGAAAAATCCGAGCGGGACGTAACCGCGAAGCGTGTCAACATAGCGGCCTCCGATCGGACGCTGATGCGCCGGGTCGACCAGGAAGCTCCACGCCGCCTGCGGTGACTTGAGCCACTGGCCGCGCAACCGTCCCAACTCGCCGAGGCCGATGACATCGATGCGGTCTGCGCCATAGATGCACGAGCGGTCCAGCGCCGTGTGGTTGAAAAGAACGCGGTGGAAATTGTCGGGCAGGATGATGTCGCTGTCGAGGTGCAGGCGCCAGCCGTGGTACTGGAAGCGCCCCATGCCGGCGTTGAGCGCCGCGCCCTTGTTGAAGTTGCGCCCGTTTTTGCGGAAGAGATCGGTCTGCACGCAGATCGCGCCGTGCTTTCGCGCGACAAGCTGGGTTGCGCGGTCCTCGTGGCTGGTCACCACGATCATCGTGTCGACCTGGGGATGATTGAGCGGAAGCGTGACGTCGAGCAGGTCGTCGAAGCCGACGCAAGCGGTCACCGCCTCGAGCC
This sequence comes from Methylacidiphilales bacterium, assembly GCA_021272315.1. Classification (GTDB taxonomy): domain Bacteria; phylum Verrucomicrobiota; class Verrucomicrobiia; order Methylacidiphilales; family UBA1321; genus JABDGH01. Next base: position 5,243 of record JAJSLI010000150.1, on the reverse strand, counting down.
GGAGCGACTCGAGCTCAAAATGATCCGAGGCGATGGGAGTGGAATAATTCATGGTTTCCTCAAGATGCGGATGTGGACGCGGCGGGTGTCCCAGGAGCGCATCGCGGCGAGGGACGAAAAATGGATGTCGATGTGGCGCGGCCCTGTCACGGCACGTCCGCGGTCGGTGACGATGCGGAAGCCGAGACCCTGGATCCACATCACCGTGCCGGGCGGATAAAAACGCCAATCGGCGGCGATCTGCGAGTCGTCCAGCCGCGTGCCGAGGGCGTTGAGCCGTCCGTAGCGGTGATGCGAGGGCTCGCGCCAACTGTAGCTCGTGGCGGTGACGATCAGAGGCGGCTGTTTCGCACGGAGGACGGCAAAGGGCTGAAAAGCCAGAGTGAGCGCGAGCAAAAAACGAATGAGATGAAGGCGCATGGGTCTTATTTTTTTGCGGGCGCGGCGCTGGACACCGGCGTGGCTGCTATCGTGACCTTCACGGCATCGGCTTTGCGCCACTCGTTCATTTGGTCGAATTTCACGGCGTGCTCGTTGTCGATGAAGTATTGCGTGGCCATGTTGCCGGGACCGGCGGGGAGAATGCCGTCGTCGGTCTGGACCGGCGGCGTGAAGCGTTTTCCGTAAACGGCGATCATGCCGTTGTAGCGGTCGCGCCAGTGGGGCGTGACAAGCTGGCCGCCGGGCACGAGCGAAATCACGCCCGAGTCCTGGACCTTGCCGTCGAAACTTGCCGTGCTGCTCTCGACCAGCGGCGGGATCGTCGCGCCGCAACCGCAGAGGGCGATCATCAACAGGGCGACCGTGACCGGAACCGCTACAAAAAGGATAAAATCTTTGATTGTTTTCATTCCGATTCGAGGTCTCGGATTTCGTCGAGATCACCCTTGGCATGGGCCTGCGTGGCCTTGGCGTCGAAGTCGGCCTGTTGCTGCGCTTCGGCGGATGCCTGCATCTGGGGCGTGTTTTCAGCAGCCGAGTCGCTGCTAAAAAGTTTCCAGATGCCGGCCGCGGCGGTAATCGCCGAGCCGATCAGTCCGAGAATTGCGGCGGTCGTCATTGTGGTCCTCTATGAAGAGCGCGATCAGTTGGTGGTAGCCGCCGCAGGCCCGGCGGCGGATGTTCCCGTTGCCGTCGGCGCAACGCCGCCCAGGGCCGACGCCGCGAGCTGGACACCCTGGAAAAACGAGGTGACGACTTCCTGTGCGTTGGCGTTCGGATTGGCCTGGAGGTAAAGATCGAGCTGCTGGGCGACGTCTTCGGCGATGGTGTCAAACGCGGTCGTGTTCTCGTCCGATTTGAAGCTCTGGAAAATCGAGTCGATCTGCGCCGTGGTCAGATTCCCGGAGGCGACGATGGTGTAGCCCGCGTTGGCCACGGTCAGAAAATCGGTGGCGATGGCGGCCTTGGTCGGGCCTCCTGTTTTCCCGCCGACCAGTTCGACCGTCGCCGTGGTGGCGGCGACACCGGCCGCTTCGGCGGCGTAACTTTCGACGGCGGTCGTGGTCGTGCTTTGCGTGGCACAAGCCGTCAGCGACAACGCAGTCACCGCCGTCAGGACCAGAAACATTTTAAGCGGCGCTGAGCCCAACGAGATCGTCTTGCGGGCGCGGATGCGTCCGACGATGGTCGAGAACGTGGCGAGGAAAGCCCCGCCGGCAAGCGTGCATTGCGTGATCACGTTGGTAATCGCGCCGGCCTGATCGTTGAGGTCGACGCCGAAAATCGAGGTGAGGGTAATGAAAAGGTGGACGAGGGCGCCCACGATGGTGAGCGACAGGTAGAAGGGTTTGGCGTTGTTCATGGTTTCTTTTTTGTTGGGGTTGGGGCTGAGGTTTCGCACGGAGGACTGAAGAGAGGGGAAAAGGATTTAAAGTTCTTCTCTTCGGTTCTTTGCAGTCCTCCGTGCGAAATAAGTTGGGTTCAGGGGTTGAGTGCGCCGCGTTCCCAGGCCAGGACACCGGCGCTGGTGGCCTGGTAAAAGCGGGAGCTGCCGAGCGCGTCGCGCCTGCAGGCGATGAGCGGCTCGGGCGAAAATTGTTCGAGGAAGGTGAGCGCGGCGGTCAGTTCGTCCGGCTCGGGATGAAAATCGAGCACACGCGAACGGATGACGCGCTCAAGAATAATCTCCGGCTCGAAGGCGACCGCCTGGCGCGCGGCGAGAAATTCGAGCACGGCATGGCGCATTTCCTGCCCGCGCCGGGCCTGGGTCTGCGCGCTCATTTGAGCGGCCCCTCCAGGCGGCCGATGTCGCGCTGAATGTCGCCCATCAATTTGGAGATGGTCGCGGACAGGTGATCGATTTTTTGGAAAATGATCTGCGTGGTGCCCTGGATTTTTCCGATGTCGCGGTTGAACTCGGCCCGGATGGCCTCGAGGTCCCGCTTGGTCGCGAACTCGGCCTCGATGCTCGGCTTGCGCCGCAGCGACGTGATGATCGTGATGATGCTGACCCCGCACCAGAGGAGAAAGGCGAGGGAGCCGGCCAGAAGGAAAAAGAAGACCGCCTGCTCGTTCGTTGTGACGACGGGCGACGGTAGGGCTTGGGCAATGAACATGGGCGCACCGTAACGCTCACCGCCTACACGTGTCTTGGCGTCCTGCGCGGCTATGGCGATAGACGGGAAACTTTTTAAAAATGGGCCGGGGAGCGCGACGGCATGGCGTCCTCCCTCGAGGCCGTAAAAAATAAATTCAGAGGTCCCGCTTTATTTTTTCGCGGGCGTACCGACTTAACTTCACGGACTCGTCGCCACAAACAAGTGGACGCCAGGTTGCCGGTGCAATTGATTCAAACCCAGAATAAAAAAATCCATGTCATGCAATTTTAACAAATCCATCCGCGTGCGACGCGGCGTGAAGAAATTGGTCGGCAAACCTAAAAAAGCGGGTGGCGCAACCCGCGTCGGCAAGATGGTGCAGGTCGCGCCCAGCCTTTTCGTGCCCGGGGGTGCAAACCCGCACCCGCCGCCCGAGTCGGTCTTCTGCAACGTGGTCGAAAACGGGGCCGGCCTCTTCCGCCTCGAACCGCGCACTTGGGAACGGTTCGAGCGGGTCAACGGCAACCTCAGCCGTAAACTCGGCCTCGGCACCCGCACCGACACCCTGCGGCGGCTCATCCGCGGTGGGTTCGTCGCCGGCGCGCGCGTTGCGCCCAAGCTCTACACCCTCAACCTCGCGAGTTATTGGACCCATTACGATCGCTGCGTCGAAAACCCCGACTTCTGGGCCAACCCCAAAGTCCGCGCCGAGTACTGGACCGCGATTTGAAGGACAACAGTCACTCGTTAAAGTTCACTTATGAACATAATGGCACCCGTTTTTGCGTCGAGCGTAGCCCCGACTACGCCGCCATCTACGACAATACCCCCTGACTGCAATTCAAAACTATTAATATGCAAGTGCTGGTTTCCGGGAAACTCGAAACACCAGAGCAGCTTTCCCTTTGGGCTGATCGCAGCAATGTGACGTTGATCAGATTCTAAATAATAAATTATTTTGGTTTTGGGGTCTTGGAGCGTACGGGACGCGGAACTATTTTGGGTAGCAACTGGCCCATCGCTGAAAACGACGGTCGAGGTCAAAAGCAGCAGACTTAGTGAGGAAAGATATTTTCTCATAATGCCTGCCGGCGGGTCTAGCCGCCTAGCATTACCCTAGCAGCGTAATTACCTCTTCCAAGCTCCAAACGTGGTCCGCAACGCCTGCTTCCATGGCCGTGGTAACGCGCAAACTCTGGTGAACGCGAATAAAGTGTACATCAGGCTTTGGGTGGTTTGAACAGCAAGTTGAGACCTTTGCAAAACTTATTCTCCAAGCAATCCGTCATCCTGAGCTTGTCGAAGGATCAGCCTCCGGAAGATCATGCGTCAACCAACGGATGCTGATCCTGCCACACGAGTGTGCGACAAGCTCGGGATGACAGAATCTAAATAGAGGGGAATTCCTCTCATTCCGTCCAAAAAACGCTGTCCGCGTTCTAACAGCAGAGCCGCGCAGGACGCCAAGACAGCCATGGGCCGTTTGTTGCAAGCTCCGGCCATGTTCAACGCACAACTTGCCCAGCCGCGCGCCCTGCGCGGACAGCTTCTTTCCTTTCGCATCGCCAACGGCGCGCTGACCGTGAAGGCACTCCCCACGCGGTTGAAGCTGCTCAACTGGGGCGTCAACGAAACCATCAAAGGCCCCGTCACGGTTGGATTGCTAACGCTCGCCCGGCTCGCCGCCAATCAGGCTCGGCTCGGCTATGACCGCGTCCAGATCGATTTCAATCACCAGACCGTTCCCGGTTCGGAGACTTATCAGGCCGATCCGGTGGAAGTGGCCGGCTATGGCACGCCAGTCGTCATCCCCCACGACGGCCTTTACCTCGTCGATATCGAGTGGACGCCAGCGGGCAAAAAGTACGCCGCCAACTATCACGACCTCTCGCCCACGCCGAAGCTCGACGACAAGGGCGAGGTCGTCTTTCTCCACTCCGTCGCCCTCTGCCGCCAGGGCGCGGTCCGCGACCTCACCTTTTATAACGCCTCCTTCCTCCAACCCCAAACCCCTCCTCAACCACCTATGGAAAACACCACCCCCACTGCCGCCCCCCAAGGGGAAGCCGTCGATTATCGCGGCCTCCTCGTCGCCCTGCTGCAAAAGCTCGGCGTCAACCTCCCCGACACCGCCACCGATGCCGACATCGCCACGATGGTCGACCAGTTCAAGGCCCCCGCGCCCGCCGACACCGACCCCGCCGATGGTGATCGGTCCAACGCCGCCCCCGCCCGGCCGCTCGGCGTTGAGGCCCGCATCGACCAGATCGAGAAGGACGGCCTTCTCACCCTCGCCGCCACCCAGGGCAAAGTCATACCCCTCAACGCCGAGGAAATTCGCGCCACGCCCGTTGCCCTCCTCCGCTCGATGATCGACCGCCTGCCCGTCGGCGCCGTGCCGCTCGCCGCGCGCCAGGGCGGCAATCCCGCCCGGCCCAACGAACCGGGCCGCGTGGCGTCCCTCAATGCCGCGCAAAAGCTCATCGTGAAAAACCTCAACCTCAGCGAGGAAAAATATCTCGCCACCCTCAACGCCGAAAAGGCCGCCTCCGTCACCCTCCTTTAAACCCCAACCTCCAACCCCCTACCTCCTATGAGTCAAACCGTCCTCCAATCCATCGATACACCCGAACGTGCGGGTGAGTTTCTCTACCTCCCCGTCGCGGCGCTCACCAGCCTGTACGCCGGCACCCTCATCGCGCT